>NZ_JBEUEI010000026.1:0-55306 GCF_041020755.1 Kineococcus terrestris | reverse complement strand
GACCACCAACACAAACCCCCACCCCACCCCCCTCGACAGCCGCGCGCGGGGACCCCCCCGGGCCCCCCACGCCGGGGGCCCCCGGCCCGCGCGCGCCGGGGCCCCTCGTCGTGCCGGTGGCGCTGCGGGGGCGGCCGTCAACGGCGGGGGCGGCCGTCAGGAGATGACGGCGCGCACCTCGGTGATCTGCACGAGGATCCGCGCGCGCAGCTGCTCCGGCGCGCTCTCGCACGGGCAGCCGTCGCGGATCGCCCGCTTGAGCTGCTCGTCCTCGGCCAGCTGCTGCACGCAGCTGGCGCACTCGGCCAGGTGCGAGCGCAGCCGGTCGCAGTCCAGGTCGGCCATCTCGCCGTCCAGGTACTCGAACGCCCGGTCCAGCACCTCCCGGCAGCGGTCGACGGCGTGCTCCCGCGACTCCTGCGTGCCCTCGGTGGTCCCGCTCACGACGCGCCCTCCGTCTCCCGCACGGCCCCCGACACCCCGCGGTCGACGGCGTAGTCGCGCAGCAGCTCGCGCAGCTGGCGACGGCCGCGGTGCAGGCGGGACATCACCGTCCCGATGGGGGTGCCCATGATCTCGGCGATCTCCTTGTAGGCGAAGCCCTCGACGTCGGCGAGGTACACCGCCATCCGGAAGTCCTCCGGCACCTGCTGCAGGGCCCGCTTCACGTCGGTGTCCGGCAGGTGGTCCAGCGCCTCGGTCTCGGCCGAGCGCAGGCCGGAGGACGTGTGGGACTCCGCCCGCGCGAGCTGCCAGTCCTCGATCTCGTCCGAGTGCGACTGCTGCGGCTCGCGCTGCTTCTTGCGGTAGGTGTTGATGTACGTGTTGGTGAGGATCCGGTACAGCCAGGCCTTGAGGTTGGTGCCCGGCGCGTACTGGTGGAAGGCGGCGTAGGCCTTCGCGAAGGCGTCCTGGACCAGGTCCTCGGCGTCGGCGGGGTTGCGCGTCATGCGCAGCGCCGCGGAGTACAGCTGGTCGAGGAAGGGCAGCGCGTCGCGCTCGAAGCGCGCGGCCCGGTCGTCCGCGGTCTCCTCCGACGGGGCCCGCGAGGTCTGCTCGGTCATCGCGGCCGAGCCTAGACGCTGGGGGGCTCCGGGGCGTCCGCGGAGCCCGGCGCGGCCGGTGCGGGGGCGGCCCGCCGGGCCCGGCGCGGTGCGGCGAGCGGGGTCCCGCGGCGGGCGGGTCCCCGCCGGGGCGGTCCGGTCCGCCGCGCCCGGGACGCCCGGCGCGGCCGGGGTTCGCAGTGCCAGCAGCATGACCGTCCCAACACGCCCCCGCGGGGGCTTGTTCCGGCGCGGGCGGGCGCTCAGGCGCCCAGCAGCTCACCGGTGCGCAGGTCGACGACGCCCTCCAGCTCCTCCGGCGCGGCGGGGTCGAGCAGGTGCTCGTCCTTCGCGCGCACGTCGCCCACCCGGCGGGAGACGGGGTGGGCGTCCAGCAAGTGCTCGAACAGGTCGCCGGGCACCGCGTCCAGCAGCGCCTCGACGTCCTCGCGCTCGTCCAGGGCCGGGTCGAGCCAGGCGTCGCGCAGGTCGCGCGGCACGACCAGCGGCATGCGCTCGTGCAGGCGGTCCAGGCCCGGTTCGGCGGCCTTGGTGACGATCGCGAAGGACACCAGCCAGCGGGCCGGGTCGTCGTCGGCGCGCTGCGGGTCGCGCCAGAACTCGTACACCCCGCCGAGGGAGAGGACGGAGCCGTCGCGGGCGCCGACGGCGAACGGCTGCTTGCGCGGCTTGCCGCCGGCGGGCGGCTCCACGGGGCTGACCTGCCACTCGTACCAGGCGTCCACCGGGACCAGGCAGCGGCGGGCCAGGGCCGCGCGGGAGAACGACGGCTTGTCCAGCAGGGTCTCGACGCGGGCGTTGACCATCCGCGGGCCGCCGGTGGCGTCCTTGGACCAGCCGGGCACCAGGCCCCAGCGCAGCGCCCGCAGGGACCGCGTCGGCGGGCCGTCCGGGTCCTCCTTGCGGGCGCGCTCGAGCACGACGGGCGGGGTGGTGGTGGGCGCGGTGTTCAGCGAGCGCGTCACCGTCCCCTCCGGCGCCCCGGAGAGCGTGTCGTCGTCCACCTCGAACTCCTCGACGAGGTCGTCCAGGTCCCGGCGCAGGGCGTAGCGGCCGCACATGGGGACAGTCCAGCACCCGGGTGCGACACGCGGCCCCCCGGCGCGCCCGGCCGCCCGGCACCGGCCCGCGCCCCTAGCGTCGGGACCTCGCCGACCCGCCCGGAGGACGCCGTGCCCGCTGCGCCCACCACGCCCGCCCGGCCACCGCGCCGCCGGGCTCCCGCGTGAGCGCCCGGGTGCGGGTCGGCGCCGGGCCGCTCGTCGTGCACGGCGCCCGGCTGCTGGACGGCCTGGGCGGCCCGGTCCGCGAGGACGGGTGGGCGGCCGCCGGCGGCGGGCGCGTCACGGCCGTCGGCGCGGGCGGCGGCTGGCGCGCGCACGCGCGCGGCGCGGAGGTCGTCGACGCCGCCGGGGCGTGGCTGGTGCCGGGCTTCGTCGACCTGCACCGGCACGGCGGCGGCGGGCACGCGCACGAGGACGGCCCGGACGCCGTCCTGGCCGCCGCGGAGCTGCACCGCGCGCACGGCACCACGCGCGGGGTGGTCAGCTTCGTCTCCGACGACGTCGACGTCCTCGCGGGCCGCCTGGCCGGGGTGGCCGACCTCCTGCCCGGGGCCCCGCACCTGCTCGGCAGCCACCTGGAGGGCCCGTTCCTCGGCGCGGCCCGCCGCGGCGCGCACGCCGAGCGGCACCTGCGCGACCCGGCCCCGCAGGCCGTCGAGCGGCTCGTGCGCGCCGCCCGCGGGACGCTGCGCCAGGTGACCCTGGACCCGCTGCGGCCGGGGGCGGCGCGGGCGGCGGCCCGGTTCCTGGACGCCGGCGCGGTCGTCGCCCTCGGGCACACCGACGCCGGCGCGGACGCGGCCCGGGCGGCCTTCGACGCCGGGGCGCGGCTGCTGACGCACGCCTTCAACGCCGTGCCGGGCGTGCACCACCGCGACCCCGGCCCCGTGCCGGTCGCGGCGGCCGACCCGCGCGTGGTGTGCGAGCTGGTCCTGGACGGCGAGCACGTGCACCCGCTCGTGGCCCGGCTCCTGCTGGCCGCGGCCCCCGGCCGGGTGGCGCTGGTCACCGACGCCGTCGCCGCGGCGGGCGCCGCGGACGGGCGCTACCGCCTGGGGGGCGTGGAGGTGGACGTCGGCGGCGGGCGCGCGGTCGTGGCGGGCACCGCGGTGCTGGCCGGCTCCACGCTGACCCAGGACCGCGCGCTGCGCGTCGGGGCGGCCGCCGGCCTCGCGCTGCCGGAGCTCGTGCGCGCGCTGACCTCGGTGCCCGCCGGCGCGCTCGGCCTGCGCGACGCCGGCCGCCTCGCGCCGGGGGCCCTGGCCGACCTCGTCCTGCTGGACGAGCACCTGCGCCCGGTGCGGGTCGAGTGCTCGCCGCTGCCTGCGGTCCCCCGCCCCTCCCCCGTGCGGTGATCACCCCGATGCGGTAGGCAACTCCCATGACTCTGGTGCGACGCCTTGCCCGCCCGATGCTCGCCGCGGCCTTCGTCAAGACCGGCATCGACCAGGTCCGGGGCGCCGCCGACATCGCCCCGGCCGCCGAGCCGATCACCGACGCGGCGACCGGCCTGGGCCTGCCCGACGACCCGGTGCTGCTGGTGCGCCTCAACGGCGCGGTGATGGCCGGCGCCGGCGTGCTGCTGGCCCTGGGCCGGGCACCGCGCCTGGCCTCGATCGCCCTCGTGGTCACGGCCGCCCCCACCGCCTACGTCGCCCACCCGTTCTGGACGGAGAAGGACAAGGCCGTGCGCGCCGGGGTCCTGGAGGACTTCCTCAAGGACGTCGGCCTGCTCGGCGGCGCCCTGCTGGCCGCCGTGGACACCGCCGGCAAGCCGGGGGCGCTGTGGCGCTCGCAGCGCGCCGGCCGCGACGCCAAGCGCGCCGCGAAGCTGGCCGCCCGCGAGGCCGGCCGCGCCGCGCACGCCGGCCGCCGCGAGCTGCAGCTGGCCGCCGCCAAGGTCGCCTGAGGCGCCCGCCCGGCCCCTCCCGCCCCCCGCCGGACGAGCGGGAGCCGGGTGGGAGGTGTCGGGGACGGCTGCCAGGATGGTGCGGTGACGCCCTCACCCGCGCCTCGACCGACCCCCGCGAGCACCTCCCCCGGCACCTCCCCGGCGACGACGCCGGGCGCCGCCGGCGAGCTGTGGCCCGCCCCCACCGCGGACGGCCCCCTGGACGCCGTGGTCCGCGTGCCCGGGTCGAAGTCGCTGACCAACCGCTACCTCGTCGTCGCGGCCCTCGCCGACCGCCCCTCCCTGCTGCGCGACCCGCTCGTCTCGCGCGACACCCGGCTGATGGCCGACGCGCTGCGCCAGCTCGGCGCCGACGTGCAGGAGGGCTGCCCGGACCCGGCCGCGCGCGAGGAGTCCGGCGCCGGCCCCGACGACTGGGTGGTGCGCCCGGCGCCCGTGCGCGGCGGCGGGCGGGTCGACTGCGGCCTGGCCGGCACCGTCATGCGCTTCCTGCCGCCCGTGGCGGCCCTGGCCGGCGAGCCGGTGCGCTTCGACGGCGACGAGCGCGCCCGCGAGCGCCCGATGGCCGCGCTGGTGGACGGCCTGCGCCAGCTCGGCGCGGTGGTCGACGACGGCGGCCGCGGCACGCTGCCGTTCGAGGTGAGCGGCCCGGCGGGCGGCCTGCGCGGCGGCACGGTGCGCATCGACGCCTCGGCCTCCAGCCAGTTCGTCTCGGCGCTGCTGCTGGTGGGGGCGCGCACCCGCGAGGGCCTGGAGGTCGTCCACGAGGGCCCGCCGCTGCCCAGCGAGCCGCACGTGCGGATGACGGTGGAGGTCCTGCGCGACGTCGGCGTGGTCGTCGACGACGCCGTCCCGGGCCGCTGGGCCGTGGAGCCGGGCACCGTCAACGCCCTGGACGTGCAGGTGGAGCCGGACCTGTCCAACGCGGGCCCGTTCCTGGCCGCGGCGGCCGTGACGGGCGGCCGGGTGCGGGTGCCCGGCTGGCCCCAGTCCACGACGCAGGCGGGCGACCTGCTGCGCGACGTGCTGGACCAGATGGGCGCCGACGTGACGCTCGACCGCGACGGGCTGCTCGTGGAGGGCGGCGACGAGCTGTACGGGCTGGACCTGGACCTGCACGAGGCCGGGGAGCTGGCACCCGTCATCACGGCGCTGGCGGCGCTGGCCAGCTCGCCGTCGCGGCTGCGCGGGATCGCGCACCTGCGCGGGCACGAGACGGACCGGCTGAAGGCGCTGGTCACCGAGGTGAACTCGCTGGGCGGGGACGCGGAGGAGACCGCCGACGGGCTGCTGGTGCGCCCGCGCCCCCTGCACGGGGGCGTGGTGCGCACGTACCACGACCACCGGATGGCGACCGCGGCCGCGGTGCTGGGCCTGCGCGTGCGGGGGGTGCTCGTGGAGGACGTGGCCACGACCCGCAAGACGCTGCCGGACTTCCCCGGCATGTGGGCGGGGATGCTCGCCGGCGGCGACGTGGGCGGGCCGGGCGGCGGGGCCGGCGCGCCGGCCGGGCGCTGAGGGCGCCCGTGGCCCGTCCCGCGCGCCAGCGCCGCTACGACGAGGACGACGTGCGGGTGCGCCCCTCGAAGGGCTCGCGCCCGCGCACCAAGGAGCGCCCCGCGCACGCCGACGCCGTGCCGGCGCTGGTGGTGGCCGTGGACCGCGGCCGCTCCACGTGCCTGGTCACCGGGCCCGCGGCGGCCGGGGACGACCCGGGCGGGCGGCGGGTCACGGCGATGCGCGCGCGCGAGCTGGGCCGCACGGGCGTGGTCGTCGGCGACCGGGTGGCCCTCGTGGGCGACACCTCCGGCCGGGTGGACACCCTCGCGCGGATCGTGCGGATCGAGGAGCGGCGCACGGTGCTGCGGCGCACCGCGGACGACACCGACCCGGTGGAGCGGGTGGTCGTCGCCAACGCCGACCAGCTCGTCGTCGTGGCGGCCGTGGCCGACCCCGAGCCGCGCTCGCGGCTGGTGGACCGCTGCCTGGTCGCGGCGTACACCGCGGGCATGGACGCCCTGCTGTGCCTGACCAAGGGCGACCTGCGACCGGCCGCGGAGGTGCTGGCCACGTGGGCGCCGCTGGGCCTGGACGCCGTGGTGACCCGCCGCGAGGACGGTGCGCTGGCCGGGCTGGACGCGGTGCGCGAGCGCCTGGCGGGGCGCACCAGCGTGCTCGTCGGGCACTCGGGGGTGGGCAAGTCGACGCTGGTCAACGCGCTCGTGCCGGACGCGGGGCGCGCCACGGGCGCGGTGAACGCCGTGACCGGGCGCGGGCGGCACACGTCGACGTCGATGGCGATGCTGGCGCTGCCCGGCGGCGGCTGGGTCGTGGACACCCCCGGCGTGCGCTCCTTCGGGCTGGCGCACGTGGAGCCCGGCGCCGTGCTGGCGGCCTTCCCCGACCTGGCGCCGGGCGAGCGGGAGTGCCCGCGCGGGTGCACGCACGACGAGCCGGACTGCGCGCTGGACGCGTGGGTGGCCGCCGGGCGCGCGGGGGCAGCGGGCCCGGCGCGGCTGGCGTCCTTCCGCCGCCTGCTGGCCGCCCGCCGCGGCGAGGAGGACCGCGGCGAGCGCGAGGAGCGGGCGGGCCGGGCGCGCTGAGGCCGCCGCGGCGGGCTCAGAGCAGCGAGCTCCAGTACGCCCAGAACGCCTGCCCGACGGCGGCGGCGACCGCCACGTACGTCAGCAGCACCAGTAGCAGCCGGTAGTCGACGACGGCGCGCGCCAGCGGCCGCAGGGCCGCCGGGACGGGCAGCAGGGAGCGGTCCAGCGCGTCGGCCAGGCTCGTCCAGAACAGCGGCACCACGACCGCCCACACGACGACGCAGTACGGGCACAGCGCGCGGATCGACCACAGGCTCTGGCTGATCAGCCAGACCACGAAGACGGCGCCGAGGCTCACGCCGAGCAGGTGCCCGCGCTCGACCCAGCGCGGCAGCGCCACGCGCGACAGGAGCAGCACCCCCAGCGTCGTGGTGACGGTGAAGGCGGCGATGCCGATGAGGGGGTTGGGGAAGCCGAACACCCGCGCCTGCTCGGTGACCATGACCGAGCCGCAGCTGAGCACCGGGTTGAAGGAGCAGCTGGGCACGTAGGAGGGGTCCAGGGCCAGCCGGATCCGCTCGACGGTGAGGGTGAACGCCGCCACGAGACCGACCAGCCCGCCGACGGTCATCAGCAGCCCGCGGGCGCGGGGGGTCACCGGCAGGGCGGACAGGTGCTCCGGGCGCCGGGGCGCCGCGGCGTCCCGCTCGTGGCCGACCTGCGTCATCCGTCCCCCTCGCGCGCGCTCGTGCTCCGTCCCCATCATCGTCGGCGCACCTGGGAGGGACCTGGACGGGCCGGAGGTCCCGGTCCGCGCGGGCGGTAGGTTCGCGGCGTGACGGTCCCCGCCAGTCCCCCCGCCCGCGCGGTCCGCTACGACGACGACCTGCGCCTGGCGCACGTCGTCGCCGACCAGGTGGACGCGGTGACGACGGCCCGCTTCCGCGCCCAGGACCTCGCGGTGGACACCAAGCCGGACCTGACGCCCGTCACGGACGCGGACCGCACGGCCGAGGAGGTCGTGCGCGCGCAGCTGGCCCGCACCCGCCCCCGCGACGCCGTGCTGGGCGAGGAGTTCGGCCTCGTCGGGCACGGGCAGCGGCAGTGGGTCGTGGACCCGATCGACGGGACGAAGAACTTCGTGCGCGGGGTGCCGGTGTGGGCGACCCTCATCGCGCTGCTCGACGACGGCGAGCCCGTGGTCGGGCTGGTCTCGGCGCCGGCGCTGCAGCGGCGCTGGTGGGCGGCGAAGGGGTCGGGGGCGTGGACGGGCCGCAGCCTGTCCTCGGCCACCCGGATCCGCGTCAGCTCGGTCGCGGACCTGGCCGACGCCTCGTTCTCGTACTCCTCCCTCACCGGCTGGGAGGAGGCCGGGCGCCTGGAGGACGTCCTGGCGCTGTCGCGGCGGGTGTGGCGCACCCGCGCCTACGGGGACTTCTGGTCGTACACGCTGCTGGCGGAGGGCGCCGTCGACGTGGCCGCCGAGCCGGAGCTGGCGCTGCACGACATGGCGGCCCTCGTGCCGATCGTCACCGAGGCCGGTGGCCGGTTCACCTCCCGCGCCGGCGTGGACGGCCCGCACGGCGGGGACGCCGTGGCCACCAACGGGCTGCTGCACGAGGCGGTCCTGCGCCACCTGGGCGCCTGAGGGCGCGCCGGCGCGGGGGCGGAGCGGTGCGGGGGGTCGAGGTCGTCACCGACCCGCGCGAGCGGCGGCTGCTCGTGTGGGAGGTCGTGGCCGTCTTCGCCGTCTCGCTGGGCCTGAGCGGGGTGCGGGCGCTGGTGAGCCTGGTGGGGGCGCTGACGGCCCCGGTGCCGCTGAACGCGCAGACGTCGACGGTGTTGGGCAGCTACGCGCCCGACCGGCCGTGGCTGGACCTGGCGTTCCAGCTCGTGCGGATCGCCCAGCTGCTGGCCCCGGTCCTGCTCGTGGCCTACCTGCTGGCCCGCGAGGGCGGGTCGCTGCGCACGGTGGGCTTCGACCGCACCCGGCCGGGCCGCGACCTGCTGGGCGGCCTGGGCCTGGCCGCGGTGATCGGCGGCTGCGGGCTGCTGCTGTACCTGGGGGCGGTCGCCGTCGGCGCGAACACCCAGGTGCAGGCCTCGTCGCTGTCGGGCGCCTGGTGGACGGTGCCCGTGGCGGTCCTGAACGCCGCGGGCAATGGGATCCTGGAGGAGGTCCTCGTCGTGGGCTTCCTGCTGCACCGCCTGTCGCAGCTGGGCGTCCGCGTCCCCGCCGCCTTCGCGGTCAGCGCGCTGCTGCGCGGCTCCTACCACCTGTACCAGGGGCTGGGCGGCTTCGTCGGCAACGTCCTGATGGGGCTGGTGTTCGCCGAGGTGTACCGGCGCTGGGGCCGGGTGGCGCCGCTGGTCGTGGCGCACACCGCCATCGACGTGGTGGCCTTCGTCGGGTACGCCGCGCTGGCCGGGCGCGTGGGGTGGCTGCCGGGCTGAGCGGTGGCCGGGCCGGCGGGTGTGCGGGTCGTGTGCAGGGAACCCGGACGGCCCCGCCGCCGGGCTGCGGGCCCGCGCCGCGCGCCCCTACGGTGGGCCGGTCCGCAGGACGTCGATGTCCACCCTCGACACCCCGCAGGAGCCGCACCCCGTGCCCACGATCGAGACCTCCGTGTGGCTGACGCTCGCCGTCGCCGCCGTGTCCGCCGCCGTCGCCATCGCCGTCGGCGAGCTGGCCGCCCTCGCGGTGCGCCGCCTCGGCCGCCGCCGCGAGATCCTCTGCCGCCTCGGCCAGCGCGGACGCCGCCCGCTGGCCGCGCTGCTGGGACTGCTGGCGGCCCGCACCGCGCTGCAGGTATACACGCGCCCGGCCGACTGGCGGGACCCGACGCTGCAGGTCATCGGCCTGCTGGTGGTCGCGATGGTGGCCTGGCTGCTCGTCGTGGCCGTCAACACCGCCCAGGACGTCCTGCTGCGCCGCTACGACGTGGGCGTGGCCGACAACCGGCGCGCGCGCCAGCGCCGCACCCAGGTGACGCTGCTCAAGCGGATCGTCGTCGTGGCGATCGTCGTGGTGGCGGTCGCCTCGATGATGCTGACGATCCCGGGCGCCCGCGGGCTGGGCGCCAGCGTCCTGGCCTCCGCCGGGCTGCTGTCGGTGGTGGCGGGCCTGGCCGCCCAGACGTCGCTGGCGAACGTGTTCGCCGGCCTGCAGATCGCCTTCACCGACGGCCTGCGCGTGGACGACGTGGTCGTCGTCGAGGGCGAGTGGGGCAACATCGAGGACATCACCCTGACGTACGTGGTGGTGCGCGTGTGGGACCAGCGGCGGCTGATCCTGCCCTCGACGTACTTCACGACGACGCCCTTCCAGAACTGGACGCGCAGCAGCGCGGAGGTGGTCGGCGCGGTCGAGGCCGACGTCGACTGGGACGTGCCCGTGGACCGCGTGCGCGAGCACCTGGAGTCGTTCGTGGCCGCGCACCCGAACTGGGACGGGCGCACGTACGCCCTGCAGGTCACCGACGCCGTCGGCTCGTTCGTGCGGCTGCGGGTGCTGGTCAGCGCCGCGGACGCCGGGCGCCTGTTCGACCTGCGCTGCGCGGTGCGCGAGGAGCTCGTGGCGCTGCTGCGCGACCGCCACCCGCGGGCCCTGCCGCGGGTGCGGGTCGAGGACGCGGGCGGGGCCGGCGGGGCCGGGCAGGTCCCCGCCGCCCCGCACCACGTCGTGCTGCCCCGCCAGGACGGCGTCGGCGTGGACGGCGCGCGCCGGCGCTGACCTCCCGACGCTGACCTCCCGGCGCACCCGCCCGGGTGTGGCGGACCCCACACCCGGGCCGCCGGGGAGCCGGCTCAGGGGCACCGGCGCGGCGCCCGATGCACAGGCACGTGCTCGTCGCTCCGCTGATCTCCGCCCTCGGCCTCGTGGCCGCCTCCATCGGCATCGTCACCGGTGTCCCCCAGGCCCTGCGGCTGCTGCGCAGCCCCGACGCCAGCGGCCTGTCCTACCCCTCGACCGTCCTGGGCGTGCTGGGCGCCGGGACGTGGCTGACGTACGGCCTGATGCTGCTCGACCCCGCCCAGCTGGTCGCCAACGTGCCCGGTCTGGCGTGCGCGGTGCTCACCGCGGTCCTGGCCGCCCGCCGCCTGGGCGTGCGCCCGGGCCCGACCCTCCTGGCGGTGGGCGCCTGGTCGGCGGCCGTGGCCGTGACCGCCGTCGTGGCCGGCGCCACCGCGGTGGGGGTCGCCGCCACCGTCGTCTCGCTGGTGCGGATGGTGCCGCAGGTGCGCACGGTGCTGAGCTCCGGCGCCCCGCTGAACGGCCTCGCGCCCGCCGGCTTCGCCCTCACCCAGCTCTCGGCGCTGCTGTGGACGGTCTACGGCGCGGCGACGAGCCAGGAGTCGGTGGTCGTCTGCTCGCTGGTCTCCGCGCTGCTGGCCGGGGTCGTGCTGTCGCGCCGCTGCCCCCCGCGCCACCTCGTGCACGTGCTGCACCACGGCCGCTGGGGCGACGCGGGCCGCGCGCTCGTGCGGCCCGTCGCGGCTTGGGGCCGCCCCGCCGCCTGCGTGGTGCTCTGAGCGCTCCCCCGGCAGCGGTCCCGGACGAGGACGAGGCCCCCACGACCGCGCGGTCGTGGGGGCCTCGTCGCGCGCGCGGCTCGGCTCAGCGCAGGAACCAGCGGCCGGGCTCGGCCAGCCGGTCCACCTCGGCCGGGCCCCAGGTGCCCGGCGCGTACGGCTGCACGGCGGGCCGGTCGGCGGCGAAGGGCTCGATGGCCCGCCACGCCGCCCGCAGCCCCGGCACCCCGGTGAACAGGGAGCGGTCGCCGTCGAGCAGGTGGCGCACGAGGTGCGTGTAGGGCGGGGCCTCCCGCTGCCCGTCCAGGCCGTCCAGCGGCAGCGTCGCGGTGCCCTGGGACAGCCCGCCCTCCACGCCGGGGGTGCGCACGGTCAGGCGCACGTCGAGCGCGCCGCCCTCCAGCAGGGAGAAGCTGACGGCCGCGGGCTCGCCCAGCTCGGTGCCCGCGTACGGGCCCTCGGTCGCGGGCTTGAGCATCAGGGTGACGCGCTGCTCGTCGGCGGCCATCTTCTTGCCGCTGCGCAGCAGGAACGGCACGTCGCGCCAGCGGTCGGTGTCGATCCACACGCGCGCGGCGGCGAGGGTGTCGGTGGTGGAGTCCTCCGGCACGCCGTCGATGTCGAGGTAGCCGTCGAAGCGGCCCAGCACGACGTCCTCGGGCTGCAGCGGGCGGAACCGCTCCAGCGCCGCGTCGCGGGCCTCCTGCAGGGCGCCGGGGCCCAGGTCGGCGGGCGGTTCCATGGCCACGGTCGCCGCCATCTGGAACAGGTGGGTGACGATCATGTCGAGGAAGGCGCCGGTGGCGTCGTAGAAGGAGGCGCGCTGGGCGACGTCGAGGGTCTCGGCGACGTCGACCTGCACCTGCGCGACGTGCTCGCGGTTCCAGATCGCCGCCAGCCACGGGTTGGCGAAGCGGGCGTGGATGACGTCCTGCATGGCCTCGAAGGCGAGGAAGTGGTCGATGCGGAAGACCTGCTCCTCGTCCCAGACGCGCTGCACCTCGGCGTCCAGCTCCTCGAAGCTGTCCAGGGAGGTGCCGTAGGGCTTCTCGTAGACGACGGTGGCGCCCTCGACCAGGCCGTGCGCCTCGAACGCCCGCGTCATCGGCAGGAACGCCGACGGCGGCACCGCCAGGTAGTGCACGACGCGCGCGGAACCGCCCAGCTCCTCCTGCGCCCGCTCGAGCACGCCGGGCAGCTCGCCGGCGTCCTCGACGGCGAAGCCGCCGCCGGCGGCCATGAGGCGCTGCTCCACCTCGTCCCAGGGGCCCTCGGACGGCCGCGGCCCGAACTCCTCCAGGGCCTCGCGCACGTGGCGCACGAAGTCCTCGCGCGACCACTCGCCGCGCCCGGCGCCCACCACGCGCCAGTCGGCGGGCAGGAGCTCGCGGCGGGCCAGCTCGAAGAGGGCGGGCAGGACGAGGCGCCGGCACAGGTCGCCGGAGGCGCCGTGCAGGACGAGGACGACGGGCGCGTCGTCGGTGCTGTGGTGCGGCTGCTCTGCGGTCACGCGGGCGACGCTACCGGGACGGTCCCCGCCCGCCCGGCGCGGCCACGGGCTAGGGTGGCGCCCGTGACCACCGCCGAGCCGCTGCCCCGCGCCCCGCGGGTGCTGCGCGCTGCGTGGTGGTGGGTGTCGGCGACCGCCTGACGCTCCGTCCTGCGGTGGTCGCCTCGTCGAGGGGCCGGCACCGCGGGTCCCTCGCCGGTCGGCCCCGCCGAAACCCCGAGGAGAACCCGTGAGCACCGCGCCCCCCTCCCCCGCCGCGTCCCCGGCGCAGGTCGTCGCCGACCTGCTGGCCCCCGGCGCGGGCCCGTTCGCGCTGCTGCGCCGCCTGGACCCGGCCACCGGCCTGCCCGGTCCGGTGGAGGTGCTGCGCGGGCCGGTCACCGAGGTGGAGCGCCTGGCCGACGTCCCCCTGCCCGCCGGGGCGCCCACCGGCCCGGCCACCGGGCCCGTGCGCGACGCGCTGGCCCTCGTGCCGTTCCGGCAGCTGCGCGAGCGCGGGTTCGAGGTCCACGACGACGGCACCCCGCTGCTGGTGCTGGCCGTGCAGCGGGCCGACGAGTTCGCCGTGGAGGACCTGCTGGACGAGCTGCCCGACGAGGAGGTGGCGCTGCGCGACGTCGCCCCCGACCTGGACGACGCCGCCTACGCCGACGTGGTGCGCCGCGTCGTCGAGACCGAGATCGCCGAGGGCACCGGCGCGAACTTCGTCATCCGCCGCGACGTGGACGCCGTCGTCGACGGATTCGGCCCGGCCACGGCGCTGAGCCTGTTCCGGCGGCTGCTGCTGGCCGAGCAGGGCGCGTACTGGACGTTCGTCGTGCACACCGGCGAGGCCGGCGGCGGGCGCACCCTGGTGGGCGCCAGCCCCGAGGTGCACGTGCGGATGGCCCGCGGCGAGGTCGTCATGAACCCCATCTCCGGCACCTACCGCTACCCCGCGGGCGGCCCGGACCCCGACGGCCTCGTGGAGTTCCTCACCGACCCCAAGGAGGTCGAGGAGCTGTTCATGGTGGTCGACGAGGAGCTGAAGATGATGTGCTCCGTCGGCGACCTGGGCGGCACCGTCCACGGCCCGTACCTGCGGGAGATGGCGCACCTGGCGCACACCGAGTTCGAGCTGCGCGGGCGCAGCACCCTGGACGCGCGCGAGGTGCTGCGCCAGACGATGTTCGCGGCCACCGTGACGGGCTCGCCGCTGCAGAGCGCCTGCCGCGTCATCCGTCGCTTCGAGCCGTCCGGGCGCGGCTACTACGCCGGGGCGCTGGCGCTGCTGGGCCGCGACGCCGACGGGACGCAGACGCTGGACTCCCCCATCCTCATCCGCACCGCCGACCTGCGCCCGCGCCCGGACGGCTCGGCGCACGCGCGCGTGTCCGTGGGGGCGACGCTGGTGCGCGGCTCCACGCCCGAGGGCGAGGTCGCCGAGACGCACGCCAAGTCCGCGGGCGTCCTGCGGGCGCTGGGCGCGCTGCCGGCCGCGCCGCGCACGGCCTCCGGCAGCGCGCCGGCCCGGCGGGTGCCGCTGTCGGCGGACCCGCGGGTGGCGGGGCTGCTGGCCTCCCGCCGCGACCGGCTGGCCCGCTTCTGGCTGGAGCCGCAGCGCCCGGCGGCGGGGGCCCCGCTGGGCGAGGCGCTCGTCGTGGACTCCGAGGACACCTTCACCGCGATGCTGGCGCACCTGCTGGCCTCGGCGGGGCTGCGCGCGCGGGTCCTGCGCTACGACGACCCCGCCCTGGACGGCGCGCTCGCCGCCCACCGCGGGCTGGTCGTCCTCGGCCCGGGCCCGGGCGACCCGCGCGACGGCTCCGACCCTCGCCTGCTGCGGTTGCAGGAGCTGGCGCGCGGCGCGGTGGCCGCGGCCCGCGACGGCGGCAACCCGCTGCTGGGGGTGTGCCTGGGCCACCAGCTGCTGGCCGGTGAGCTCGGCCTGCCGCTGCGCCGCAAGGACTCCCCCCACCAGGGCGCCCAGCTGGAGGTGGACCTGTTCGGCCGCGGCGCGACCGTGGGGTTCTACAACTCCTTCACCGCCCGGGTGGACGCCGCGGCGCTGGAGCGGCTGGCCGCCCAGGACGTGCAGGTGGCCACCGGCCCGGCCGACGAGGTGGTGGCGGTGCGCGGGCCCGGGTTCGCCGGCATCCAGTTCCACCCCGAGTCGGTCCTGACCCTGCAGGGCCCGGACCTGCTGCGCTCGGTCGTCGAGCCGCTGCTGCCGCGCTGAGCCGCCGACGTCCCCCGCGGCGGCGATCACGGCGGGTAGGGTCCGCAGCGGGGGGTGTCAGCGGATGACCGCGTTCGTCGTCGTGGCCGTCGTGGGCGGCGCGCTGTGCGTGCTGTCGGTGCTCTTCGACGGCCTGCTGGACGCGCTCGACCTCGACCTCGGCGGCGGGTTCCTGTCCCTGACCTCGGTGTCCGCGGCCGCGGCCCTGTTCGGCCTGAGCGGGATCGTCGCGGTCTCCGGCCTCGGCTGGGGCCCGGGCGCGGCCGGCGCCCTGGGCGCGGGCGTGGCCGTCGTGACGCTGCTGGCCGCCGGGCTGCTGGTGCGCTCGCTGCGGCGCAGCGGGCCGGAGACGTCGCAGACGGTCCTCGGCGCCCGCGGCCGCGTCACCACGCCCGCCAGCGCCGGCCGCTACGGCGAGGTCCACTTGCAGCTGCACGGCACGACCGTGAAGTGGACCGCCGTCGCCGACGGCGACCTGCGCCGCGGGGACGCCGTCGAGGTCGTCGAGCTCATCTCCCCCACCGCCGTCCGCGTCCGCCCGCTGGACGCCGGGTGAGGCCCGGCACCGGCGCGCCCCCAGCCCCAGCCCCAGCCCGGGAGGCCTCGTGCTCGACCTGACCCCGTCCGTGGTGGCGATCGCCGCCGCGGTCCTCGTCGTCCTGATCCTCGTGGTCGCCCTCGTGCGCCGCTACAAGATCGCCGGGCCGTCGGAGGCGTTCATCGTCACCGGCCGCAAGGGCAAGCCGGTGACGAACCCGGAGACCGGGCGGGTCAGCACCGACCTGTCCGGGCAGAAGGTCGTCATGGGCGGCGGCGTGTTCGTCCTGCCGTTCGTGCAGCAGTCGTACTCGCTGTCGCTGGCCTCGCGGCGCATCTCCGTGCAGATCCGCGGGGCGGTGTCCGCCAAGGGGATCCGGCTGAACCTCGACGGCGTGGCCATCATCAAGGTCGGCGGCACCGAGGACTCCGTGCGCGCGGCCGCGCAGCGCTTCCTGCAGCAGCAGGACGAGATCGAGAGCTTCACGCAGGAGGTCCTGGCCGGGTCGCTGCGCTCCATCGTCGGCACGCTGACGGTCGACGAGATCATCCGCGACCGCGCCGCGTTCGCCTCCCGGGTGGCCGAGGAGGCCGAGAGCTCGCTGACCAACCAGGGCCTGGTGCTGGACACCTTCCAGATCCAGGACGTCAGCGACGACGTGAACTACCTGCGCGACCTGGGCCGGCCCGAGGCCGCCGTGGCCGCGCAGAACGCCGCCATCGCCGAGGCGAACTCGCTGCAGGAGTCCCAGCAGGCCGAGGCGCGCGCGCAGGCGCAGGTGGCCGCCGCCCAGCGCGACCTGTCGCTGCGCCAGGCGGAGTTCAAGGCCGAGACGGACACCGCGCAGGCGCGCGCCGACGCCGCGGGCGTGCTGGCCAAGGCCGCCCGCGACCAGGAGGTCCTCGTCGAGCAGGAGCGGGTCGCCCAGCGCCAGGCCGAGCTGACCGAGCGGCAGCTGGACACCGAGGTGCGCCGGCCCGCCGACGCCCGCCGCTACGAGGCCGAGCAGCAGGCCCAGGCCCGCCGCAACTCGGAGATCTTCGAGGCGGAGGCCGAGGCCAACCGCATCACGCTGGCCGCCGAGGCCGACGCCCAGCGGGTGCGCGTGGCCGGCCAGGCCGAGCTGGACCGCCGCAGGGCGCTGGCCGAGGCGACCCGCCTGGAGGGCGAGGCGGAGGCCGCCGCGATCCGCGCCCGCGGTGAGGCCGAGGCGGAGACGATGCGCCTGCGCGCCGAGGCGTTCGAGAAGTACGGCGACGCGGCGGTGGCGCAGATGGTCACCGACGTGCTGCCGCAGGTGGCCCGCGAGCTGGCCGCGCCGATGGCGGCCATCGACGACCTGACCGTCATCTCCACCGACGGCGCCTCGCAGCTGGCCCGCAGCGTCGGCACCAACCTCACCGAGACGCTGGAGGTGGTCAAGCGGACCACCGGCCTGGACCTGCAGGAGCTGCTGGGCCGGCTGACCCCGCGCGACGGGGCGACCGGCGCCTCCGCCGCGGGCCCGCGCACCGTGCGGGTCGCCCCCGGCAGCGAGGAGCCCACGACCACCGGGCCGGCCACCGTGACGACCACGGGCCGCTCCGACTGACGGACCCGCCCGCGCCGCCCTCCCCCGCGCCCGCCGGGGTCTGGACGGCACGGGCGCCGCTCGCCACGATGCCGGGGTGAGCACCGCCGCCGACGAGCAGCTGCGCTTGCTGCGCCTGCTGCGCCGCGTGCGCGACCGCATCGACCGCGAGCACGCCCGGCCGCTGGACGTGGAGGCCCTGGCGCGCGGGGTGCACCTGTCGGCCGGGCACCTCAGCCGCGAGTTCCGCCGCGCCTACGGCGAGCCGCCCCACCGCTACCTCATGACGCGGCGCGTGGAGCGCGCGATGGCGCTGCTGCGCTCGACCGACCTGCCCGTCACGCAGGTGTGCCTGGCGGTCGGCTGCACGTCGCTGGGCTCGTTCACCACCCGCTTCACCGAGCTGGTCGGGGTGCCGCCGGCCACCTACCGGCGCCGGGCGCGCGGCGGGGCGGCCGACCGCCTGCCGGGGTGCGTGGCCCGGCGGGTGACGCGACCGGTCAGGGACGGAGAAGCCGCGCGGGCGCGCGCGGGAGCAGCATGACGGCCATGAGCACGAGCACAGGCACGGGGATCAGCGTCCACTCCGTCTTCCTGCCGCACGAGGACCCCGAGGCCTCGCTGACGTTCTACCGCGACGTCCTCGGCTTCGAGGTCCGCGGCGACGTCGGCTACGGCGAGCTGCGCTGGATCACCGTGGGCCCGCCCGGCGGCGCCGGCCCGTCCGTCGTCCTGGAACCCCCGTCGGCCGACCCGGGCCGCACGCCCGAGGAGGTCCGCACCGTCACCGCGATGATGGCCAAGGGGACCTTCGCCGGGCTGCTGCTGGCCGCCGACGACCTCGACGCGACGTTCGAGCGGCTGGTGGCCGCGGGCGCCGACGTCGTGCAGGAACCCGTGCAGCAGGACTGGGGCGTGCGCGACTGCGCCGTCCGCGACCCCGCCGGGAACCTCCTGCGCGTGCAGGAGCGGCCCGCGTGAGGGCCGCCGCGACCCCCGACCCGCCCGCACCGGAGGCCCCGTGACGCAGCACCCCGCCCAGCACCCCGCCGACGTCCACGAGGTGCTCCGGGTCGTCGGCGCCCGCGAGCACAACCTGCGCGACGTCAGCGTCGACATCCCCAAGCGCCGCCTCACGGTGTTCACGGGCGTGTCCGGCTCGGGCAAGAGCTCGCTCGTCTTCGCCACCATCGCCGCGGAGTCGCAGCGGCTGATCAACGAGACGTACAGCGCCTTCGTGCAGGGGTTCATGCCGTCCCTGGCGCGCCCCGACGTGGACCTGCTGGAGGGCCTGACCACCGCGATCGTCGTCGGCCAGGAGCGGATGGGCGCCGACCCGCGCTCCACCGTCGGCACCGCCACCGACGCCCACGCGCTGCTGCGCATCCTCTTCAGCAGGCTGGGCGAGCCGCGCATCGGCCCGCCGAGCGCCTACTCCTTCAACGTGCCGTCCGTGCGGGCCAGCGGCGCGATCACCGTGGAGCGCGGTGAGGGCCGCACCCGCACCGAGAAGGCGACGTTCACCCGGCTGGGCGGCATGTGCCCGCGCTGCGAGGGCACCGGCCGCGTCACCGACCTCGACCTGAGCGCCCTCTACGACGACAGCAAGTCCCTGAACGAGGGGCCCTTCACGATCCCCGGGTGGGGCAACGACGGCTGGTACGGGCGCATCTACGCCGGTAGCGGGTTCCTGGACCCCGACAAGCCGATCCGCGACTACACCGAGCGCGAGCGCCACGACCTGCTGCACCGCGCGCCGACCAAGGTCAAGGTCGACGGGATCAACCTCACCTACGAGGGCCTCGTCCCGAAGATCCAGAAGTCGATCCTGTCCAAGGACGTCGAGGCGATGCAGCCGCACGTGCGCGCCTTCGTCGAGCGGGCGGTGACGTTCACGACCTGCCCGGAGTGCGACGGCACCCGGCTGGGTCCGGAGGCGCGCTCCTCGCGGGTGCGCGGGCTGAACATCGCCGAGGTGTGCGCGATGCAGATCACCGACCTGGCCGCCTGGGTCCGCGGGGTGGACGAGCCGGAGGTCGCGCCGCTGGTGCGCGGGCTGCAGCACCTGCTGGACTCCTTCGACGCGGTCGGGCTCGGCTACCTGTCCCTGGACCGGCCCGCGAGCACCCTGTCCGGCGGGGAGGCGCAGCGCACCAAGACGATCCGCCACCTCGGCTCCGCGCTGACCGACGTCACCTACGTCTTCGACGAGCCCACCGCGGGCCTGCACCCGCACGACGTGGAGCGGATGACCGGTCTGCTGCGCCAGCTGCGCGACGGGGGGAACACCGTGCTCGTCGTCGAGCACAAGCCCGAGGTGGTCGAGGCCGCCGACCACGTCGTCGACCTCGGCCCCGGCGCCGGCGCGGACGGCGGCACCGTCTGCTACCAGGGCACCGTGGCCGGGCTGCGGGCCAGCGGCACGACCACCGGCCGCCACCTCGACGACCGGGCGCGGCTGAAGACGTCCGTGCGGACCCCGACCGGCGTGCTGGAGGTCCGGGGCGCGTCGACGAACAACCTGCGCGACGTCGACGTGGACGTGCCCCTGGGCGTGCTCGTCGCCGTCACGGGCGTGGCCGGCTCGGGCAAGAGCTCGCTGGTGCACGGCTCGATCGCCCGCCGCGAGGGCGTCGTCGTCGTGGACCAGTCGCCGGTCCGCGGCTCGCGGCGCAGCAACCCGGCCACGTACAGCGGGCTGCTGGAGCCGGTGCGCAAGGCGTTCGCGAAGGCCAACGGGGTCAAACCCGCCCTGTTCAGCGCCAACTCCGAGGGCGCCTGCCCCGGCTGCGGCGGGGCAGGCGTCGTCGTCACCGACCTGGGCGTGCTGGCGAGCGTGGAGAGCACCTGCGAGGACTGCGGGGGCCGGCGCTACCGGGAGGAGGTGCTGGAGCTGCGGCTGGGCGGGCGCGACATCAGCGAGGTCCTGGCCATGCCGGTGAGCGGGGCGCTGGAGTTCTTCGCCTCCGGCGGGGCCCGGGTGCCCGCCGCCCTGGCGGTGCTGGAGCGGCTGGCCGACGTCGGCCTGGGCTACCTGACCCTCGGGCAGCCGCTGACCACCCTGTCCGGCGGGGAGCGCCAGCGCCTGAAGCTGGCGACCCGCCCCGTCCAGCGCGGCGGGCTGCTCGTGCTCGACGAGCCGACGACCGGCCTGCACCTGGCCGACGTCGAGCAGCTGCTGGGGCTCCTGGACCGCCTGGTCGACGGGGGCACCTCGGTGCTGGTGGTCGAGCACCACCAGGCCGTCGTGGCGCACGCGGACCACGTGGTGGACCTCGGCCCGGGCGCCGGGCACGCCGGTGGCCGGGTCGTCTTCGAGGGGACCCCGGCGCAGCTGGTGGCGGCGCGCTCCACGCTGACGGGCCGGCACCTGGCCGACTACGTGGGCGCCTGAGGCCGGAGACGACGGGAGGCCCGGACCGTGTGGTCCGGGCCTCCCGTGCCGAGTAGCGGGGGCAGGATTTGAACCTGCGGCCTCTGGGTTATGAGCCCAGCGAGCTACCGAGCTGCTCCACCCCGCGTCGTGGTGACGAGGTTACGCCACGGTGGCCGCCGGACCAAATCGGCACCGGGAGCGCGGGGCACGACCCCCGCGACCGCCCCGGGGACGACGGAGGGCCCGGACCGTGTGGTCCGGGCCCTCCGTGCCGAGTAGCGGGGGCAGGATTTGAACCTGCGGCCTCTGGGTTATGAGCCCAGCGAGCTACCGAGCTGCTCCACCCCGCGTCGCGTCGACGAGGTTACGCCACGGTGGCCCCGGCACCAAATCGCGGGGTCCGGCCGCGGGACCGGATCGCGGGGTCCGGCCGCGGGACCGGATCCCGGGGTCCGGCCGCGGGACCGGACGCGGGCCCGGACGCGGGCCCGGACGCGGGCCCGGACGCGGGCCCGGACGCGGGCCCGGACGCGGGCCCGGACGCGGGCCCGGACGCGCGGGGGCCCGGACGCCGCAGCGCCCGGGCCCCCGCGGTTCAGCCGCCCGTCACGGGGTGGCCTCCCCCGGGTCCGGCGGTGCGGCGGCCGCGTCCGGCGCGGCCTGCGCGCCCGCCGCACCGGACTGCTCCAGCCGGGCCTCGGCGTCGGTGGCCCGCTCGACGGCGTCGGCCAGCCGCTGCTGCGCCTCGCCGTAGGCGGCGAAGTCGCCGGCCTCCAGGGCCGCCTGCGAGTCCAGCAGCGCCTGGCGCGCCGTGCTCAGCGCCGCGTCCAGGTCGCCCTGCGGCGTGCCCGTGGCCCCGCCGCCGTCCCCGGGGGCCGTGGGCGACGGCGTGGCCGTCGGCGACGGCGTCTGGGTCGGGTCGGCGTCGTCGGGCAGCAGGTCGTCGTCCACCGGCGCGGCGCCCTCGTCGCCGGCCGCGGCGCCCGAGTCCCCGGCGAACACCTGGTTCAGCGCCTCGTCCAGCGTCGGGGCGAACCCGATCTGGTCGCCGAAGACCGCGACGACGTTGCGCAGGACCGGGAAGGAGGCGCCGCTGCGCGACTGCACGTAGATGGGCTCCACGTACAGCAGGCCGCCGCCGACCGGCAGGGTCAGCAGGTTGCCGTAGATGACCTCCGACTCGCCCTGGTTCAGCAGGCGCAGCGCGTTGCCGACCGTGGGGTCGGAGTTGATGTTGTTCTGCACCTGGTTCGGGCCCGGCACCGCGTTCTCCTGCGGCAGCTGCAGCAGGCGGATCGTGCCGTAGCCCTCGCGCACCTGCCCCGAGGTCGTGCCGGCGTCGGCGTCCACGGCCGCGAAGCCCGTGAGCACCTGGCTGCCCGACCCCGCGCCCTGCGCCGCCGCGTTCGGCACGTAGGAGGACGTCAAGCTGAAGGACGGCTCCTCCTGACCCGGCATCTGCAGCGTCAGGTAGTACGGCGGCTGCAGCGGCGCGTTGCGCGCCGGCTGCGGCTGCAGCGCGTTGGCCTCGCCGGACGGCGGGACCTGCTGCGTCGGGTCGTCCGGGGTGCGCCAGAAGTCCTGCTGGGTGAAGAACGCGCCCGGGTCGGTGACGTGGTAGCGGCTCAGGACGTCGCGCTGCACCTTGAACATGTCCTGCGGGTAGCGCAGGTGCGACATCAGCTCGCCGTCGATCTCCGACACGGGCGTCACCGCGCCGGGGAAGGCGCTCATCCACGCCATGAGGACCGGGTCCTCCTCGTCCCAGGCGTACAGGCGCACGGTGCCGTCGTAGGCGTCGACCGTGGCCTTGACGGAGTTGCGCACGTAGTTGACCGTCCGCTCCTGCAGCGCCTGCACGGCCTGGCCCTGCGTCAGCGTGTCCTCGGTGACGTCGCCCAGCTGCGTCTGCGCCGAGTACGGGAACGTCGAGGACGTGGTGTAGCCGTCGAGGATCCACACCACGCGCTCGCCGACGACGGCCGGGTAGGCGTCGCCGTCGAGGGTCAGCCACGGGGCGACCTTCTGCACCCGCTCGCGCGGCTGGCGGTCGTACAGGATGACCGACTCGGGGTGGACCGAGTCCGACAGCAGGATGTTGGCGTCGCTGAACTTCACCGCGTACGCCAGCTTCTGGAACAGGCTGCCGACGGCCACGCCGCCCTCGCCGTCGTAGGTGTTGCGCGCGAAGCCGCCCTCGGACTCGCTCGTCGGGTAGTCCAGCTCCCGCGGGTCGTCACCCCCGCCGACGATCGAGTACTCCGGCGACTGCTCGCCGAAGTAGATGCGCTGCTCGTACTCGGGCAGCTCACCGGTGGTGGGCAGGCCGCCCTCGAAGTAGGCGGGGCGCCCGTCCGGCGCGCGCTCGTTGCCGCGCGCGGCCACCACGCCGAAGCCGTGGGTGTAGACGGTGTGCTCGTTGATCCAGTTGCGCTGCGACTCGTTGAGACCGGCCAGCGAGATCTCGCGGGCGGCCACCACGGTGTCCTGGATGTTCCCGTCCTCGTCCAGCCGGTAGCGGTCCACGTCCAGGACGTCCGGGAAGGCGTAGTACGGGCGCACCTGCTGGGTCTGGCGGAAGGCGTTGGAGACGACCGAGGGGTCCAGCAGGCGGATGCCCGGGATGGTCGCGGCGTCCTCGCGCAGCTGGCCCGGCTCGGCCTCCGTGCGCGCCGCGTACTGCGTCACCTCGGTGTCGGCCACGTCGTACGCCTGCCGCGTGGCCTCGATGTTGCGCTCCAGGTACTCGCGCTCGGCGGACTGCGCGTTGGGGCGCACCTGGAAGTACTGCACCGCCCACGGGAAGATCCCGCCGACGGCGATCGCGCTGACGACGAGCAGGCCCGTGCCGATGGCCGGCACCCGCCAGGAGGCGCCCACGGCCGAGGCCACGAACAGCAGCGCCACCACGACGGCCGCGACCGCGAGGATCGCCCGCGCCGGCAGCACGGCCGCCGCGTCGGTGTAGGAGGGTCCCACGACGCCCGCGACGGGGATGCGGTCGTTGACTGTGGTCATGACCTCGTAGCGGTCCAGCCAGTAGCCGGCGCCGCGCAGCAGCAGGAACAGGGCCGCGAGCACCGACAGGTGGACGCGCGCCGCGCGCGTCGTGCGCGGGCCCGGGCCCGACAGGCGCAGGCCCCCGTACAGGTAGTGCGTCGCCAGGCCGGCGATGCCGGCCAGCACCACGGCCGCGGACAGGAACCCGACGACGAAGGACAGCCACGGCAGCGTGAAGACGTAGAAGCCCTGGTCCAGGCCGAACTGGGGGTCGTCCGTGCCGAACGGCTGGCGGTTCCACCACAGCAGCAGCGTCTCCCACTGGGCCATCGCCACCGAGCCGCCGAACAGGCCCGCGGCCGCCGACAGCACCACCACCACGAGGCGGCGCAGCGGCTCCAGGGACTCCCGGTAGCGGTCCAGGCCCGCCTGCTCGGAGGAGATCGGCGCGTAGACCGGCCGCGAGCGGTAGCCGACGGTCAACGAGGCGCCGACGGCGGCGGCCAGCAGCAGCGCGCCGACGACGAACAGCGCGGCCTGCAGCCACAGGCGGGTCGTGAAGGTCTGCAGGAAGCCCAGGTGGTCGTACCACCACACGTCGGTCAGGAGGCGCGAACCGAGCAGGACGGCGACGAGCACACCGGCCAGGACCAGCAGCGTGGGCAGCAGGGGTCCACGACGGCGTCGTTGCAGCACCGGCCTGGAGGGGCGGCGTGGAGGGAAGCTCACGCAAGCGCAACTCACGAAACGCCTCGCGGGTGCCCGGCGCGACCGATCGTGACCTCACCGTTGCCGACGTGGCCCCGCTCACGGCGCACCGGCGACGTCGCCGGGCAGCGCCGCGTCCGTGCGAGCATCGAGCACCGTGGACGAGCAGCGCAGGGACCGCCCGAGCACGGACGACCGGAGCGCGACCGCGCCCGCCGTCACCGGCACGCCGACCGCCCCCACGGCCACCGGCGGCCTGTGGCGCGCGGTGGCGGAGATAGAGCGGCACGTCGCCGCCGACGGGTGGGGCGCGCCGCTGCGCCTGTTCGCCCTGGTGCGCACCGGCGAGGCGCTGCGCCGCGACCCCGCGCTGGCCGGGCGGCTGCCCGCCGCGGTCCTGCAGGAGGCGCGCGCCGACGCCGGCCACCTGACGTCCGTGGAGCAGGACGGCCTGCCCGACGTCGGCGACCTCGACGAGTTCCTCGGTCGCCTCGCCTGGCCCGCGGGCGTGGACGGGGCCGCGCTCGTCGTCGAGCGCCTGCTCGTGCCGCCGGACGCCGAGGCGGAGGTGCGCGCGAGCGTCCCCCCCGACGACGAGGAGGGCCGCACCCGGGCGCTGGCCGCCCACCCGGCCGCCGAGGACGTGCGCATCGCCGTGGGGGTGCTGCGCGACGGGCGCCACGAGTGCGCCGTGCGCAGCCGGTCGAAGGACTCCGACGGCGAGGTGCGCACGGGCACCGACCTGGTCCCCGGCCTGGTCGGCGCGCTGCAGGCGACGCTGGAGGACTGACCGGCCCGCGGGCGCGGGCTCAGCCGCAGGCCGCCAGCGTCCCGCCGCGG
Source organism: Kineococcus terrestris (assembly GCF_041020755.1). Classification (NCBI taxonomy): domain Bacteria; kingdom Bacillati; phylum Actinomycetota; class Actinomycetes; order Kineosporiales; family Kineosporiaceae; genus Kineococcus; species Kineococcus terrestris. Next base: position 30,427 of record NZ_JBEUEI010000026.1, on the reverse strand, counting down.
CCGGTGCCGACGGCCTCCACGGCGGCGACCGCCTCGGCCAGCGTCGACACCCCGATCACCGTGATGCCGTCGGGGACCGCCCCGCGCACCTGCGAGCACTCCTCGGCCGGGGCCAGGAACCACTCCGCCCCCTGCGCGCGCGCGCCGACGACCTTCTGGCGCAGGCCCCCGATGGGCAGCACCGTGCCGTCGACGGCGATGGCGCCCGTGCCGGCGACGTGCTCGCCGCCCGTCAGCGCGCCCGGGGTCAGCTCGTCGACGACGCCCAGGGCGAAGACCAGGCCGGCGCTCGGGCCGCCGACGTCGTCGATGGAGATGTCGACGTCGAAGGGGAACTCGTACCGCACCTCGGGGACGATGCCCAGCAGCGTGGCGCCCCGCTGGGCGTAGGTGCGGGTGCGGACCTCGACCTCCCCGTCCCCGTCCTCCTGCTCGCGCCGGACCGCCAGGACCACCTCGGCGTCGGCCGGCAGGGCGCTGACGGCCGCGCGCAGGTCCTCGAAGGTGGGCACGGGCTCGCCGTCCACCGCGGTGATCTCGTCGCCGGCGCGCAGCGCGCCCGCGGCCGGGGCCGCGGGGTCGACGGCCGCCACCCGCCGCGTCGTGGTGCTGGGCACGTCGATGCCCAGCTGCGTCAGCGCGGCGACCTTCGCGGCCTCCTGCGAGCCCGTCATCTCCGCGGCGCTGCGCCGGTCGGCCTCCTCGCGGGTGGTGCCGGCCCCGAAGTACAGCGAGCGCGGCAGGACGCTGGTGTCGCGGTCCAGCCAGTGCACCAGGACCTCCCCCAGCGACATCTCGTAGCCGGGGCCGCCGCGCAGCGACACGGTGGTCAGGTCCAGGCGCCCCCCGGTCGGGTACGTCTCGGCGCCGGCGATGCGGATGAGCGGCTCCTGGCCCGCGGGGGCGGGCGGGGAGGTCTCCGCGCCCGCCGTGGCGGTGCCCGTGGCGGTGGCCGTCGCGGTGGCCGTCGCGGTGGCCGTCGCGGTGGCCGTCGCGGTGGCCGTCGCGGTGGCGTCGGCGCCGGGCTGCCCGCCGAGCACGTCGCGCACCGGCCCGGGCGAGAGCGCCACGTAGGGCACGGGGACCAGGCTCAGCAGCGACAGCAGCAGGACCGCCACCAGCGAGGAGGAGGCCAGCAGGACCGTGCGAGCCGCTACCGCGTCGCGCGCGCCGGGGTCCTCGGCCTCGCCGGGGGCGCCGGGGGCGCCGGGGGCGCCGGGGGCGCCGGGGGCGCCGGGGCCGCCGGGCGCCGCGGGGACCGCGCCGGCGGGCCGGAGGGGGGTCCCGGCGGGGTCGTCGGGCACCGGCGGCGTCGGGCGTGGCACTCCGGCAGGCTACGGCGGCGCGCTGGGCGCCCGCTGGGAGCGCTCGCGCGGGCCGTCCGCCGAGAGCGGAACGTCCCGGGGCGCGGAACACCACCCGCGCCCGGTTCGTCCGTCCACGGACACGTCATGATGGGCTCGTCGTACCGACGGCGACCTGTCGCGGGCAACGGGAAGGAGCCGACGTGGACGAGCGAGGCGACCAGGACCCGCACGAGGGCCCGGACGAGCGGCCCGAGGAGGCCGGTCACGGCTCCGGGCAGGAGCCCGGCCGCGACCCGGACCGGCGCGACCCGGACCGGCGCGGCGGGTCCGGCGCGGGGTCCGGCGCGGGGTCCGGCGGCGAGGGCGCGCGCGGGCGGGCCGGCTTCCAGCCGCCCGGGTCCCCCGGCCCGTCGGGCTCCGGCGGGTCCGGCTCGGGCAACCCGCTGGAGGACCTGCTGGGTCCCCTGCTGGGCGGGGGGCTGGGCGGCGGCCTGCCCGGCGGCTTCCCCGGCGGCCTGCCGCCGAACCTGCCGCCCGGGCTGGCCGAGGCGCTGGGCGGCCAGGGCGGTCTGGACCCGCAGGTGATGGGCCAGGTCCTCGCCCAGCTGCAGCGGTTCCTGTCCACCCCCGGCGACGGGCCGGTCAACTGGCAGGTCGCCCACGACCTGGCGCGCCAGGCCGCCGCGCAGTCCGGCGACCCCGTCCCGGGCGCCGCGGAGCAGCGCGCGGTCGAGGACGCCCTGCGCGTGGCCGACCTGTGGCTGGACGGGGTCACCGACCTGGAGCAGGCGCCGACGACGGCCGAGGCGTGGAGCCGCGCGGAGTGGGTCGAGCGGACCATGCCGGTCTGGCGCCAGCTCGTCGAGCCCGTCGCGGCGAACGTGGCCGCGGCCATGGGCGACGCGATCTCCTCGCAGGCGCCGCCGGAGATGGCCGCGCTGATGGGCTCGGCCGGGGCGATGCTGCGCCAGGTCGGCGGGGGCGTGTTCGGCATGCAGGTCGGACAGGCCCTGGGCCAGCTGGCCGGCGAGGTGCTCAGCACCACCGACGTCGGGCTGCCGCTGGCGCCCGCCGGCCGCGCCGCGCTGCTGCCGGGCGCCGTGGGCGCCTTCGCCGACGGCCTCGGCGTCCCGCTGGACGAGGTGCGCCGCTACCTGGCGCTGCGCGAGGCCGCCCACCAGCGGCTGTTCGCGCACGTGCCGTGGCTGCGCGCGCACCTGCTGGGCAGCGTGGAGAGCTTCGCGCGCGGCATCTCGGTGGACGTCGAGCGCATCGGGGAGGCCGCGCGCTCGGTGGACCCGACCAACCCCGAGTCGCTGCAGGAGGCGATGTCCTCCGGCATCTTCGAGCCGGAGAGCACCCCGCAGCAGAAGGCGGCGCTGGCCCGCCTCGAGACGGCGCTGGCCCTCGTGGAGGGCTGGGTCGACCACGTCGTCGACGAGGCCGCCGCGAAGGTCCTGCCGCACGCGGCCGCGCTGCGCGAGACGGTGCGCCGCCGCCGGGCGACCGGCGGCCCGGCCGAGCACGCCTTCGCGGTGCTCGTCGGGCTGGAGCTGCGGCCGCGGCGCGCGCGGGACGCGGCCGGCATGTGGGAGGAGCTGCTGCGCCGCGGCGGGCAGTCGGCCCGCGACGCCGTCTGGGACCACCCGGACCTGCTGCCCGTCCCGGAGGACCTCGACGACCTGTCCGCCTTCGTCGAGCGCCGCCTCGGCGGCGGGTCGGCGGCCGCGGGCGGCGACGGGGACCTGGACGACATGGACGCCGCGCTGCGGGCCCTGCTCGACGACCCCGACGGGTCGGGCGGCTCCGGCCGCTCCAGCGACGGGGACTCCGGCGACGGGGACTCCCCCGGCGAGGGGGACGGGCCGGCGCGCTGACGGTGCGCGGGGCGGGTCAGCGGCCGGTGCGCCGGGGCCTGCCCCGCGGCAGCGCCACCTCGCGGTGGCCGGTGCCGGGGTCCTCGCGCAGCACGTCGGCGCGCCGGTCCACGTCCGCGCCGCTCGCCGCGCGGTCCAGGTCCTCCGCGCCGTCCGGGTCGACGGCGCGGCCGGCGGCGAAGTCCAGGCCGTCCAGGAAGCCGCGGGCCCGCTCGGTGCGCGGGTAGGACTCCAGCAGCGACCAGAACGTGCGCGAGTGGTCGGGCACGAGCAGGTGCGCCAGCTCGTGCAGCAGGACGTAGTCGAGCACCCAGCCCGGCACGCCCTGCAGGCGGTCGGAGACGCGGACGGTGCCGTCCGCGGGGGTGCACGAGCCCCAGCGGTGGTGCTGGTTGGCGACCCACGTCACCGAGGTGGGCCGCGCCGCGCCCGACAGGTGCCGGCGGGACAGCTCCAGGGCCCGCTCGAGGAGGGCGTCGCCGGCGGGGTTGCGCCGGCGGTCGGCCGCCTGGAGGCGGGAGACCATGCGCTCGACCCACTCGCGCTCCTCCACCCGGGAGAAGCGGGCAGGGATGAGGACGACGGTCCGGTCGCCGTCGCGGTAGGCGGACACCGTCCGCGTCCGCCGACGGCTGCGACGGACCTCGACGGCACCCGCGGTGTCGTCCTCCACCTCGGGCACGCTACCCTGCGCACCCCCGTCCGCGGGAGGGGTCGCGGGGTGCCCGTCCGGCCCGTGACCGGCCCGCGACCGGTCCAGCACCGCCCGCGACCGTCCCGGCGCGCCCCGCGGCCCCGGGCGCGGGACCATTCCCAGCGCAGACCCGCGCCGCGGTCCCGCGGCGCGGCCCGGGGGCCGGCGGGCCCCGCGAGAGGAGGCACCGTGGCCGAGACCTGGCAGGGCGAGTTCTACTGCGTGAAGTGCAAGGAGAAGCGCGAGGCCGAGGGGCAGGTCGTGGAGACCAACGGCCGGCGCATGGCCAAGGGGCAGTGCCCCGTGTGCGGGACGAACCTCAACCGCATCCTCGGCAAGGCGTCCTGACGCCGCGGGGCGCCCGCGGCTGCGCGCGGGGCGCCCCGTCGCGGCCCGCGGGCCGGCGCACCGGCCCGCGCGGGACCCGGGCCTGTGGACGGCGGCGGCCGGCGGGAGCGCTGCTCCGGCAGGGTGACGCCGTGCCGCCCACCCCCGCCGAGCAGACCGTCCCGCCCGCGCCCGACCCGTCCGTGACCGACCCGTCCGCGCGCCCGGCGGTGCCCGCGTGGGCCGTCGTCCCGCTGGCCGTCCGGCCCGGGGGCGCGGTGCAGGTCGGCTCGTCCCCGCGCAGCGGGACCGTGGTGGGCCCGCTGGCCGAGGCGGACGCGCTCGCGCTGCTGGACCTCGCCCGCACCGGCGGCACCCGCAGCCCGCGGGCCGCGGCGCGCCGGGCGCGCGAGCTCGCCGCGCACCTGGCGGCCGAGGGGGCGCTGCCCGCGGTGCCCGAGCAGGAGCGGCGCGCGGCGCGGGCGGCGCGCGGTGTCGCGGTCGTCGGCGCGGGGCGCACCGGCGCCGGGCTGGCGGCCCTGCTCGGGGCCGCGGGCGTCGGCGGGGTCGTCGTCGAGGACCCGGGGCTCGTCGGGCCGGACGACCTCGCGCCCGGCGCGCACGCGGCGGCGTCGCTGGGGCGGCGGCGCGGTGCGGCGGCCGAGGAGGGCGCGCGGCGCTGGCGGGCGGACCTCGCGGCGGGCACGGAGGATCCGGAGGGCGCGGCCCGGCCGGCGGCCCGGTCCGCCGGGAACGCGGGCGTGGATCTCGTGGTGCTCGTCGACCACCACGCCGCGCGCGCCGAGGCGGCCGCCGGGTGCGTGGCCGACGGCGTCCCGCACCTGTCGGTGGTGCTGCGCGACTCCGACGCGGTCGTCGGTCCCCTCGTGCTGCCGGGCCGCACGGCCTGCCTGCTGTGCCTGGACCTGCACCGCGCGGACGCCGACCCCGGCTGGCCGGCCGTGCGCGACCAGCTGGTGCGCGCCCCGGCCGCCACCCGGCGCGAACCGGTGGCGGCCGCCGGTGCGGTCGCGGGCCTGGCGGCGCTGCAGGTCCTCGCCCACCTGGACGGGGCGCGGCCCACCGCGGTGGGCAGCACGCTGGAGGTGCTGCTGCCCGAGGGCCTGGTGCAACAGCGGCGGTGGTCGCCGCACCCGCAGTGCGGGTGCGGCGACCTGCCTCTGGCGCCCTGAGACCGGGACGGCCGGCCCGCGGGTCAGCGAGCGGCGCGCAGGGCGCGGACCCCGGCGAGGTCGACGACCTCGGGGCCGTGGTCGGCGACCGCCGCGACGGCGGCCAGCCGGGACGCGGCCAGCGCGCTCAGCCGCTCGGCGCGCCGGACGGCCACCTCGGCGCGGCGCTCGGCCCGCACGGCGCGGGCCAGCCGCGCGCGGGCCGAGCGCCGGTGCAGCTCGGCGAGGCGCTCGCGCAGGAGCGCCTCCTCGACGTACGACACGGTGTTCCTCCTGGGTCCGGCCGCGCTCACGCGGCGACGGGGTGCTTGCGGGGACGGCCTCGCGGCCGCTTGCGGGGGACGACGACACCGGCCAGCACGAGCTGGCCGCCCCAGACGCCCCAGGGCTCGGCGCGCTCGAGGGCGCCGGCCAGGCAGGCGGCGGCCAGCGGGCAGCCGGCGCACAGCTCCTTGGCCAGCTCCACGTCCTCGGGCTTCTCGGCGAACCAGAGCTCGGCGTCGTAGCGGCGGCACGCCGGTGCCTGCGGGCGCTGGCGCTGGGCCGTCGGGCGGGCCGTCGGGTGTGCCTGGTGGCGGCGCTGCACGCCGCTCACCTCCTTCGGTCGGTCGTCGGGGCGGGCGGCGGGGCGGGCGGCGGGGTGGCGGTGCTGCGTCACTGCTCGGGTCTCTCTCGTGCTGGTGGTGCCGTGCCGGGTGAGAGGCCCGCGGACGCAGAACGGCCGCGGACCCGAGTACGGGATCCGCGGCCGTGAGAGCACCGGTGAGGTCAGTCCGGTGGTCTGGAGGTCGGGGTCCCGCGGAGCGGGGTGGTGGGGGTGGCGAGGTGGCCGGGACGCACGTCGCCCGTGCGCGGACGCACCTGTCCCCCGGTGGGGGCGGCGATGGACGCGCGGGTGCGCTCCCAGGCGCGGGACGCGGGGGCGGCGACGGGGACGGACGCGGCGGTGCGCGGCGCGGCGGCCACCAGCTCGAACGGGTTCGCGCCCGTCGCGGTGCTCATCGTGCTCTCCACCGTGATCCCCTCCTCCCCGCGTGCGGCGCGGGTCCTCCCGCGCGACTGATCACAGACTGTAGGGCGCCCGGGCGGCGCGGGACAACGGTTTTTTCCGCGCGTCCTGCGCACCTGCGCGCGGACCGTCGTCGGTCCGGGCGCAGGCGTTGCGGCGCAGCGGGTCTCAGTCGTCGGGATGCAGCAGTGCGAGCAGGTCGGCGCCCCAGCGCTCCAGCTTCGCCGGGCCCACGCCGGCGATCCGGCTCAGGCCGTCGAGGTCCTCGGGCGCGGCCTCGGCGATCGCGGTGAGCGTCGCGTCGGTGAACACGGTGTAGGCCGGGACGGCTCCGGCGCGCGCCACCCCGGTGCGCCACTCGCGCAGCCGCTCGTAGACCGCCTCGTCGTAGGTGGGCGGGCAGTTCGAGCAGCGGCCGGTCTTGCGCTCGGCGCCGGCGGCGAGGACGGCGCCGCAGCCGCGGCAGCGCGAGACGACCGCGCCGCGGCGCGAGGTGCCCGACGTCGCGTTCGCACCGGAGCGGCGGCCCGCGCCGGCGGTCTGCGGGCGCAGTCCGTCCAGGAAGCGCGACGGCTTGCGCCCGGCGCGCCCGCCGGGGGTGCGGGCCCCCGCCCACGACAGGTGGACGGCCTCGCGGGCGCGGGTGACGCCCACGTACAGCAGGCGGCGCTCCTCCTCGACCTCGTCGGCCGTCTCGGCGAAGGAGATCGGCAGCAGGCCCTCGCTGACGCCGACGAGGAAGACGACGTCCCACTCCAGGCCCTTGGCCGCGTGCAGCGAGGCCAGCGTGACGCCGTCGACCGTGGGGGCGTGCTGGGCGGAGGCGCGCTCCTCCAGCTCGGCGCTCAGGTCGGCGAGCCCGGCGCCGGGGCGGCTCTCCGCCAGCTCGTCGGCCAGCACCACCAGCGCCTGCAGCGACTCCCAGCGCTCGCGGACGGCGCCCCCGCCGGCCGGCGGGCGCTCGGCCCAGCCCGCGGAGGTCAGGACGGCGCGCACCTCGGCGCCCAGGTCGTGCCCGGGCAGGGCCGCGCGCGCGGCGCCGCGCAGCAGCACCAGCGCGTCGCGCACCTCGCGGCGGGCGAAGAAGCGCTCCCCGCCGCGCAGGACGTAGCCGACACCGACGTCGGCCAGCGCCGCCTCCAGCGCCTGCGACTGCCCGTTGGTGCGGAAGAGCACGGCCACGTCCTTGGCCGAGCGGCCGGCGCGCACCTCCGCGGCGATGCGGTGGGCGACGCCGGAGGCCTCGGCGACGTCGTCGTCGTAGGCGGTGAAGCTGGGCGGCGGGCCGGAGGGGCGCTGGGCGATGAGCTCCAGGCGGGCGCGCGCGTGCCGGCCGGTGGCCTGCGAGAGCACCGAGTTGGCCAGGCCGACCACCTCGGGCGTGGAGCGGTAGTCGCGCACGAGCTTGACGAGCGTGGTGCCGGGGTGGCGGCGGGGGAAGTCGAGCAGGTGCTCGGGGGTGGCGCCGGCGAAGCTGTAGATCGTCTGGCTGGCGTCCCCGACCACGCACAGGTCCTGGCGCCCGCCGGTCCACAGGTCCAGCAGGCGCTGCTGCAGCGGGGAGACGTCCTGGTACTCGTCGACGACGAAGTGGCGGTACTGCTGGCGCACCGTGGCGGCGACCTCGGGCCGCTCGTCGAGGACGCCGGCCGTCAGCAGCAGGACGTCCTCGAAGTCGATGACCGCGCGGTCGCTCTTGACGTCCTCGTAGGTGCGCACCAGGCGGGCCACGGTCGCCAGGTCCAGACCGCCCGGCTCCCCGCGCCCGGCGCGGGTGGCGGCGCGCACGTAGTCGTCGGGGTCGACGAGCATGACCTTGGTCCACTCGACCTCGGCGGCGAGGTCGCGCACCCGGGCCCGGTCGGCGGGCAGCCGCAGCCGGTTGCAGGCGTCGGCGACCAGCGGCGCCTTGTGCTCCACCAGCGGGGGCAGCGCCCCGCCGACGGCCTGCGGCCAGAAGAACTGCAGCTGGCGCAGCGCGGCGGCGTGGAAGGTGCGCGCCTGCACGCCGGCGACGCCGAGGTCGCGCAGCCGGGTGCGCATCTCCCCCGCGGCGCGCGCGGTGAAGGTGACGGCCAGCACCCGGTTGGGCACGTAGGCGCCGGAGTGGACGCCGTAGGCGATGCGGTGGGTGATGGCGCGCGTCTTGCCGGTCCCGGCACCGGCGAGGACGCAGACGGGACCGTCGAGCGTGGTGGCCACCTGGCGCTGCTCGGGGTCCAGGCCGTCGAGGACGGAGTCCGCGGTGGGGGCGGGGGTGGCGGGCGCGGTCGTCATGGCGAGCCCCATCCTCTCAACTCCCGGGCCCGCGGCGGGCCGCCCCGCCCGGCGTGTGCGCAGCGGGTGCCCGGCGCGGCTGTGGACCCGGGAAGAGCGCGGCGGCGGGCGCGGTTGACACCGCTGGCGGCGCGGACCGCGCCGCGCACCCGAGGGAGAGGTCACCATGCAGGCTCCGGCCGCCGGCAGCGTCACGATGTTCACCACCACCTGGTGCGGGTACTGCCGCCGCCTGAAGAGCCAGATGGACCGCGAGGGCGTCAGCTACTCGGAGGTCAACATCGAGGAGGTCCCGGACGCCGCGGAGTTCGTCATGGGCGTCAACGGCGGCAACCAGACGGTGCCGACCCTGCTCTTCCCCGACGGCAGCTCGGCGACCAACCCCTCGCTGGCCGAGGTGAAGTCCCGCCTGGGCGTCTGAGCCCGCCCGCCCCGCCGACCGCGTCCCGGACAGCTCCCCCGTGCCCTTCCGCCCCACCACGCCCGCCGAGCTGGCGCGACGCTGGGCGCGGGAGCTGCCCGCGGGGGCGCGCGTCGGCGTGGACGGGGCCGTCGCGGCGGACACCGCCTGGTACGCCGACCACCTCGAGCGGGCGCTGCGCGAGGAGGCGCGGCCGGTGCTGCGCACCGACTGGTCGGCCTTCTGGCGGCCCCGCTCGCTGCGCCTGGAGCACGGCCGCGACGACCCCGACGCCTACCTGGCCGGCTGGCTGGACGTGGCCGGCCTGCACCGCGAGGTGCTCGAGCCCCTCGACCCGGGGAGCGCGGAGCGCTCGTGGGTCCCTTCCCTGTACGACCCGGTCAGCGACCGCTCCTCCCGCGCCGACCGCGAGGCGGTGCCGCCGGGGGCGGTGCTGCTGCTGACGGGCTCCTTCCTGCTGCGCGACGAGGTGCGCTGGGGCCTGGACGCCGTCTGGCACCTGCTGACCTCCGACGCCGCGGTGCGCCGCCGCGCCGGCGAGGACGAGGCCGAGCGCGTCCTGGGGGCCTGGCGCCTGTACTGCGAGGAGCTGGCCGCCACCGGCGCCGCCGAGCCCACCGGCCCGCACCCGGGCGCCGGCCCGCGGGTGCTCGTCCTGCGCTGCGAGGACCCGCGCCGCCCCGCCGAGGTCCTCCCCGGCTGAGACCGGACGCCGACCACGGGCGTCAGAGCGCGGGCGTCAGAGCGCGGGCGTCAGAGCGCGGGCGTCACGCCCACTCGCCGCCGGCCGGGACGGGCAGCGGGCCGCCGAACCACGCCTCGATGAGCCGGCGGGCGATCGACACCTCCGGCGGGGGCAGCACCCGCCCGGCCGCGACCTCCTCGGCCAGCTCCTCGCGGGTGAACCAGCGCGCCAGCGCGATCTCGTCACCGTCGACGCGGATGTCCGTCGTCGTCGCCCGGGCCGCGAAGCCCACCATGAGCGAGGCGGGGAACGGCCACGGCTGGCTGCCGAGGTAGACGACGTCGTCCGCGTCGGCGCCCACGACGATCCCGGCCTCCTCGAAGGCCTCCCGGCGCACCGTGTCCTCGAAGCACTCCCCCGGCTCCACGAAGCCGGCGAGCACCGAGTACCGGTTCTCCGGCCACACCGGCTGGTGGCCCAGCAGCAGGCGGTCGTCCGGCGCCACCACCGCCATGATCACCGCGGCGTCGGTGCGGGGGAAGTGCTCCTTGCCGTCCGGCTCCGTCTTCACCCAGCCGGCCGCGGTGGCGGTCAGCGCCTTGCCCGTGCGCGGGGAGAAGCGCGTCACCGCGTGCCAGTTGCCCATCGACAGGGCCTCGGTGAACAGCCCCGCGTCCCGGGCGCCCAGCTCGGCGCCCACCTCGCGCAGGCCCCGCCACTCCTCCCCGCCGGCCGACCCGTCGGCGCTCTCCGGCTCGGCGTCGCTGGAGACCACCGCGACGTAGTCGAGGGTGCCGTCGGTGCCCAGGTACAGGCGCAGGTCGTCCGGACCGGGCGCGGGCACCTCCACCGGCGAGCGCAGCACGAGCTCCAGGCCGCGGCGGGTGGGCACCACGGGCGCGCGGCCCGCGTGCACCTGCAGCACGCGGGTGGCCGGGGAGGCCCACAGCCGCTCCAGCAGCTCCTGGCCGCCGCGCCGCTCACCGGCGCGGTCCAGCTGCTGGCGCGAGAGGGCCAGCGCGCGCAGGGGGCCGGTGGGCAGGGGCACCTTGGCCGTGGTCACGTCGGGGTGAGCGCTCACCAGCGCACTGTAGGGGCGCGGGGGTGCGCCCACCCGGCGGCGGGGTGGCGGCGGGGTGACGGCGTGGGGTGGCGGGCGCGGGCGCCGTCCGGGGGCGGGCAATACCGTGGGCGCGTGCCCGACCGCTCCCCCCAGAAGCTCGCCGCGCTCGCGACCGCCGCCGTGCGCGGCCTGGACGTCGTCGCCTGCGGCCGCGCGGAGGCCGACGGGGCGGACTTCGACGTGGCCGTCGTCGTGGACGCCGCGCAGGGCCGCTGGACGGTGCGGGCGTCCCGGCGCACCGCCGCCGCGGCCGCGCTGGACGCCGAGACGGGCCTGCTGCGCGGGCTGCAGGGACGGGTGCCGTTCGCGGTGCCGGCCGTCGTGGGCACCGTCGACCTGCCCGACGGGGGCCGCTGCGTCGCGCACCGGGAGCTGCCCGGGGTGCCGCTGGAACCGCACGACCTGCGGCCCGGTCCCGGCCTGGCGGCCTCGGTGGGCAGGGCGCTGGCGGCCGTGCACCAGCTGGACGCGGCGCTGTTCGCCGACGCCGGCGTGCCCGTCTACGACGCCGAGGAGTACCGGCGCCGGCGGCTGTCCGAGCTGGACCGGGCGGCCGCCACCGGCTTCGTGCCCCCGCGGCTGCTGACGCGCTGGGAGGCGGCGATGGAGGACGTCGCGCGCTGGCGCTTCGCCGCCACCCCCGTGCACGGCGACCTGGTCGCCGAGCACGTGCGCACCGACGGCGAACGGCTGACCGGCGTGCTGGGCTGGGTGGACGCCAAGGTCGCCGACCCCGCCGACGACTTCGCCTGGCTGGCGGTGGGCGCCGAGCCGGACGCGCTGGAGTCCGTCCTGGAGGCGTACGCCCACGCGCGGGTGGAGGCTCCCGACCCGGACCTGCTGGTGCGGGCCCGCCTGGCCGGGGAGCTGGCCCTGGCCCGCTGGCTGCTGCTGGGGCTGCGCACCGAGGACGAGGAGGTCGTCGAGGACGCCCGGCGGATGCTCGACGAGCTGGACTCCCACGCCGACGCGGCACCGCTCGGCTCGTGACGGGGACCTCGGGAGGCGCGGGGGGCGCGCGGGCCGCGCGGCTGCGGCTGGCGACCGTCAACGGCGCCTCGGGCCGGGACACCCCCGGCGGCGGGTACGCCGCCGACCGGCTGGCGGAGGCCGTCGCCGACCTGGCCGCCGACGTCGTCGCCCTGCAGGAGGTCGACCACCTGCTGCCGCGCTCGGGGGCGGTGGACCAGACGGCGCTCGTCGCGGCGGCCTGCGCGCGCCGCACGCCCGGCGAGGACTGGTGGCACCGCTTCACCGCCACCGTCCACGGCACCCCCGGCCACCCGGGGGACCTGCGCCCGGCAACCGCCACGGACCCGGCCGAGCCGTCCTACGGCACCGCGCTGCTGACCCGCCTGCCCGTGGAGCGGGTCGACGAGCTGCGCCTGGGGGCCGGCCGCGCCCGGCTGCCGCTGCTGCTGCCGGCGCCCGCGCGCGGGCCGCGGCTGGTGTGGATCCCCGACGAGCCGCGCGTCGCGGTCGCCGCGGTCCTGACCGGCCCGGCCGGGCCGTTCACGGTGGTCGGCACCCACCTGTCGTTCAGCCCGCCCAGCTCGGTGCGCCAGCTGCTCGCGGTGCGCCGGTGGCTGGCACCGTTCCCGCGGCCGCTGTTCCTGCTGGGCGACCTGAACCTGCCGCCCGCGGCGGCGCAGCCGCTGAGCGGGATGACACCGCTGGTCACCGCGCCGACGTTCCCCGCCCCGGACCCGCGCGTGCAGCTGGACCACGTCCTCGCCGACGGGCTGACCTGGCCGGTGCGCGCGGCGGGCGCGCACCGCGTCGGCGGCAGCGACCACCTGGGGCTGGTCGTGGAGCTGGAGACGCCCTCCCCCTGAGCGCCCGTGCCCCCTGAGCGCCCGTGCCCCCGCCCGCGCGGGTCTCAGACCTCGCCGGTGGCCTCGGGCACGGACAGGACCAGCGCCTCGAGGTCCGCGGCGCCCAGCAGGTCCACGGGCCGGACCGTCTCGCCGGTGGACGCGTAGAAGAACGCCGCGCTGACGTCGGCGAGGTCCACGTCCCGCCAGCGCGACCACGCCAGCCGGTACACGGCGAGCTGCACGTCGCGGGCGCGGGCGGCCGCGCCCTGCGGCGGGCGGCCGGTCTTCCAGTCCACGACGTCCCAGCGGACGCGCTCGCGCCCGTCGGCGTCGCGCCCGGTCGTGCGGAAGACGGCGTCGACGCGGCCGCGGACCACGAGGTCCGCCACGGGCGTCTCCACGGACACCTCCACGGCCACCGGGTCGCGCTCGGCCCACTCCGAGGCGAGGAAGCGGCGCTGCAGGGCCGCGAGGTCGGCGTCCTCGTCGGCGTCCTCGTCGGCCGCGCCGGGCAGGTCCACCAGGTCCAGCAGGCTGCTGGCGGTGAAGCGCTGCTCCAGCCAGGCGTGGAACGCCGTGCCGCGCCGGGTCGCCGGGCGCGGCTGCCCCGGAACGGGCCGGCGCAGCTGCAGGGCCAGCGCGTCGGCGTCGTGGGCCAGCGAGACCAGGCGGGAGGCGGACAGGTGCGCGGGCAGCAGCACCCCGGGCGCGCGCCGGGAGCGCTCGCGCTCGCCCAGCAGCAGCTCGACCTGCTCCGCCCACCGCGCGGCCTCCCCGGAGGTCTCCCCGGAGGTCTCCCCGGCGGTCTCCCCGGCGGTCTCCCCGGCGGCCTGCGCGCCGCCCGCCGCGTCGCGCAGCAGGGAGCGCACGGCGGCGGCCCCGGCCTCGACGTCCGTGCGCCGGCCGGCGAGCGGGTCCGCGGGCCAGGCCACGCGCTGCGGCTCGGCGGTGCGCGGGTTGGGCGCGCCCTCCTCCGGGGCGGGCGCGGGCGGCAGGCTCACCAGTCCGGGCACCGCGCCGGGCGGGGCGTCGAGGACCTCCCGCAGGAAGCGCGAGGGGGTGCGCGGGGCGGCCGCGTCGTCCCACCACGCGCCCGACAGCAGCAGCTCCTCCTTGGCGCGGGTGAGGGCGACGTACGCCAGGCGGCGCTCCTCGGCCAGCTCGTGCGCGCCGCAGGCGGCGCGGAACTCCTTGCGGGCCTCCTCCAGCTCCTTCTGCGTCGCGCTGCCGTCCAGGTCCCAGCGCGGCAGGTTGGCGCGGTCGCCGCGCAGCGGGTACGGCAGCACCCCCAGCGCCGAGGAGCCCCCCAGCCACCCGCCGGACGTCTCCCCCGCGGCCGGGAACACCCCCTCGACCAGGCCCGGCACGGCGACGACGTCCCACTCCAGGCCCTTGCTGGCGTGCACGGTCAGTAGCTGGACGGCGTCCTGCGACACGTCCGCGGCACCCGGTTCCAGGCCGCGCTCGCGCACCTCCGCGGCGTCCAGCCAGGACAGGAACCCGCCCAGACCCGGCCGCTGGGAGGAGGCGGCGAACGAGGCGGCCGCGTCGGCGAGCGCGTCGAGGTGGGCGCGGTCCCGGCCGGGCGTCGCGCCCGGGCGGGCGGCGACCTCCACGTCCAGCAGCAGCGCCCGCTCGACCTCGCCGACGAGGTCGGCCACCGGCAGGTGGGTGCGCGAGCGCAGGTGGCGCAGCTGGCCGGCCAGCCGGGCCAGCCGGCGGTGCGCCTCGGGCGACAGCCCGCGGTCGTCGGCGGTGCGCCAGCCCGGCGGGGGCAGCTCGTCCAGCGCCTCGACGAGGCTGGCCGTCTCCACCTCGTCGGGCAGCACGACCGGCTCGTCCCCCGCGCCCGCGGACGGGCGGTCGGCTCCACCGGGCCCGTCGGGGTCGTCCGGGTCGTCGGGGGCGGCCGGGGAGGTGCGCCGCCGCTGCAGGCGGCGCGCCCACTCGCCCAGCACGTCCAGGTCCCGCGGGCCCAGCCGCCAGCGGGCGCCGGTGAGCAGCCGGGCGAGGTGGTCGCCGCGGCCGGGGTCGTGCAGCACGTGCAGGGTGGCGACGACGTCGACCACCTCGGGCGTGGACAGCAGGCCGCCGAGGCCGACGACCTCCACGGGCAGCCCGGCGGCGCGCAGCGCCCGCTGCAGGGCCGGGAACTGGCTGCGCTTGCGGCACAGCACGGCCGCGGTCCGCGGGGTGCGCCCGCCCGGGGCACCCCCGCCGCCCGCGCCGCCCTCGGGCCGGTCGGCCGCCCACACCTCGGCCAGCCGGGCGGCGACCTCGGCCGCCTCCTCCTCCACCGTCGCCGCGAACGCGGTGCGCACCCGGCCCGGACCGGCGCCCGGGCGGGCGCGCAGGCGCACCAGCCCGCCGTCGCCGGCGTCACCGTCCGCGCCCGCGGTCAGGGGCGCCGCGACGGCGTTGGCGACGGCCAGCACCGACTCGTCGTTGCGCCAGCTCGTCGCCAGCGGGCGCACCGGCGCCGGGGTGTCGTCGGCGCGCCGGAAGTGCGCCGGGAAGCTGACGAGGTTGCCCGCGCTGGCCCCGCGCCAGCCGTAGATGGACTGGTGGGGGTCGCCGACCGCGGTGACCGGGTGGCCGTCGCCGAAGAGGGCGCGCAGCAGGGCCAGCTGCGCGTAGCTGGTGTCCTGGTACTCGTCGAGCAGCACGACGCGGTGCGCGGCGCGCTCGGTGGCGCTCACCGCGGGCACCTCGCGGGCCAGGCGGGCGGCCAGGACCACCTGGTCGCCGAAGTCCAGCTGCTCGGCGTCGCGCTTGCGGCGGGTGTACTCGCGCAGCAGCGGCACCAGCGAGCGGCGCGCGCGCAGCGACGCCAGCGCCTTGCCCACCTCCGCGTAGGGGGCACCGGGCAGCCCCCCGCGCGCCAGGGCCTTCTCGTCGCGCGGCAGGGCCAGCACCCGCGCCTCGGTGCTCGTGACGAAGGCCGCGAGGTCGTCCTCGCCGACCAGGTGCTCGGCGCACTCGCCGGCCAGCTGCAGCAGCGCGAGGGCCACGGTGGACGGGGCGGCGTCCACGTCGGGCAGGTCGCCGCGCCAGCGCTCGACGACGTCGGAGGCCAGCTGCCAGGCGCCCGCGTCCGAGAGCACCACCGAGCGCGGCTCGACGCCCAGGCGCAGGCCGTGGTCGACCACGAGCGAGGCCGCGTAGGCGTGGTAGGTGGACACCACCGGCTCGCCCTCGGCCTCCGCACCGCCGTGGGGGGTGTGGGGGTCGTGCGGCGCGCGCGACCCGTGGGGGGCGTGGGCGGCGGGCGCGCCGGTGGCGGCGCGCAGCGCCCGCAGGCGGCGGCGCACGCGCTCGGCCAGCTCCCCGGCGGCCTTGCGCGTGAACGTCAGCCCGAGGACCTCCTCGGGGGCGACGAAGCCGTTGGCGACGAGCCACACCACCCGCGAGGACATCGTCTCCGTCTTGCCCGAGCCCGCGCCGGCGACCACGAGCAGCGGCTCGACGGGCGCCTCGACGACGGCCACCTGCTCGGGGGTGGGCCGCGGGCGCCCCAGCAGGTCCGCGATCTCCACGGCGCCCAGGAGCGGGCGCGCGGCGCGCGCGCCGCCCACCGGGCCACCGGCGCGCTCCACGGGCTCCGACGTCGTCCCGGCGCTCACCGGGCCACCTCCTCGCACACGCTGCGGCCGGGGTCCTGCGCGGGGCAGCTGCTGCGCACGGGGCAGGAGGCGCAGTGCGGGCCCACGACCGCCTCGAAGCGCGCGCCCGCCATGCCGTCGGCGGCCCGCTGCAGCAGGTCCACCGCCCACGAGGGCTCCGGGTCCTCCGCGAGCGCCGGCTGGCGCTGCTCGGGGGCGGTGCGCTGCGTGCCGCCCAGCTGCACGAGGGCGGCCCCGCCGGCCTCGGCGCCGCCGGCCGACACGGCCACCTGGTAGACCCCCAGCTGCGGGTTGCGGGGGATCTCCGCGGCGGGCGGCTGGCCGCGGCCGGTCTTGAGGTCGACGACCACCAGGCGGCCGTCGGCGTCGCGCTCCAGGCGGTCCACGCGGCCGCGCACGCGCGCCCGGCCCAGGCGCACGTCCACGTCCTGCTCGACGCCCACCAGCTCGCGGCCGGCGTCGCGGCTGGAGCGGTGGTAGGCGGCCAGCTTGTCGAGCATCCGCTCGGCGCGGCGGCGCTCGGTGTCGGCCACCCAGCCCGCGGGCAGCCCGAGCGTCGGCCACAGGGCGGCGAGCCGCGCGCGCAGGGCCGCCGCGTCGGCGTCGGGCAGCTCGGCCGCGACGCGGTGCACCAGCGTGCCCAGCGACTGGCCGGTGGAGTCCGCGCGCCGCGCGCCGGCCGCGTCCAGCAGCCAGCGCAGCCCGCAGCGCTCGAACGCCTCCACCCGCGAGGGCGAGACGGGCACCTCGGCGCCGGGCTCGCGCACGGGCGCCTCGTCGCTCACGCCGCCCACCCCGTACCAGTCGTCCGGGTCGGCGCCGGGCACGCCGGCCGCGGCGAGCCGGGCCAGGTGGCGGGCGGCCGCGGCGCGCCGCTCCTGCGGCTCGGCGCCCGGCGGCGCGCACAGCACCTGGCGCAGGCGGGCCACCAGGGCGGGCAGGGTCAGGGCGCGGGGCACGGCCGCCAGCGGCCGCTCGCCGTCCGCGGCCCGCGGCGCTCGGGCGTCGGGCGGGTCGACGAGGTCCAGGAACGCCGAGGGGCGCTCGTCCTCGTCGCGCACCGCGGTGACGGTCAGCTCGCGGCGGGCGCGGGAGACGGCGACGTGGAACAGGCGCAGCTCGTCGTCCAGGACGGCGCGGCGCGCCCCCGCGGGGCCGGTGTCCCGGCCCTGCAGGACGTCGACGAGGTCCTGCGCGCCCAGCACGGAGCCGCGCAGGCGCAGGTCGGGCCACACGCCCTCCTGCACCCCGCACACCACGACGACGTCCCACTCGCGGCCCACGGCGCCCTGCGGGGTCGTCAGCGTCACCGCGCCGGTGTCCGGGGCGCGCTCGGCGAGGGTGTCCGAGGGGACCTCGGCGCGCAGCTGGTCGTCGAGGAAGCGCTCGGCGCTGCCGGCGCCGGGGAAGCGGTCCACGAAGCGGCCGGCGGCCTCGAACAGCGCCAGCACGGCGTCCAGGTCGCGGTCGGCGCGCGCGCCGTCCACCCCGCCGGCCAGGGCCGAGCGCTGCCAGCGCTCGCCCAGCCCGGAGGCCGCCCACAGCGCCCACAGGACCGTCTCGGCGCTCGCGCCGTGCTCGGCGGCGGCGGCGCGGCCGGCGTCCAGCACGGCGGCCACCCGCAGGGCGGGGCGCAGGGGGGCCTCCTCCGCGGTGCCCTCGGCGGCGGCCAGGAACGCGGCGTCGGAGCGCTCGGCCCGCGCCGGGTCGGCCAGGACGGCCGCCAGGACGGCGTCGCTGCCGCGCCCGCCGCCCGCGGCGAGCTCCGCGCGGCGCAGGACCTGGCGCAGGCGCCGCAGCGCGACGACGTCGGCGCCGCCGAGGGGGGAGGTGACGAGGTCGCGGGCGGTGTCCGGGTCCAGGCGCGCCGGGCGCAGGACCACCTCCAGCGCCAGCAGCAGCGGGCGCACCGCCGGCTCGTCGCGCACGGGCACCTCGGCCAGGGGCACGGCCAGCGGCACCCCGGCCGCCTGCAGCGCGCGGCGCAGCGCCGACGTGGACCCGGCCGAGCGCACGAGGACGGCCATCTCGTGCCACGGCACGCCGTCGAGCAGGTGCCGGCGGCGCAGCCGCTGGGCCGTCCAGGCCGCCTCGGCCGTCACCGAGGGCAGCACCGCGACGTCCACCCGCCCCTCCCCGGCGGCGCGGGTGCGCTCGGCGGGGACGGCGGCGCGCTGGGGCGCCCCGCCCAGGGCGCCGACGCGGGCCGCGGCGCGGGCGGTGACGGCCCGCAGGGCCGGGGCCTGGCGGTGGCCGGTGCCCAGCACCACGACGGGTGCGGGCGCGGAGCCGGCGAGCGGGAAGCGGGACGGCAGCTCGGCGGCCGCGCGGGCGTCGGCGCCGCGGAAGCCCTGCGTCACCGAGTCCGGGTCCGCGGTCAGCAGCAGGTCGCGGCCGCCGCCGGCCACGACCTCCAGCAGGCGCAGCCCGGCCTCGGACAGCTCGTGGGCGTCGTCCACCGCCACCAGGTCCCAGCGGCCGCGCTCGGCGGCCAGCAGCTCCGGGTCGGCCAGCAGCCGGGCGACGGCCTCGTCCACGACCCCGGCCGGGTCGTAGGCCTCGGCCCGGCCCAGGGCGTTGACGCCCTGGTACTCGGCCAGCACCGAGGCGGCGGCCACCCACTCGCCGCGGCCGGTGCGCCGGCCCAGGTCGGCCAGCTCGGCCGGCGTGGTGCCGCGCTCGACGGCGCGCATCGTCAGGTCGCGCAGCTCGTTCCGGAAGCTGCGCAGCCCCCACGCCGAGCGGGGCACGTCCGCCGGCCACGGCGGCACGGGCACGTCCTCGGCGTCGGGGGCGCGCTCGTCCTCCGGCGCGGTGGCCGCCAGGTGCCCGGCGAGGAGGTCGGCGAGCACGGCGTCCTGCTCGGCGCCGGACATCAGCCGCGGCGGGGGCGCGCCCTCGCGGGCGTGGACCAGCCGCAGCAGGCCGAACGCCCACGACTGCGGGGTGCGGGCCGCGGGCTGCCCGGCCGTGCGCCGCAGCCGCGCCGACAGCTCGTCGCGCAGCCGGCCGGCCTCGACGCGGGAGGGGGCCAGGACCAGCGCGCGGTCCGGGTCCAGGCCGTCGCGCTCCACGCGGCGCGCGACCAGCTCGCGCAGCGTCGTCGTGCGGCCGGTGCCCGGGGCGCCCAGCAGCACGAGCGGGCCGGAACCGGGCCGGGTGGCGAGCACTCGCTCCTGCGCCGGGTCGGGGTCCAGCCGCGGGTGCGCCGGGCGCACCGCGCGCAGCAGCGCGGGCACCGGCCGGGCGCCGCGCGGGCGTCCCGCGTCCTCCCGGCCCGGCCGCCCGCCCGTCCGGTCGGGGACGTCCTCCAGCAGCACCCGCTCATGCCACCACACGCCTCCGACACACCTCGCCGCACCGCGCGCCGCCCGCCACCGGCCGGCTCGTCGGCCGGCCCGTCGGGCGGCCCGTCAGCCGGCCAGGCCCAGCTCGCCGACGAGGCGCTCCACGGCGCCGGAGGAGTTCAGCGAGTACAGGTGCAGCACCTGCTCGCCCTCCGCCAGCAGCCGCTGCCCGGCCTCCAGGGCGACCTCCAGCCCCTCCTCGCGGAAGGCGCCGCGGTCGTCCAGCAGGGGCGCCAGCCGCCGCTGCAGCCACGACGGCTCGTGGTCGCCGGTCAGCCGGCGGGTCACCTCCAGCACCCGCGGGCTCGTCACCGGCAGCAGCCCGGGCAGCACGGGCACCCCCGCCAGGTCCGGCGCGGTGCGCGCCAGCCGGTCGCGCAGCCGCAGGAACTCCTCCACGTCGAAGCACAGCTGCGCGATCGCGAAGTCGGCGCCCGCGCGCAGCTTGCCGGCCAGGTGGCGGGTGTCGGAGTCCAGGTCGGGCGACTCGGGGTGACCCAGCGGGAAGGCCGCGACGCCGACGGACACGGCCCCCTCGGCCCGCGCCAGCCGCACGAGCTGGTCGGCGTGCTGCAGACCGCCCGGGTGCGGGCGCCACGGCGCGCGCGGGTCGCCGTGCGGGTCCCCGCGCAGCGCCAGGACGTCGCCCACGCCCGCCGCGCGCAACCGCCGCAGCACCTCGCGCAGCGCGTCCGCCGGCTGCCCGACGGCCGTCAGGTGGGCCAGCGGCCGCACGCCCGTCCCGTCCCGCAGCCGGCCCGCCAGCTCGACGGTGCCGTCCTGGTCGCCGCCGCCCGCGCCGTAGGTGACGGAG
The DNA here is from genome assembly GCF_041020755.1 of Kineococcus terrestris. NCBI lineage: Bacteria > Bacillati > Actinomycetota > Actinomycetes > Kineosporiales > Kineosporiaceae > Kineococcus > Kineococcus terrestris. Next base: position 9,913 of record NZ_JBEUEI010000026.1, on the reverse strand, counting down.
GCGAACACCGGCCGCAGCCGCTCCAGCCGCCGCACCGCCTCCCACTGCCGGGCGGCGCCGGCCTCGTCGTGCGGCGGGGACAGCTCCACGGAGAAGCGGCGCCGGGCCGCGCGCAGGACGTCGCCGAGCGGGACCGCGGGGGCCGCGGGACCGGGCGGGCCGGGACGCGCGCCGGCGTCGAGGGCGCCGCTCACCGGGCGGCCCCCCGGGCCGTCCCCGGGACCGCTCCCCGGACCGCCCCGGCGGCCGGCTCGCCGAGCAGGGGCGCGGCGTCCCAGCGGGCCCGCGCCAGGTCGACGCGGACCGCGCGCGGGTCGGCGTCGTCGCGGCGCAGCGGCACCCGCTCGGCGCGCCAGCGCTGCACCGCCCGGGCGGCCAGCGGCTCGGCCGCGCTGCCGTCGGCGCGCAGCACCCGCCACCAGGGCACGTCCCCGCCGAAGCGGCGCAGCACCGCGCCCACGAACCGCGGGCCGCGGTCCCCCACCAGCTCGGCGACGTCGCCGTAGGTGAGGACGCGCCCGGCGGGCACGGCCGCCACGACGTCGAGCACCTCCTCGGCGCGCTCCGGCAGCGACGGCGGGGGCAGCGGCGGGGACGCGGACGGCGGCGCGGGGTCGGGCGGGCGGGACCGGCTCACCGGGGCAGCGTGCCAGCCGCGGGCGGTGCGGGCGTGCCGGGACGGGCGGGGCCGCACCGCGCGGACGCCGGCCGGGGCAGGGGTGGGTCAGGGGTTCGGCCAGGGGTTGGGCAGCGCGCCGTCCAGGCCCTTGCTCTGCTGCATCATCACCGGCGCCGGGCGCCCGGGCCCGGGGTTGGGCTCGTGCCCGTGGCCCAGGAGGTGACCGACCTCGTGGCTGACGAGGTACTGCCGGTAGCCGGTGCGGTCCTCGCCGTAGTCGGGGATGCCCTCGACCCAGCGCAGGTCGGTCAGGACCGCCGCGTCGCCGTTGCGGCACGACAGGCGCCCGAAGGTCTGCAGCGGCGCGCACAGCCGGGCGGACGTCTCGGGCGTGGCCAGCACGAGGCGGAACTCCGCGTCGCCGTCGGTGCGCTCGAAGCTCAGCGCGCCGCCGGCGCCCCAGCCGCGGGGGTCGTTGAGCGTGGCGAGGGCGAAGTCGGCGAAGCGCGCGCCGTCGACGAGGCCGGCGTCGAGCAGGTCGCGCTCGACCTCGACGCGCAGCGTGCGCACGCGCGCGGACGGCGGCGCCGGCACGGACCCCGGCACGGTGCTCAGCTCCCCGCTGCCGCTGGGCGGGACCTCCCGGCTCAGGACGCCCGCGGCCGTGTCGGCCAGGGTGACGCCGGGCGGCAGCTCGGGCGGCGGCTCGGGCGCGGAGCTGGCCGGGGCCTCGCCCGCGACCTCGTCGCCGCCCGCCGCCTCCGCGGGGCCGGCGGTGCCGCTCCCGTCGGCGCCCGCGTCGGCGGGGGCGGTCCCGGCGGCCGCGCTCGGCGCGCCCGCGCCGGCCTCCGGGTCCGCCACGTTGGAGCAGCCGGTGAGGAGGAGGACGCTCGCGGCGAGCGCGGCGGCCGCGCGCACCGCGGGGCGCGCGGGGGTGGTGGTCGGCACGGGGCCCAGGGTGCCAGCGACGGCGGGCGGCGCCCAGCGCCCGGCCCCGGCGCGTCCGCTCGCGGCGAACCGGCGGGGGCTCGCGCCGCGGGCCCGGTTAGCCTCGACGCGATGCCGCCCGCCGATCGGCGGGCCGAGCGCTCGAGCGACGTGGAGGACAGCGTGGAGGTTCGGATCGGCGTGCAGAACGTGGCGCGCGAGCTGGTGTTCGAGTCGGCCCAGACCGCCGAGCAGGTCCAGGCGGCCGTCGCCGAGGCGCTGTCCTCGGGGTCGACGCTGCAGCTGCAGGACGAGAAGGGGCGCCTGCTCGTCGTGCCGGTCGCCTCGCTGGGCTACGTGGACGTCGGCGCGCCCGAGCGCGGCAAGGTCGGCTTCGGCCTGTCCTGACGCGCGGCCCCGGCCCGCCGGGGCGGTGGTGGCGCCGCGGGAGCGGTGCGGGGAGGGGGCGGTCCCGCGGGACCGCCCCCTCCTCGCGCACCCGGCCCCCGGCGGGCCTCGCCACCCGCGACCGGGTCCGCGGTTACCATGGGTGCGTTCATGGTTGCCCGGTCGCCAGTCACGATCGGCTGCCGACCGCCGCGACGCGGCAGCGCGCACCGCCCCGGTCCGGGGCCGGGTCCACGACCCGGGCCACCGGACCGCGTCCCGCGGGACGGACCTCCCGCACGCACCGGACGCCGCACCAGCGCGAGGGGTGCGCCTGCGCCGTCGCCCCTGCCAGGGAGACGCATGACCACCGACACCAGCACCCCCGACGCGCCGGACACCACCGCGGGCGCCACCGACGGCGTCGAGGGCGCCGCCGCGCCGCAGCGGCCCGCCCCCTCCTTCGCCGACCACGGCGTCGACGAGCGCATCGTCAGCGCGCTGGCCGGCGCCGGCATCACCACCCCGTTCCCCATCCAGGCGATGACCCTGCCGGTGGCGCTGAGCGGGCACGACATCATCGGCCAGGCCAAGACCGGCACGGGCAAGACGCTCGGCTTCGGCATCCCCCTGCTGCAGCGCACCGCGGTGCCCGGCGAGGAGGCGTACGAGCGGCTGGCCGCCCCCGGCAAGCCGCAGGCCCTCGTGGTCGTGCCGACCCGCGAGCTGGCCGTGCAGGTGGCCGGTGACCTGGAGACCGCCAGCCGCGTGCGGCGCGCGCGCATCCTCACCGTCTACGGCGGCCGCGCCTACGAGCCCCAGATCGAGGCGCTGGCGCGCGGCGTCGACGTCGTCGTCGGCACGCCGGGCCGCCTTCTGGACCTGGCGCAGCAGCGCCACCTGGACCTGTCGCACGTCACGTGCGCGGTGCTCGACGAGGCCGACGAGATGCTCGACCTGGGCTTCCTGCCCGACGTGGAGCGCCTGCTGGGCCAGACCTCCCCGGCCCGCCAGACGATGCTGTTCTCGGCGACCATGCCCGGCGCCGTCGTGGCCCTGGCCCGCTCGTACATGCGCCAGCCCACGCACATCCGCGCGGTGGACCCCACCGACGACGGCGCCACCGTGGCCGCGATCACCCAGTTCGTGTACCGCACGCACGCGCTGGACAAGGTGGAGCTGCTCTCCCGCCTCCTGCAGGCCGAGGGCCGCGGGCTGACGATCGTCTTCAGCCGCACCAAGCGCACCGCCGCCTCGGTGGCCGAGCAGCTGGCCGAGCGCGGGTTCGCCGCGGCCTCCATCCACGGTGACCTGGGCCAGGGGGCGCGCGAGCAGGCGCTGCGCGCGTTCCGCACCGGCAAGGTGGACGTCCTCGTGGCCACCGACGTCGCCGCGCGCGGCATCGACGTGGAGGACGTCACCCACGTCGTGAACTACCAGTGCCCCGAGGACGAGAAGACGTACCTGCACCGCATCGGCCGCACCGGCCGGGCGGGCAACACGGGCACCGCGGTGACGTTCGTGGACTGGGACGACCTGCCGCGCTGGGCGCTGGTGGACAAGGCGCTGAGCCTGGGCTTCGGGGAGCCGGTCGAGACGTACTCCAGCTCCCCGCACCTGTTCGAGGACCTGCGGATCCCCGAGGGCACGACGGGCCGCCTGCCCCGAGCGCAGCGCACGCGGGCCGGTCTGGACGCCGAGGAGGTCGAGGACCTCGGCGAGGTCGGCGCGGCCAAGGGCCGGCGCGGCGGGCGGCGCGGCGGTGCCCGCGGCGGCGAGGAGGACCGGGGTGGTCGCGGGCGCGGTCGCGACCGCGGCGGGGACGCCGGCGGTCCGGCCCGGGCCACCGCGACGGCCACCGCGGAGGACACCCCCGACGGCACCCCGGACGGCGCCGACGGCTCCGAGGTCCCGGAGGGCTCGGAGGGCTCGGCCCGCCGGCCGCGTCGCCGCCGGCGCACCCGCAGCGGGCAGTCGGTGAGCGCGGACGGCGCGGCCCGGCCCGGCGAGGGCGGCGACAGCGCCGAGGCCCCCGCGGACGCCGACACCGGCGCGGACACCGGCGCGGACACCGGCGCGGACACCGGCGCGGACACCGCACCCCGCCGCCGGCGCCGGCGCCGCGGGGCCGGGACCCCGGCGGCGCAGGACGCCGGGGACGGCGCGAGCCCGCAGGACGCGGCCGGAGCCTGAGCGGGCCGGCGCGCGGCGGCTCCCGCCGCGCGCCGGGCTGCGATCACCCGTGCCCGACCCGACGCTGGTCGGGTGCCGCACCAGCCCCCGTCCGGTCCGGGCGCCCGGGTCCCGGGACCGCTCGTGCTGCCCCGGCCGGACGCGTCGGCCGTGCTGCGCGCCCCGGTGCTCCTGGAGGTGGCCCTGCTGGCGGCGGCCGCCGTGGAGGAGGTCCACCCGGTGCTGGGCGCGGTGTCGGCCGGGGACCCGCGCACGCCGTGGCAGCGCGTGCGGGACACCGCGCGGCTGGTGCGGGCGCGCCGCGAGGACCCGGCTCGCGCCCTGGTGCTGGCCGCCCGCGAGCGGGCCCTGGCCCTCTTCCCGGTGCCCGCCGTGCACGACCCCTCCGCCGTCCACGGCGCCCGCCACGCGCTGCGCGTCAGCTGCGCGCTGGCGACGGCCGCCGCGGCGGGCTCGGCGCCGGGGCGCGGGGTCGCCGAGCGCTGGGTGCGCGAGGAGGTGGCCGTCGGCGTGCTGCTGGGCGCCGAGCCCGACGAGCTGCCCGCCTCGCCCGCGGCGGTGGACGCCGTGCTGGAGGCGGTGCGGGCCGACGTCGAGGCGACCGCCGCCGGCCCGCGCCTGCCGGGCGCCGCCCTGGCGGGCGCCCGCGGGCCCGACCCGGGCTGGGCGCGCGCGGCGCGCCTGGCCCCGCACGTGCTGCCCGGCTGGGCCCGCGCCCGGCTGCCCGCGCCGGCCGCCGCCACCGCCGAGGAGGCCCGCGCCGAGCTGGCGCGGTGGGCGGCCGCGGCCCTCGCGGCGGGCGGGGGCACCGGACGCGGGCGCGCGCGGTGACCGGGGGGCTCAGCCCTCGCCGGTGACGAACGCGCGCACGGCGTCGGCGACCAGCTGCACGGCGATCGCCGACAGCAGCAGACCCGCGACGCGGGTGACGAGCAGGACGCCGCTCTGCCCCAGGACGCGGTGCACCAGGCCGGCGAAGCGCATGGACAGCCACAGGGTGACGTGCACGGCGACGATGCCGGCCGCCACGGCGACGTGGTCGGCGGTGGTCTCCGAGCGCTGGACGAAGACCATGGTCGCCACGATGGCGCCGGGCCCGGCGAGCAGCGGGGTGCCCAGGGGCACCAGCGCCACGTTGGTGCCGACGCTGGAGGTCGGCTCGTCGCTCTTGCCGGTGAGCAGCTCCAGCGCGACGAGCAGCAGCAGCAGTCCGCCGGCGGCCTGCAGGGCGGGCAGGCTGATGGACAGGTAGTCCAGGATCTGCTGGCCGAACACGGCGAACGCGACGATGACGCCGAGGGCGACGAGGACGGCCTGGCGGGCGGCGCGCACGCGCTGGCGGGCGGTGAAGGGGCTGGTCAGGCCGAGGAAGATCGGCACGGTGCCGACCGGGTCCATGATCACGAACAGGGTGACGAAGGTCTCGCCGAACAGCTGCAGGTTCACGCGCCGCGGGCCCGCCCGGCGCTCGCGGTCCGCCGCTGCTCCAGCGCCCGGTCCAGCGCCTGCAGGACGTCCGGGTCGGTCGTGTTCTCGCCCAGCCGGTTCCGCTTGCCCGTGCCGTGGTAGTCGCTGGACCCCGTCGTCAGCAGGTCCAGCCGCCGGGCCACGTCGCGCAGGTGCGCGCGCTCGGCGTCGGAGTGGTCGCGGTGGTCGACCTCCAGGCCGGCCAGCCCGGCGGCAGCCATCGTCTCGACGTCGGCGTCGGTGATGCAGCTGCCGCGCTTGGAGGCGGCCGGGTGCGCCAGGACCGGCACCCCGCCGGCGGCCACGACGCGGCGCACGGCCTCGACGGGGTCGGGCGCGGTGTGCGGGACGAAGTAGGGGCTGCGGCCGGACAGCAGCGTGCCGAAGGCCTCGTCGCGGTCGGCGACGACCCCGGCGGCCACGAGCGCGTCGGCGATGTGCGGGCGCCCGATGGTGGCGTCGCCGTGGACCTGGCCGAGCACGTCCTCCCAGCTCAGGCCCGTGACCGGGCCCAGGCGCTCGACCATCCGGCGCGCCCGCGTCTCGCGGGAGGTGCGGGAGGCGCCCAGCATCGCGCCCAGGTGGGTGTCGTGCGGGTCGTGGCCGTAGGACAGCAGGTGCACCGACACCCCGCCGCGCAGGCAGCTGATCTCCACCCCGGGCACCACGCGCACCCCGAGGCGCTCGCCGGCGGCCAGCGCGTCGTCCCAGCCGGCGTGGGTGTCGTGGTCGGTCAGGGCCACGACGTCCAGCCCCGCGCGGGCGGCGGAGTCGACGACGTCCGCGGGCGGCTGCGTGCCGTCCGAGGCGTTGGAGTGGGTGTGCAGGTCGATGCGCACGGCGTCGATCGTACGGCCTGGCGCGGGGTCCTCCGGCTCTGACCTGCGCCGACGCCCCCGCGCCCGGGGACGCGCGGCCGGGAGCGGGCTCAGGCGCCGACGCCGGCGGCCTCCCAGCGCACCCGCGGCGACAGCGCCCCGCAGGGCAGGTCCAGGGCGTGCGCGGGGTCGCGCAGGTCGACCAGCCGCAGGTCCTCCAGCACCTCGCGCGGCTCGGGCCCGGCACCCGCGCCGGGCCACAGCAGCACCCACAGCCAGACCCCCCCGGCCTCGCCGACGAGCACCGTGCGCTCGGCGTCGCGGGCCACGGTCCACAGCGGGGCGGCGGCGTCGTCGGCGTGCACGCGCGCGGCGGGCGCGCCGCGGCAGGGGTCCTCGCCGGGGTCGACGTCGCTGAGCCCGGCCAGGTGCGCGCCCAGCCCGGTGCCCGGCTGCTCGGCGACCAGGAGGAGCTCGGCCAGGCCGGGCGGGCCGCCGGGGGCGGCGCTGCGCGGGCCGCTGACGGCCACGGCGACGGCCTGGGCGTCGTGCCGCTCGTCGCGCACGCAGCGGGTGCCGGTCAGGAGCCAGCCCGTCGGCAGGGGCCAGGGCACCCACACCGGCACGTCGGAGCGCTCGGCCACCCAGCGCAGGTGGTCGGCGTCCGCCGGCAGGGGCGGCTGCAGGGGGACGACCTCGCCGTGGGCGGCGCAGGTCGCCGAGCTGTGCCAGATGCTGGGTGCCCGCACCGCGCCGTCGCAGCGGGGGCACAACGCCGTACCACCCATGCTCCACCGTGCCCCGCCGCCACCCGCGCCGTCAACAGAGCGGTCACGCTGGGTGCACACCGGTGCGTGCGCGACCGCGCGGCCCACCGCTCCGCCCCGCACCGCCCGCGGGGGGATGATGGGGCGGTGGACACCAGCACGACGCACCCCGACGCCCCGACCGCCTCCCCCGACGGGGCCGCGGAGCCCGTCGTGGCCGCGCCCGAGACGGTGCCGCCCGCGGTGGCCTCCCCCGGCGCCGCGCAGGAGGCCGGGGAGGACCCGAAGTCCCACCGCACCACCCCCCGCTCGGAGGCCTTCCGCCGCTTCATCGCCCAGGGCTGGGGCCCGCGCCCGCCCGAGGACGACCGGCTGGCCGAGCCGTCGCGCTGGGCGGCGCAGCGCCGCCGGGCGCTGGGCGCCCTCTTCCCCGGCGAGCTGCTCGTGGTGCCCGCCGGGCCCCTGGTGCGCCGCTCCAACGACACCGACTACCGCTTCCGCCCGCACTCGGCCTTCGCGCACCTGACGGGCCTGGGCACCGACCGCGAGCCGGACGCCGTCCTCGTGCTGGACCCCTCGGCCGGCGGGGAGCACCGGGCGCTGCTGTACCTGCGCCCGCAGGCCCCGCGCGACGCGGAGGAGTTCTACGCCGACGCCCGCTACGGCGAGCTGTGGGTGGGCCCGCGCCCGGGCCTGGCGTCGCTGTCGGCGACGACGGGCCTGGAGGTGCGCGACGTGGCCGCGATGGCCGACGACCTCGCGGTCGCGGCCGCCGGCTCGGCCGGCACGCGCGTGGTGCCCGACGCCGACCCGGCCGTGACGTCCCTGCTGGAGCCCCTGCGCGACCCGGACGCGGAGGCGCTGGAGCGCGCCGACGACGAGTTCGTCACGGCGCTGTCGGAGCTGCGGCTGGTCAAGGACGCGTGGGAGGTCGCCCAGCTGCGCGAGGCGGTGGCCGCCAGCGTCGAGGGCTTCGAGCAGGTCGTGCGCGCCCTGCCCGCCGCCGTCGGCCACCCGCGCGGCGAGCGCGTCGTGGAGGCGGCCTTCGACGGCACGGCGCGCGTGCGCGGCAACGGCGTGGGCTACGAGACGATCTCCGCGGCCGGCGACCACGCCTGCACCCTGCACTGGATCACCAACGACGGCCCGGTGCGGCCCGGTGACCTGCTGCTGCTGGACGCCGGCGTGGAGGTCGACTCCCTCTACACCGCCGACGTGACCCGCACGCTGCCCGTGGACGGTCGCTTCACGCCCGCGCAGCGGCGCGTCTACGAGGTCGTGCTGGAGGCGGCCGACGCGGCCTTCGCCGCCGCCCGCCCCGGGGTGCGCTTCCGCGACGTGCACGAGGCGGCGATGCGGGTGATCGCCCACCGCCTGGCCGAGTGGGGCGTGCTGCCGGTGGACGCGCAGGCGTCCCTGGACCCGGAGGGGCAGTACCACCGGCGCTGGATGGCGCACGGCACGAGCCACCACCTGGGCCTGGACGTGCACGACTGCGCGCAGGCGCGCCGGGAGATGTACCTGGACGCCGAGCTGCGCCCCGGGATGGTCTTCACCATCGAGCCGGGCCTGTACGTCAAGGCGGAGGACGAGCTGGCGCCCGCGGAGCTGCGCGGCATCGGCGTGCGCATCGAGGACGACGTGCTGGTGACGGAGGACGGGGTGGAGAACCTCACCGCCGCGCTGCCGCGCGACCCGGACGCCGTCGAGGCGTGGATGGCCTCGCTGCGCGGCTGAGCGGACCACCGGGGCACGCGCGGGGGCGGGGGACCCGGTGGGTCTCCCGCCCCCGCGCGCGTCAGCGCTGCTCGCGCCCCTCGTCCGGCCCCCCGCCCCCGACGGGCCGGTCACCGGCCGCGCCGGCCCCACCGGCGTCGGCCTCCTCGCGGGCGCGCTGCTCGGCCTCGCGGCGGGCGCGGCGCTGCTCGGCGACCTTCTCGGCGTAGGTCGGGCCGGACAGGTCGTGCTGCACCTCCGGCTCGCGCTCCGGCCCGGTGGCCGTCGCGCTCGCGGGCGAGGCGCCGGAGGGGGCCGGCGGGGGCGGCGGCGCACCGGCCGGGCCGGACCCGGGCGGCGGCGGGGCCCACTGCCCCGAGGGCGCGCCCCAGCGGGAGCCGGGACCCTCCGGGCCGGCGGGCGGCGGGGGCGGCGCCTGCCACGGCGAGCGCTGCTCCCCGGGGCCGGGCGCGCCCTCGCGGCCGAAGCCGTTGGGCAGCTTGGACAGCACCTGCCGCGCCTGCTGGGCCATCTGCGGCTGGCACAGGACGGTGTACTCCCCCGCCACGATCTGGCTGGCGGAGGTGAAGTCGCGGCGCCCGCCGGTCAGGGCGTAGGAGATGACGCCGAAGAGCATGCCGAAGCCGGCGCCGATGAGCAGGCCGGTCAGCAGCCCGGGCGTCCCGGCGTTGCCGAAGACGGAGAGCATCAGGCCGATGAGCAGGCCGAACCAGGCGCCGGAGGCGGCCCCGGCACCGGCGGCGCGCGCGTACGTCAGGCGCCCGGTCACCCGCTCGACCATCTGCAGGCCGGTGCCCACGATGGTGACGTTCTGCACGGGGAACTGCTCGTCGGACAGGAAGTCGACGGCGCGCTGCGCCTCCGCGTAGGTGCCGTAGCGCCCGATCGCCTCCCCCTGGGGCGGCGTGGGGGGGGGGGGGGGGGGGGGGGGGGGGGGGGGGGGGGGGGGGGGGTGGTGGGGCGGGTCCGGCGGGGGGGGGGGGGGGGGGGGGGCCCGG
>NZ_JBEUEI010000025.1:0-55364 GCF_041020755.1 Kineococcus terrestris | reverse complement strand
CGTGATCATGGATGGGTGAAGGTGCACCCATCCATGATCACGGCGGGAGGGGGCAGGGGCAGCGGGGAGTCAGGACCCCAGGCGCACGGAGCTGGACAGCAGCGCCGCGTGCACGAAGGCCTGCGGGAGGTTCCCGCGCAGCTGGCGCTGCTGCACGTCCCACTCCTCGCTCAGCAGCGCCGCCGGCCCGCACGCCGCGCGGTTGCGCTCGAAGAACCGGAACGCCTCGACCTCCTCGCCGCGCGCGTGCAGCGCCTCGGCGAGCAGGAACCCGCACAGCAGGAACGCCCCCTCGGTCGAGCCCAGCGGCATCGAGTCGGGGGAGTAGCGGTACACGTGGTGGTCCTCGACGAGGTCGCGGCGCACCGCGGCCAGCGTCGCCACCGACCGCGGGTCGTCCACGGGCAGCGCCCCGTGCAGCGCCGGGCGCAGCAGCGCGGCGTCCACGCCCGGCTGGGTCGGGCTGCGCTGCCAGCGGCCCTCGTCGGCGTGCAGGCACCGCCGCGAGGTCTCCGCGAGGATCCGGTCGGCCAGCGCCGAGAACCGCGCGGCCTCACCGGGGGCCGTCACCTGCGCGATCGAGCGCAGACCCGCCACGCACTCCAGGCGCGAGTGCGCCCACCAGTCGTCGTGGATCTCCCAGATCCCCGCGTCCGGCTCGTCCCAGCGCTGCTCGATCGCCGCGACCGCCACGCCGACCGCCCGCCAGCCGTCGGCGTCCAGCCGGCCCGCGCCCTCGGCGGCCGCCAGCAGCTGCAGCACCTCCCCGAACGCGTCGAGCTGGAACTGCCCGCGCACGTGGTTGCCGACGACGTCCCAGCCGCCCGGGTAGCCGGGCAGCCCCGTGGACCGCTCCTCCGGCACCGGGCGCCCCGTCACCGTGTACGCGGGCACCAGGCGCGGCCCGTCCTCCAGGACCCGCTGCACCACGAACGCCACGAGGGTGTCGAACAGCGGGTACGGCCCCCCGCAGGCGGCCATCGCGATCCCGGCGTAGCACTGGTCGCGGATCCAGGCGTAGCGGTAGTCGTAGCTGCGGCCCTTCTGGGCGTGCTCGGGCAGCGACGTCGTGGCCGCCGCCACCATGCCGCCCGCGTCGGAGGTCAGGCCGCGGATCACGGCGTAGGAGTGCTGCGCCTCCGTCGGTGCGACGGAGTTCGCGATCTCCGGCACGGCCGAGCGCCACGTGTGCACCGTCGAGGCCCACGCGTGCGCGGGGTCCACCGGGTCGCCCGGTGCGCCGGTGCCGACCTCCAGCACCAGGTCGTGGTGCTCCCCGGCCGGCACCCGCAGCTCCTGCACGAGCACGCCGTCCTCGCTGACCGCCGCGTCCGGCAGGCCGGACAGGCGCACGTGCAGGTCGCCCGTGCGGGCGGTCCAGCGGCCCTCGTCGTCGCGGTGCAGCTGCCGCAGCGACCGCGTCCCGAAGCGGGCGCGCAGGTCCAGGACCACGCGCACCTCCGCGTCGCCCTCGGCGGCCACCACCTGCCGCAGCACCACCGCGCGCGACGGGTCGCTCGGCATCGCCATCGCGTCGCGGCACTCCACCGTCCCGTCGCCGCGGCTGGTCCAGCGGTGCCGGAACACCAGCGTCGCCGGCTCGTACCAGCCGCCCCACACGTACGGGTGGGTGGGGGAGACCGCGAACAGCCCGCGCCCGCCCAGCAGCGAGGAGAACACGGCGTCGTCGTGCCAGTGCGGCGCGCACATCCACACCATCGCCCCGCGCGGGCCGACGACCGCCCCGCGCGCGCCGTCGGCGACCAGCGCGTAGTCGCGCAGCACCTGCGGGGGGAACGCGGCGGACAGCTCGTCCGGCGTCACGCGCGCGGCTCGATCGGCCCGGTCAGCCCGGTCGTCAGCAGCACCTTGCCCACGTGCGAGGACTCCTCCAGCACGCGGTGCGCGTCGGCGGCCTCCTCCAGGGCGAACCGCGCGTGCACCACGGGGCGCACCGCCCCGTCGGCCACGAGCGGCCACACGTGGTCGCGCACGCTGGCGACCACCGCGGCCTTCTCCTCCAGCGGCCGCCCGCGCAGCGAGGTGGCGTGCACGGAGGCGCGCTTGGCCAGCAGCGTCCCCAGGTCCAGCTCGGCGCTGCGCCCGCCCTGCAGGCCGATGACGACCAGCCGCCCGCCCGTGGCCAGCGCCTCCACGTTGCGCGCCAGGTAGGGCGCGCCCACGACGTCCAGGACGACGTCCGCGCCGCCGGCCGCCCGCACCCGCTCCACGAAGTCCTCCTCGCGGTAGTTCACGAGGACCTCCGCGCCCAGCTCGGCGCAGCGCGCCAGCTTGTCCGCCGACCCGGCCGTCACCGCCACCCGCGCGCCCACCGCGCGGGCCAGCTGCACGGCGGTGGTGCCGATCCCGCTGGACCCGCCGTGCACGAGCAGCAGCTCGCCCGGGCGCAGGCCCGCGAGCACGTGCACGTTGCTCCACACCGTGCACGCCGTCTCCGGCAGCGCCGCCGCGTCCACCAGGTCCACCCCCGCCGGCGCCGGCAGCAGCTGACCGGCGGGGACGGCGACCCGCTCGGCGTACCCGCCGCCGGCCAGCAGCGCGCACACCGGCTCGCCGACGGTCCAGCCGCTGACGCCCCCGCCGAGCGCCGACACCCAGCCGGACACCTCCAGCCCCGGGTGCTCCGGCGCGCCCGGCGGCGGCGGGTAGCGGCCCTCGCGCTGCATGAGGTCCGCGCGGTTGACGCCCGCCGCGGCCACGTCGACGACCACCTCGCCGGGGCCGGGCACCGGGTCGGGCAGCTCGGCCGCGCGCAGGACCTCGGGGCCGCCGGGGGTTTCGACGATCACGGCTCGCACCCCGCGACACTACGTCGGGCGCCCCCGGCCCGCCCCCGGGCGCGGACCCTGTGCCGGCGTCCCCCGCGCGGCCTCCCGCGCCGCCTCCCGCGCGGCCGCGAGGTCCGCGGGCACGTCCACGTCCAGGCGCTCGCGCTCGCTGACGGGCACCTGGGCCACCGCCCCCGGGAACCGCCCCTCCAGCCGTGCGTACAGCTCGCGCACGGGACGCCCGTCGACCGCGCCCCCCGCCAGCGCGTCCAGCGCCGCGCCCAGCCGCACGGCCGCCAGCAGCGGCTGCCGGCGCCCGGAGGGGTCCACGCCCACCGCGGCGGTCGCCGGTCCCAGGGCGCCCAGCAGCCGGGGCAGCGCCGGCGCCGCGAACGGCTGGTCCCCGGCCAGCAGCGCGACCGCGCACCCGCGCCCGGCCCCCGTGGCCGCCAGGTGCCGCAGCCCCGCCGCGAGCGCCGCCAGCGGCCCACCGCCCGGCGGGTCCTCGCGCACCCGCTCCACCCGGGCCGCCAGGGGCGCCGGCAGGTCGCGCGCGGGACCCACGAGCACGACCCGTCCCGGCCCCGCGCCGACCAGGGCCCGCAGCAGCTCGTGCAGGACCGGGCGGCCGCCGACGTCGGCGTCCAGCTTGTCGCCCGCCCCGCCCGCTGCGGTGAACCGCGACCCGGCACCCCCGGCCACGACCACGGCCGCCGTCCCGTCCCCCACCGGTCCCCCCGATCCCGGGAGCGCCGCGGCGCCCGCCGTCCACCCGACACGCCGGTCGCGGAGAGCCCGAACGGAGGACGTGACCCCCGACCCCTCAGGGTTCCGCCTCCCGGTGCCGATCACCCCGGAGTCTGCTCGACCACGGTGGGACCACTCACCGCCCACCGACCGTACGGAAGGTTGACATGCTGCGGAACTTGAGCATCAGGGCCAAGTTGACGGCCCTCGTCACGGTGCCGCTGGTGCTGCTGCTCCTCGCCTCGGCCGCGGTGAACGTCCGCGTGTCCGCCGACGGCGCCGACGCCCGCCGCGTCGCGGCCTTCGCGGCCTCCGCCCCGCAGGTCGACGTGCTGCTGGACCACGTCCGCACCGAGCGCCTGCGCAGCGTCCAGGTCCTCGTCGGCGGCGGCGAGCAGGCCGTCCAGGCGCTCGCCGAGGCCCGCGCCGCCACCGACGCCGCCGGCGCCGAGGCCTTCGCCGCGCTGGCCGAGGCCGACCTGGGGTCCCAGGAGGGCGCCGTCGCCGACGCCTGGGCCGCCGTCGACGAGGTCCGCACCCGCGGCCTGACCGAGGTCCGCACCGCCGTCGACAAGAACTTCACCACCCCGCTGGACGCGCTGAACACCTACGGCACCTTCACCGACGCCTACGTCGCGCTGACCGCCGCCGTCGCCGAGTCCGCCACCGACCGCGAGCTGGGTTCCCAGGTCGCCGGTTTCGGCTACCTGGTCGACGGGGTCGACGCCCTGGCCACCGAGCAGGCCGCCGGCTGGATCGCCGCGCGCGGCGCCGGCAGCGCCGCCGTCTCCCAGGTGCGCACCACCGCCATCGGCGAGCAGGAGTACTTCGAGCGCCAGGCCCGCGCCCGCCTCGACGACGACAGCACCGTCGTCCTCGACGAGGCCCTGAAGTCCCCCGAGGCCACCGCCGCCAACGCGTGGGTGACCCCGGACCGCAACCTGTTCGCCTCCTCCTTCGCCACGCCGAACGTCGACCCCGAGCAGTGGCTGCAGTACTCCGGCGACGTCATCGACATCCACCGCGGCGCGGCCACCACCATCGCCCAGGACGTCACGAACGACGCCGACGAGGCGGCCGCCGCGGCCACCACCCTCAGCGTCGTCATCGGCCTCATCAGCCTCGCGATCGTCGCCGCCACCGCCCTGTTCGCCCGCGGCCTGGGCCGCGGCATCGGCTCCCGCCTGCGCGACCTGGCCGAGGCCGCCACCCGCGTGCGCGACGAGCTGCCCCGCATGGTCGAGCGCATGCAGACCCCCGGCGAGGGCCCGGGCGTGGAGTTCACGCCCATCCCCGTCACCTCCGACGACGAGATCGGCCAGCTCAAGGTCGTCATCAACGACCTCAACGAGACCACGTTCCGCATCGCCGGCGAGCAGGCCGCCCTGCGCGCCTCCATCGCCGAGATGTTCGTCAACGTCGCCCGCCGCGACCAGGCGCTGCTGTCGCGCCAGCTGACCTTCCTGGACCAGCTGGAGCGCACCGAGGAGAACCCGGACACCCTCGAGGACCTGTTCACCCTCGACCACCTCGCCACCCGGATGCGGCGCAACGCCGAGTCGCTGCTCGTGCTGGCCGGCATCAACACCGGCCGCCGCCTGCGCCGCCCGCTGCCGCTGTCCGACGTGGTGCGCACCGCCGCCGGCGAGATCGAGCACTACGACCGCGTCGACCTGTCGCTGCAGGTGGACCCGCCCGTCGTCGGCCACCTGGCCCTGTCGCTGTCGCACCTGCTGGCGGAACTGCTGGAGAACGCGACGAACTTCTCCGACCCCGGTTCGCGCGTCGTCGTCACGACGACCGAGACCGACCGCGGCGTCGAGGTCGCCATCCGCGACTCCGGCCTCGGCATGAGCGCCGAGGAGGTCGAGTCCGCCCACCAGCGGATCTCCGGCGGCCGCGCCAGCGAGTTCGTCGGCGCGCAGCGCCTGGGCTTCTACGTGGTGGGCCGCCTGGCCGCCCGCCTCGACCTCGACGTGCGCATCGACGCGGGCGAGGGCGGCGGCACCACGGTGACGCTGCTGCTCGGCGCGTCCCTGTTCACGCCCGGCAGCGTCAACGCCGGCCAGCCCGAGCTGGCGGCCCTCGACGCGGCGCCGGACGGCGCGGCGCCCTCCGCCCTGCCGAGCGCGCTGCCCGACGCGCTGCCCAGCGCCCTGCCCAGTGCCCTGCCCGACGCGCTGCCCAGCGCGCTGCCGGACGCCGCGGCGAGCGCCCCGACCACCACGCCCCCCGCGGGCCCGTCGAGCATCGTCGCGAACCCGCTCGCGGCCGACGGGGTCGGCAGCGCGCTGTCGCAGACGCTGCAGCGCTCCGCCGCCGAGGCCGCCGCCGGTTCCGACGTGGTCGCGGCCCAGCCGACGGCCAAGCTGCCCGGTCGCTCCCTGCCCGCGCGCCGCAGGTCCGCCGGCGCGGCCCCGGCCGCTCCGGCCGAGGCCTCCGCCGCACCGGCTCCCGCGGCTCCGGCGGCTCCGGCCCCGGCCGCCCCGGCGGCCCCGGCGGGCGGCTCCTGGCAGCCCCCGGTGGTGCCGGTGGTGCAGGCCGACGCGGCCGCCGCCATGCCCAAGCGCGAGCGCAAGCCGTCCGCGCCCGCGGCGCTGGCCCCGGCGCAGGACATCCTGCCCAAGGCCGGCCGCAAGCAGCGCCAGGTGCGCGAGACCGCGACCCCGCCCAAGACCGCCGCCGAGGCGTTCTGGACGTCGCGCCGCAAGGGTTCCGACAAGGGCGAGAAGGCCGTCGAGGCGGCCGGGACCGAGAAGGCGGTCGAGGCCGTCGAGGCTCCGGTCGAGGCCCCCGCCGAGGCCCCGGTCGAGGCCCCGCAGGAGGCCCCCGTCCGGGCGGCCGCCCCGGAGGCGTTCGCGCCGCTCGAGCCGCTGGCGCCCCTGACCCCGCGGACCGAGCAGGCCCAGCCCGCTCACGTCCCGGCCGCCCGCACCCCCGAGGACGCGCCGGTCGCCCCCGTCGCCCCCGTCGCCCCCGTCGCCGAGGCACCTGCCGCGGCGGCTCCGGAGGCCCCCGCGGCCGCCCCGGTGCCGGCCCTGCCGGCCCGGAGCCCCCGGGCCGAGGCCGCCCCGGCCGAGGCCGCCACCCGCGTCGGCGGCGAGGCCCTGCGCCAGCGCTCCTCGCTGGCCGCGGAGGCGCTGTCCGCCCTCACCGAGGGCGCCTCCTTCAACCCGTCGATGGCCAGCGGTTCCCAGCCGCTGGTGCGCCGGCAGGCCGGGGCGACCGCCGCGGCCGCCAAGCCCGCGCCGGCCCGCACGGCCGCCGCGCGCCAGCGCCGGGCCCCCGCCGACGTCCGCTCGATGCTGTCCGGCTTCCAGGCCGGCGTCTCGCGCGGCCGTCAGGCCGAGACCGCCGACGGCACCGCGCCGGACGGCTCCCAGGACCCCGCCGGGACCGCCGGTGAGGACGCCTGAGACCGCGGGCGCGCACGTGGCACACGTGGCGCCCGCCCCGACGCCCCGGCCGCCCGGCCGGGGGACAGACCCCCGCACCCACCGATCCCACGACCCGATGGACACCGCCGCGACCGCGCCGGCCCGCCCGAGAAGAGGAACCCCACTGTGACCGCGCTCAGCACCGAGGCAGCCGACTTCAGCTGGCTCCTCGACAACTTCGTCAAGAACGTCCCCGGCGTCCAGCACACCGTGGTCGTCTCCGCCGACGGCCTGCTCATGGCCATGTCGGACAAGCTCGACCGCGAGGCCGGCGACCAGCTCGCCGCGATCGTGTCCGGCGTGTCCAGCCTCTCGCGCGGCGCCGCCCGCCAGCTCGACTCCGGCGAGGTGCGCCAGGCCATCATCGAGATGGACGAGGCGTTCTTCTTCCTCGTCAACATCTCCGACGGCTCCGTGTTCGCGGTGGCCGCCGAGGCCGGCTGCGACGTCGGCCTCATCGGCTACGAGATGGCCATGCTGGTCCAGCGCTGCGAGGCCGTCCTCACGCCGCAGCTGGTGTCCGAGATGCGGGCGAACCTGCCCACCTCGGCGCCGGTCGCGGCGAGGTGGTGACGCGACCGTGACTTCCCCTGGCAACCCGGGGGGCGGCGCCGACCTGTGGTCCGACGACGAGCACGACGACGTCGCCGAGTTCACCGTCCGCCCGTACACCGTGACGGGCGGGCGGACCCGCCCCACGACGGACGTCCTGCCCGTCGAGGCCCTCGTCGAGGCCGTCGCCGCGCCCGAGGTCGGGATGACGCCCGAGCGTCGCACCATCCTCGAGCTGACGAAGACCTCCTACCTGTCCATCGCCGAGCTGTCCGCCCACGTCCACCTGCCCGTCGGTGTCGTGCGCGTCGTGGTCAGCGACCTGTCCCAGGCCGGGAAGGTCCGCGTCCACGGCGTCGCGCCCGCCACCACCGGCCAACCCGCGACCACCATCAGCGTCCTGGAGAGTGTTCTCAATGGCATTTCCTCGCTCTGACGTGAGCACTCCCGCCGGAGCCGGTGCGCCCGCGGGAAGCGCTCCGGAGCCCACCGCGCCCCCCACCGTCGTCAAGATCGTCGTGGCCGGCGGGTTCGCCGTCGGCAAGACGACCTTCATCGGGTCGATCTCCGACATCGAGCCGCTGCGCACCGAGGCCGCGATGACGGAGCACTCCGTCGGCGTCGACGACGCCGGGCAGAACTCCGACCGCAAGACGTCCACGACCGTGGCCATGGACTTCGGCCGCATCGCGCTGCCGGGCAACCTGTGGCTGTACCTGTTCGGCACCCCCGGGCAGGACCGGTTCCTGTTCATGTGGGACGACCTGGTCAAGGGCGCCATCGGCGCCGTCGTCCTCGTCGACACCGACCGCCTCGACCAGTGCTTCCCCGCCGTGGACTACTTCGAGTCCCGCGGCATCCCGTTCGTCGTCGCCGTGAACTGCTTCGACGGCGTCGCCCAGCACGACCTGGAGGCCGTCCGCGAGGCCCTCGCCGTGCCGGCCGACACCCCGCTCGTCTACACCGACGCGCGCAGCAAGGCCGCCACCAAGCACAGCCTCATCACGCTCGTGCAGACGGCGCTCGCCCGCCTCAACGCCGCCTGAGCGCGCGGACAGGAGCGCGGGTCGCGCCCGCGCAGCACCGCCGAGGCCGGCGCCCCACCGGGGCGCCGGCCTCGCGCGCGTCCGGGCCCGGGTGCTCCCCACCCCTCCGTGATCTCGCTGGGAAACCCTGCAAGATCACGGAAGGGACGGCCGGGCAGAGAGGACGACAGGAGGGGGAGGGGCGGTCAGGCAGTCGGGCGGTCACAGCTTCGCGCGCTGCGCCTCGATCGCCTCCAGGACGGTCTTGCGGCCCTTCCCGAGCTCGCGCTCGGCCTTCTCCGCGCGCTCCAGCGCGTCGGCGTCGTCCATGCCGCGCACCGCCTTCGCGGCCTCGGCGGCGGTCAGGTCGATCAGCTCCGCGGCCGCGCGGGCGTGCTGCGCGGCGCCGGTGTTGGCGACGTGCTGCTCCTTCCCCGAGCGCTTGCGGGTGTCGGTGGCCCGCTTCTCGTCCTCGTCGAGCAGCTCCCACGCCGCGTCGGGCAGGTACCGCTTCGTCCCACCGCCGCCGTCGTCGCGGGCGTCGGCCGAGCCGTCGGCGGTGCGCCAGTCCTGCTCCGTCCAGCGCTGCAGGTGCTCCTGGGACCCGCTGCGCTCGCCGGGGTGGCGGTACCCGCCGCCGGCGGCCTCGTACTCGTGCGCGAGGAGCTGGCTCTTGCGCGCGCTCCACCGGCCCGGCTTCCCGCCCCTGTCGCCGGCCTTGATCTCCTCCTTGAGCCGCTCGCGCAGCTCGGGCTCCGTGTAGTCCTCGCCGTAGTCCTCCGCGGACTTCCCGCTCATGCCTCCCTGCCTACCCGCGCACCGGCGCCCCCGCACCCCGGGGCGGGGCTTCAGCCCGGCGGCGCCGCTGCCGATGGAGACCTCGACCCCCCGGGGCCGCCGGTGCCGGTGGCCGCACGACGCGAGATCAGGAGCATCCGTGGACGGCATGGACGAGATCGTCCAGGAGTTCCTCGTCGAGAGCTACGAGAACCTGGACCAGCTGGACTCCGACCTGGTCGCGCTGGAGCAGCAGCCGGGCTCGCGCGAGCTGCTGGCCAGCGTGTTCCGCACCATCCACACCATCAAGGGCACCAGCGGCTTCCTCGCCTTCGGGCGCCTGGAGTCCGTCGCGCACGTCGGCGAGAACCTCCTGGCGCGCCTGCGCGACGGCCAGCTCGTCATGACGCCCGTGACGACCGACGTGCTGCTGCGCATGGTCGACACCATCCGCGCGCTGCTGGCCTCCATCGAGGAGCGCGGCACCGAGGACACCGTCGAGGTCGACGACGTCGTCGCCGCCATCCGCGCCGTCCTCGACGGCGAGGAGCCCGTCCTGCCCGCCGCCGCCCCCGCCGGCGCCGAGGTGGTCGACGAGCCCGCGCCCGCCGCCGCGCACGTCGCCGCGCCCGTCGCCGAGGTGGCGCCCGAGCCGGAGCCCGAGGTCGTCCCCGAGCCCGAGCTCGTGGAGCCCGAGCCCGTCGCCGAGCCCGAGCCCGTCGTCGAGCCCGTCGCCGAGCCCGTCGTCGAGGCCGCCCCCGTCGCCGCCGCCCCCGCCGCCGCGGCTCCCGCGCCCGCGGCCCCCGCCGCCGGCGGCGAGCGCGTGGCCGCCAGCGACGCCACCGTCCGCGTCGACGTGGAGCTGCTGGAGTCCCTGGTCCGCCAGGCCGGCGAGCTCGTCCTGGCCCGCAACCAGATCCTGCAGCGCGCCAGCGCCCTGCGCGACGAGGACCTCACCCGCGCCTGCCACCGCCTGAACCTCGTCGCCAGCGAGATGCAGGAGGGCGTCATGCGCACCCGCATGCAGCCCATCGAGCACCTGTGGTCCAAGCTGCCCCGCGTCGTGCGCGACCTCGGCAACATGCTCGGCCGCAAGATCCAGCTGGAGATGGAGGGCAAGGAGACCGAGCTCGACCGCACCCTCCTCGAGGCCGTCAAGGACCCGCTGACCCACATCGTCCGCAACGCCGTCGACCACGGCATCGAGCCGCCCGAGGTCCGCCTCGCCGCCGGCAAGCGCGAGGTCGGCACCCTGCGCCTGCGCGCCGCCCACGAGGGCGGGCAGGTCCTCGTCGAGGTCCGCGACGACGGCAAGGGCATCGACCCCGCCGTCATCGGCGCCAAGGCCGTCTCCAAGGGCCTGGTCACCCAGGCGAAGCTGGAGACCCTCACCACCAACGACGTCCTGCAGTTCCTGTTCCTGCCCGGTTTCTCCACCGCCGCGAAGGTCACCAACGTCTCCGGCCGCGGCGTCGGCATGGACGTCGTCAAGACGAACATCGAGCGCATCGGCGGTTCCGTCGACGTCGAGTCCACCCCCGGCCAGGGCACCATCTGGCGGCTGCGGATCCCGCTGACCCTGGCGATCGTCCCCGCCCTGACGGTCGAGTGCGCCGGCCAGCGCTACGCCATGCCGCAGGTGAACCTGCTGGAGCTGGTCAGCCTCGACACCGAGCGCATGGCCAACGCCATCGAGGACGTCGGCGGCGCCAAGGTGTACCGCCTGCGCGGCGCGCTGCTGCCGCTGGTGCGCCTGGAGGAGGCGCTGGAGCTCAAGCGCCCCGCCGGCGAGGAACTGCCCACCAGCCTCGTCATCGCCGTCCTGGAGTGCGACGGCCGCCGCTTCGGCCTCGTGGTCGACCGCGTCCTGGACACCGAGGAGATCGTCGTCAAGCCGCTGTCCGGCGTGCTGAAGGCCATCGGCAGCTACGCCGGCGCCACCATCCTCGGCGACGGGCGCGTCTCCCTCATCCTCGACGTGCAGTCCCTGGCGCGGCGCACCATGCGCGCCGACGGCGTCGAGCACGCGGCCGCCGAGACCGCCACCGCGACCTCCGCCACCGCCGAGGGCCAGCGCCTGCTCGTCGTCGGCCTCGGCGACGACCGCCGCGTGGCGATCCCGCTGGACGTCGTCACCCGCCTGGAGGAGTTCAAGACCGCCTCCATCGAGCGCGTCGGGCGCCGCGAGGTCGTCCGCTACCGCGGCGAGATCCTGCCGCTGGTCCGCCTCGCCAACCACCTCGGCGGCGGTTTCCGCGGCGGCCCGGGCGGCGGCGACCTGGACGCCCTGCCGGGCGTCGTGTACTCGGCGCGCGGGCGCAGCGTCGCCATCGTCGTCGACGAGATCGTCGACATCGTCTCCGGCCAGGACGCCCACAGCGACATCGACGACACCGGCCTGGTGGGTTCCGCGGTCATCCGCGACCGCGTCACCGAGCTCCTCGACGTCCGCGCGGCCATCCTCGCCGCGGACCCGAACTTCTTCAGCGAGCAGGCCCAGCGCGAGCTCGCCGCCGCCTCGACCCGACTGGGAGCCTGAGATGTCCACGCAGTACGCGACGTTCCACCTGGCGGGCCACCTGTTCGGCGTCGAGGTGCGCCGGGTGCAGGAGGTGCTCACCGAGCAGCCCCGCACCCCCGCCCCGCTGGCCCCGCACGCCGTCGCCGGCCTCATCAACCTGCGCGGCCAGGTCGTCACCGCCCTGGACCTGCGCCGCCGCCTGTGGCTGCCCGACCGCGAGGAGGGCAAGGTCGCGATGAACGTCGTCGTCCGCGCCGCCGAGGAGGTCTGGAGCCTGCTCGTCGACTCCATCGGCGGGGTCATCGAGGCCGCCGACGCGACGTTCGAGCCGCCGCCGGACACGCTGTCCGGGCCGATCCGCGAGCTCATCCGCGGCGCCTACAAGCTCGACGACGCGCTGCTGCTCGTCCTGGACGTCGACAAGGCCCTCGAGCTGGAGGGCGCCGCCGCCTGACGGGACGGGGCGGGGCCGGGGGACCGTCAGGAGGCGGGGCGGCGGTACAGGGACGGGTCGCCCTTGGGCAGGTCGCCCAGCGGTGACCTCGCCGACCCGGCAGCGGTGCGCGGGGGCGCGTGGCCGGCGACCTCCGTCCCGTTCGTCCCGTTCGCCCCGGCTCGGAGGAGCCCGGAGCCGACGCCGCCCGTGCCGCCACCGGGTGCCGCGCCGCTGGCGGGGACGTCGGCGGCGGCCGCTGGAGCGTCCGCGGCGCCCGGTCCCGGAGCGTCCTCCCCGTCGCCCGCCGCGCCGTCCGCGTCCCCCGCGTCCCGGGTCCCCGCCTCCTGCGCGGCCGGTGCGGGTCCCGGCCGCAGCAGCGCGCCCGCGACCACGGCGGCCAGGAGCGCCACGCCCGCGGGCACCGCCGCGACCGTCCACACGCCCGGCCCGGGGCGGCCCCAGTACCAGAAGCCCTCCTCGTCCAGGGTCGCCACCGCCAGCCGCAGGCCCACCGAGCACCACGCGGCGGCGGCCACGGCGGTGGCGGCGGCCAGCCCGCCCGCCGCCCAGCGCGCCGACGCCGACGGCACCAGCCAGCCGGGACGGCGCGCGGTCCCGGCCGCCGCGACCGCGGCCAGCCCCAGCACGCTCACCAGCAGCCCCGGGGCGCCGTCGACCGCCGACCACAGCGCGCCGATCCGGGCCGTGTCGAGGCTCTCGCTCTGCGCGGCCGTCAGCAGGTCCCCGGAGGGGATGCCGAGCAGCTGCTCGTCCACCTCGCCGCTGAGCACCGAGTGCGCGGCCTCGCCCAGCACCAGCAGCGTGCCCAGCGACGCCGCGCACAGGACCCACGGCACCCACGTGCGCGCGCCGGGGTCCGCGCCGGCCGCACCACCGCCGCCCCCGTGCTCGTCCTCGCGCTCGTCCGCGTGCTCGTCCCCGCGCTCCCGACCGGTGCGACCGCCCGCGCGCGCCCGTTCTCCCGCCACCCCCCGACGCTACGGCCGGTGACGGCCGCGCGCGTGGTGGACGGCCGGACCCGGGCGCGCTCACCCGTCCGGCGCAGCGCGGGCGCTCGCGGTGCGCCGCCGGTGGTCGTGCGTGCCTCCTCCCGGGTGACGCGGCACGGCCGTGCCTGGTCGCCCGCACCGCGCGGTGCGAGGGTGGTCGCGACGCCGCACCGACGACGGCGCAGCGCAGCAGCACCCGGAGGCGGACGCCGTGCACTACTCGCTCGTGAGCTCGCCCGTCCTGGGGTTCGACCTGGTGCGCCTGCCGGCCGGCGACTCGGCCGCCGAGGTCCTGCTGCGCGGGCTGGACTGCGGCCCGCGCGAGCTGGACGTGCTGGCCGCCCGCTGCGACCCGGCGGCGCGCGAGCGCACCCGCGAGGTCGTGCGCGCGGCGGTGGCCGCGGCGCCGCAGCTGACCGACGTGCTCGGGCAGGTGGCCGGGGGGCTGGCCGAGCGCGCGTTCGAGGAGGACGTCGTCGGGCCGCGGCTGGAGGCCGGGGTGGTGCGGGCCCTGCGGGCCGGCACGGTGGCCGACGCCGACGCGCTGGTGCGCCTGGTGCACCACGACGTCCTCGACTGGACGTGGTCGCGCAGCCTCGACGGCGACGGGCCCGCGCTGCGCGCGGACGTGGCCGCGCGCGCCGCGGACGTCCTGGCCGACGCCGCCCTGTCCGCGTACCTGGCGGACCGGCTGCCCGCCGACGTGCGCCGGGCGCTGGCCGCCCCGTACGTGCAGGCGTCCCGCGACCTGGCGCCGCTGCCGGACGTGCCCGACGGGCTGGGCCCGGAGCAGGGCGGTGTGGCGGTCGTGCTGGGCACCCTGGCCCGCCTCGACGGCACCGACCGGGCGTGCCTGCGCGCGGCGGCCGACACCGCCCGGCCCAGCGGCGGGGAGTGGGCGAGCGCCGTGCACGACGCCTCCTGGGCGGTGCACCTGTCCGGCCGCACCCGCACCGCGGCGGCCGCGCAGCTGCTGGCCGTGCGGGCGTTCCGCGCCGGCGGGCTGGACGCCGCCGACGGCGCGGGCGGGTTGTGGAACGTCGTCAGCGGCGTCGTGCACGCCGAGGTCGTCGCCGACCTGCTGTCCTCCGACGCCCGCGCGGTCCTGCTGCGCCCCTGGGTGGCCGCCTTCGGCGACGAGCCGACGCCCGCCCCCTGACGAGACGCCCCCGCAGCGGCCCCTCCTTCCCGCGCCTGCTCGCCGCCCCTCCCCGCCGTGACCTCGCTGGAAACCCTGCAAGACCACGGTGATCGCAGCCGTCGCGGTGATCATGGACGGGTGGACGTTCAAGCGTGCGTGATCACGGTGGTGGGAGGTGTCGGGTGGGGGAACGGGGAGGGCGGGCCGGTGGCGGGGCCTAGGGTCGGGGGGTGATCGCACCGGCCCGGGGGACGCTGCGCGCCGCGCGCGCGGCCGCCGTGGCCGCCACCGTCCTGGCGCTCGCCTCCGCCGCGCACGTCGCGGCCGGCGGCGGCCTGCCCGACGCCTTGACGGTGCTCGCCCTGCTCGCGCTCACCACCTGCGCCGCCCACCTGCTGACCCGCCGCCGGCTGTCCGGGCCGGCGCTGGTGGGCGTCCTCGGCGCCGGGCAGGTCGTGCTGCACGAGGTGCTGGTCGCCACCTGCGCGGTCCCCACGGGGGCGCTCGCGGGCGCCGGGCACCACGGGCAGCTGCTGACGACCGACCCGGCCACCACCGCCGCCGCCACCGCCGCCGCGAGCGCACCCGGCTGGTCGGCCGGCATGCTCGCCGCCCACACCGCCGCGACGCTGCTGGCGGCGCTCGTCCTCGCCCGCGGCGAGGCCGCGCTGTGGGCGCTGCGCACCTGGTGGCGGCCGCTGCTGGTCGTCCTGCGCCTGGCCGTCGCGCCGCCGCCGGGCCCGCGGCGCACCCCGCCGCCCGCCCCGCCGGCCGTGGCCGCCCCCTGCCTCCTCGTCGTCCGCCGCGCACCGCGGCGGGGGCCGCCCCCGCGGCGCCAGCCCTCGCCACCCCGTGCGCGGAGCTTCGCCGCGTCGCCCTGACGCGCCTCCGGGCACGGATCCCACCCCTGACCCGACCCGGGAGACCCCTGTGCCCAGCACCACCCCCACCCGTCCGCGCGCCCTCGCCCGCGCGGGCGCGGCCGCCCTCGCCGTCACCGGCCTGAGCGGCCTGACCCTCCTCGCCGGCGCGCCGGCGGCCTCCGCGCACGTGCGCGCCGTCCCCGAGACCACCGCCGCGGGCGGCTGGAGCGTCGTCACCCTGCGCGTGCCGACCGAGTCCGACACCGCCGCCAGCACGTCGCTGGAGGTCAGCCTGCCCACGGACGTCCCGTTCACCTCGGTGCGGGTGCGGCCCCTGCCGGGCTGGACGGCCGTGGTCCGCGAGGGCGAGCTGCCCGAGCCCGTGGACGTCGACGGCGTGACGCTCACGCGGGCGCCGCTGACGGTCACCTGGACCGCCGACGGCCCCGGCACCGGCGTCGGGGAGTTCGAGCAGTTCCAGCTGCAGGTCGGCCCGCTGCCGGCGGCCGGCACCCGCGTCGTCCTGCCCGCGGTGCAGACGTACGCCGACGGGGAGGTCGCGGCCTGGACCGAGGTCGGCGCGCCGGGCGCCGAGGAGCCGGAGCACCCGGCGCCGGAGTTCACGACGACGGAGGCCACCGCCGACGGCCACGGCGCCCACGGGGCGGCGCCCGCCGACGCCGGGGAGCGGACCGCCCCGGTCGCCAGCGCGTCCGTCAGCTCGGACAGCGCCTCGACCGGCGCCCCGGACGGCGTGGCCCGCGCCCTGGCCGGGGCCGGTCTCGCCGCCGGCCTCGGCGGACTGGCCCTGGGCCTGCGCGCCCGCCGCCGCTCCGTCTGACCCCTCCGCCCGACCCCTCCGCCCGACCGCGTCCCGCGGCGCCCCCGGCAGCACCGCCGGGGGCGTCGCGGGCGCACGCGCGCCGGGACGCGGACCGCCGGGCGAGGCCGCTCGGGGCGGCGCTTCAGGCCCGGCCCGCTCCGGCCGATGGACAGGGGAGCCGCCCGGTCCGGGGCGGTGCGCTCTGCGGCGCGTCAGCCGCGCGGAAGGCCAGGTGCGAGGTGCAGCGACGCGTTCGAGTCCTCGTCGTCGACGACTCCGTCGTGGTGCGCCGCATCGTGACCGACGTCCTGTCCGGCGACCCGGCCCTGGAGGTCGTCGGCACCGCCCCGAACGGCAGGGTCGCGCTGGACAAGCTGGCGCAGCTGTCGCCGGACGCCATGACGCTCGACATCGAGATGCCCGTCATGGACGGTCTGCAGACGCTGCTGGAGGTCCGCAGGGTCGACCGCCGCCTGCCCGTCGTGATGTTCTCCACGCTCACCGAGCGGGGCGCGTCGGCGACGCTGGAGGCCCTGTCGAACGGCGCCTCCGACTACGTGACCAAGCCCGCGAACGTCGGGTCGGTCGCCGAGTCGATGGAGTCGGTGCGCGCCCAGCTCATCCCCAAGATCAAGGCGCTCGTCCCGTGGTTCTCCGAGGCCGCCGCCCCCGCCGCCGCGCCCGCCGCCGCGCCCGCCGCGGCGCCGGTCCCGGCGCGCCCGGCCGCGCCCGTGGCCGTCCGCACCCGCAGCGGCGCCCCCGGCACCCCGCGCGCCCTGGTGATCGGTTCCTCCACCGGCGGCCCCGAGGCGCTGGCCGCCGTCCTGGCCAAGCTGCCCGCGTCCCTGCCGGTGCCCGTCCTCGTGACCCAGCACATGCCGCCGGTGTTCACCCGCCTGTACGCGCAGCGCCTCGACAAGGCCACCGCGCTGACCGTCGTCGAGGCCGCCGACGGCCAGGCCGTCGTGCCCGGCACCGTCTACATCGCCCCCGGCGACTTCCACATGGAGGTCGTGCGCCGCGGCGCGGGCCTGGCCGTGAAGCTGCACCAGGGCCCGCCGGAGAACTTCTGCCGCCCCGCCGTCGACGTCATGGTCCGCTCCGCGGTCTCCGTGTTCGGCGGTGACCTGCTGGCCGTCGTCCTCACCGGCATGGGCTCGGACGGCAAGCTGTCCTGCAAGGCCGTCGCCGAGGCCGGCGGGCAGGTCGTCGTCCAGGACGAGGCCACCTCCGTGGTGTGGGGGATGCCCGGCGCCGTCGCCCGCGAGGGCGTGGCCGACGAGGTCCTCCCGCTCGGCGCGATCCCCGACGCGATCGTGCGCCGGCTGGGCGCGCGCGCCGGTTCCCCGGTCCCCGCGGCGGCGCGCACGGCCCCCGGCCGTGCCCTGCCCCCGCTGCCGCCGGCGAGCTCGTTCACGAGCCGCGCCGCGGCCACCCCCTCGCCGGCGCGACCGCCGGCGACCCGTCCGACCGCCCCCGCGGTCCGAACCCCCTGAGGCAGGTGATGACGTGGCGCTGACGCCGGCGGCCTTCGAGTGGGTCTGCACCCTCGTGAGGCGAGAGAGCGCGATCGTCCTGGAGCGCGGCAAGGAGTACCTGGTGGAGTCCCGGCTCGTCCCGCTCGCGCGGGCGGCCGGTGCCGCGGACGTCTCCGCGTACGTCGACGGCGTCCGGCTGCGCCCGGACCGCAGGGCGCAGACGGCGATCGTCGAGGCGCTGACGACGAACGAGACGTCCTGGTACCGCGACGGGGCGCCGTTCCAGGCGTTCGCCACCTCCGTGGTCCCGGCCCTGAAGCAGGCCCGCGCCTCGACCCGCTCGCTGCGGATCTGGTCCGCGGCCTGCTCCACCGGGCAGGAGCCGTACAGCCTGGCGATCAGCCTGGCCGACAGCGTCGTGGCGGAGGGCTGGCGCGCGGAGATCGTCGCGACCGACCTGTCCACCGAGGTGCTGGAGAAGGCCAAGGCCGGCCGCTACTCGCAGCTGGAGGTCAACCGCGGCCTGCCCGCGCCGCTGCTGGTGCGCCACTTCACGCGGGTGGGCACGCAGTGGCAGGTGAACGACGACATCCGCCGGCTCGTGCGGTTCAGCCAGCTGAACCTCACCAGCCCGTACACCCTGCTCGGCCAGTTCGACGTGGTGTTCCTGCGGAACGTCCTCATCTACTTCGACCTGCAGACCAAGCGGGACATCCTCACCAGGGTGCGCCGCGTGCTGAAGCCCGGGGGCTACCTGTTCCTCGGGGGGGCCGAGACGACGCTGGGCGTCGACGACAACTGGGACAGGGAACCCGTCGGCCGGGTTTCCGTCCACCGACCGAAGAACGGAGGGCAGTGATGAAGGCGCTGGTCGTGGACGACTCCCGGGCGATGCGGAAGATCATCGCGGGTGCGTTGCGCAAGCTGGGGTACGAGACGGTGGAGGCCGCGGACGGCGCCGAGGCGCTGGCCGTGCTGCAGGCGGGCCCGCTGCCCGACCTGGCGACCGTCGACTGGAACATGCCCGTGATGGACGGTCTGACGTTCGTCACGCAGGTCCGCGCGAACCGCGAGTACCGCGCGCTGACCATCATGATGGTCACCACGGAGGCCGAGCACGGGCAGATCGTCCGCGCCCTGGCCGCCGGCGCGCACGAGTACCTCATCAAGCCGTTCACGGTGGACGCGCTGGAGGAGAAGCTGGGCCTGCTGGGCCTGCTGCCCGAGGGGGCGGGCGCGTGAGCCAGGACGTCGTGGAGCTGGAGGGCCTGGAGCCCGACGCGGTCGAGGACGAGGCGCTCGCGCAGATCGTCGACCAGATGTGGGAGTCGTACTTCGCCGCGAGCGAGCCGTTCCTGCCGTCGTTCGAGCCGCTGGAGGTGACCGGCGACGTGCTGTGCGCGAGCGTCGGCATCACCGGTGCGCGCCCCGGCCTGGTCACCGTCACGGTGCCGCGCGCCGCGGGCCGCTCGCTGGCCGCCGTGCTGCTGAGCGAGGACGGCGACCTGGACGACGAGGACGTGTACGACGCCCTCGGCGAGGTCGCCAACATCATCGGCGGCAACGTCAAGGCCCTCGTGCCCGACGCCGGGGCCCTCGGGCTGCCGGCCATCGCGGCCGCCCCGCCGCTGCCCCGCACGGGCAGCCGGTGCGCCGCGCGCCTCGACGCCGTCTGGCAGGGGCACCCGGTGTCGTTCGTGGTGTGGCTGGCCGGGTCGGCCGCCACCGCTCCCGCTACGGAGGTCTGACGTGAAGGCCCTGGTCGTCGACGACAGCCGCGTGATGCGGCAGATCGTCATCCGCACGCTGCGCCAGGCCGGTTTCGACTGGGTGGACGTCGTCCAGGCCGAGAACGGCAGGGAGGGTTTCGAGGCGGTCCGCGCCGAGCAGCCCGACATCGTCCTGTCCGACTGGAACATGCCCGAGGCCAGCGGCTACGAGATGCTGCAGAACCTGCGCGCGTCCGGGCAGGACGTGCCGTTCGGGTTCGTCACCTCGGAGGGCTCGGAGGACATGCGCGAGAAGGCCGCCGCGGCCGGGGCGCTGTTCCTCATCGCCAAGCCGTTCACGCCGGACGCGTTCGCCGCGGCCCTGGCGCCGGTGCTCGGCGGCGGTTCCGCCGCCGCCCCGGCCGAGGTCGCCACGGCGGGCCGCTGCGTGTCGGAGTCCGGCACCAGCCCGCTGCCCTCGAACCTGGCGGTGCGCAACCTGCTGTCCGACCTGCTGGGCCGCGACGTCGAGGTGTCCCCGGGCACCCCGACCGCCGTGGGCGGCGCGCCGGGTTCCGCGGTCGGCCTGTACGTGGACGACCGGCTGCGCTCCTCGGCCGTCGTGGTGTTCGACTTCGCGCTCGCCGCGCACGCCGGGGCGGCCATCGGCCTGCTCCCGCCGGGCGCCAGCGAGGCGGCGCTGGAGGACGGCGAGCTGTCCGCCGCGCTGCGGCAGAACGCCAACGAGGTGCTGAACATCATGGCGTCGCTGTTCAACGTCGAGGGTGCCCCGCACCTGAAGCTGCACGCCGCCTACGCCCCCGGCGAGGTGCTGCGCCCCGACGTCGTCGAGGCGTGCACCCGCACGGGCAGCCGCCTCGACCTCGCCGTCGAGGTCGCCCGCTACGGCAAGGGCAAGCTGAGCGTCGTCACGCTCTGACGCCCCCGCCGGGAACCACCACGACGCGCCCCGCCGCGACCACCGGTCACGGCGGGGCGCCGTCGTCCCCGGGGTCCCCGTGCTCCTCCGGCTCGACCGGGGTCACCGGCAGTTCCACGACCGTCGTGTCGTCGGGGGAGGTGACCCGCCCCGCCGGGGGCACCGGCCCCGGCGCCAGCGCCGCGCCGGGCCGGCCCAGCAGGTAGCCCTGCCCGCAGTGCACGCCCAGGTCGCGCAGCACCTCCAGCTCACCCGTCCGCTCCACGCCCTCGGCCACCGTCGTCGAGCCCAGCTCGGAGGCGAAACCCACCAGGGCGCGCGCCACGGCGCGCCGGGCCGGGTCCGCGTCGATGCCCCGCACGAACGCCCCGTCGAGCTTGACGATGTCCGGGGCCAGGTGCAGGACGTGCTGCAGGCTGGCGAAACCCGCGCCCGCGTCGTCCACCGCCAGCCGCACGCCCGCCGCGCGCAGGTCCGCCGTGCTGGCCGCCAGCGAGGCGTAGTCGGTCACCGGGTCGTGCTCGGTGACCTCCACGACCAGCCGGTGCGGGTCGCCCGACAGCAGCAGCCGCTGCGTGCCCGGGTCCAGCAGCGCCTCCGCGGAGGCGTTCACCCCCAGGTAGGCGCCCGCGGGCAGCTCGCCCAGCAGCGGCAGCGCCGAGGCGATCGCGGCCCGCTCCAGCCGGACCCCCGCCCCCGAGGAGCGCGCGTCGGCGAACACCTGCTCGGGCCGCTGCGGCACCCCGTCGGCCGTCGTGAAGCGGCTGAGCGCCTCCGCGCCCACCAGGGCGCCGTCGCGCAGGTCCACGATGGGCTGCAGCACCGTCGAGCGGCCCGTCCCGGCGACCAGCGCGTCCAGGGAGGCCAGCCGGGAGCTGCGCTCGGCCTGCCGGCGCTCGCGGTGGTGCAGGACGCCGGCCAGGAGCGCGGAGACCACGTGCAGCGCCTCCAGCTGCCGCGAGGACAGCTCCTCGGGCTCGCCGTCGGGGACGCCGACCAGCCGGCCGTCGGGCTCGCCGTCGGGGCGGACCACCGGCACGGCGAGCACCGAGCGGTCCAGGTCGGTGTCCGCGAGCAGGCGCACCGTGGCGCGCGGGTCCAGGACGCTGCTGGTCTGCTGCACGCCGTCCGCGCCCTCGCCGCCGGCGCGGCGCAGCCCCTCGCGGGTCAGGGCGGCCACGGGCGTGCCGAAGATGTCGCGGGCGAGGTCGAGCAGCTGCGCGACCGCGTCGGCGTCGTCCTCCAGCACTCCCGGTCCTCCCGCGGTCCTCCGGGCGAGCCGGGGGTGCTCGGCGCCGTGGTGGGCGGGCGGCGGGCACTGCCCGGTCCCCGCCCCGCCCGTGACGCCACGACGATTCCAGATCACTGTCAGTCAGGCAATCACATCGCGTCCGGCACCGGCCACCTGACCCGCCCGCGCCGTCCGGGCTCAGCGCCGCCGCGCGCCCGTGGCGCCGTGCCGGCGCATCCGCACGACCGCCACCATCGCCTCGCCGATGATGGCCCGCGACATCTTCGAGGCCCCCAGGGTGCGCTCGGTGAAGCGGATCGGGACCTCCTCCACGCGCGCGCCGCGCTCCAGCGCCGCCAGCGTCGTCTGCACCTGGAACGCGTACCCGGCCGCCGTCAGCTCCGTCAGCGGCAGCGAGCGCAGCACCTCCGCCCGCCACGCCTTGAACCCGCCGGTCAGGTCCGAGACCGGTGCGCGCAGCAGCGTGCGCGCGTACGCGTTGGCCCCCCGGCTCAGCGCCTTGCGGTACCAGGGCCAGGCGTCGTCCAGCGACCCGCCGGGCACGTAGCGCGCGCCCAGCACCACGTCCGCGCCCGCGGCCAGGCGCCGCAGCATCTCCTCCAGCGCGCTCACCGGGTGCGAGCCGTCGGCGTCCATCTGCACCACGACGTCGTGCTCGCCCGCGGCCAGCACGGCGGCGAACCCGGCGCGGTAGGCCGCGCCCAGGCCCTCCTTGACCGGCCGCGTCAGCAGCCGAACCCGCCCCGGCGGCAGCGCCGCCGCCACCCGCTGCACGACCTCGCCCGTGCCGTCGGGGGAGGAGTCGTCGACCACCAGCACGTCGGGGGCCACCGGGCTGTCCAGCAGCAGGCGCAGGGCCGCCTCGACGTTGTCGGCCTCCTGGTAGGTGGGGAGCACGACGACGGTCCGCAGGGTCTTCTCGGTGCTCACCGCTGGGCGCTCGCTCGCTGGTCGGTCGGTCGGGGTCGGCCGACGCTACCCCAGCGCGGCCCCGCCCAGCCGCCGCGCCCGGGCGGCCGCCGTACAGTGGACGGGCCCGCGAGGGCGCTGGAGGGCTGG
Source organism: Kineococcus terrestris (assembly GCF_041020755.1). Taxonomy (NCBI): domain Bacteria; kingdom Bacillati; phylum Actinomycetota; class Actinomycetes; order Kineosporiales; family Kineosporiaceae; genus Kineococcus; species Kineococcus terrestris. The sequence goes on along the minus strand of NZ_JBEUEI010000025.1, from coordinate 32,805 downwards.
CCGAGCGGCTGAAGGCGGCGGTCTTGAAAACCGCTAGGGAGGTAACCACTCCTTCCTCATGGGTTCGAATCCCATGCCCTCCGCACCCGCCGCGGCACCCGCGCCCCGCAGCACGTCGACCGAGGAGGACTGGTGACCGTCGTCGGTCCCGAGCTGGACGCCGCCACCCGCGCCCGCGCGGTGCGCGCCTTCCAGGCGCTGCCCGCCGAGGACCGCCGCGAGGCGCTCGCGCTGGCCCGCCAGGGCCGCCGCCACCCCGACGAGCGCGTCGCCGCCGTCTCCTGGTGGTACGCCGCGGCCGTCCTGCAGCCGCGCTGGTACCACCGGGTCCCCGTCGTCGTCCCGCCGCTGCTGGCGATGCTGCTGGTCGTGCTGGCCTTCGCCGTCGACGCCTGGCCGCTGGCGCTGGCGGGGCTGCTCGTGCTGCTGGCCGGGGCCGGCCTGGCGTGGCAGCGCGCCAGCGCCGAGCCGCTGCTGCGCCTGATGCGGCCCGCGGACGCGTCCGCGGGGGAGTGAGGCCTCCCGCCGAGGGGCGGGACCGGGTGCGGCGGCGTACCGCCGTCCGGGGGAGCGGGGCGCCCGGCACCTCCTGAACGGGCCACCGGCGGCCGACACCTGCGAGGTGGACGAGGAGGTGGGCGTGGTGCGTGGAGCCCCCGCGCGCCCGGCAGCGAGCCGGGCGGCGCGGTCCGTGCTGCCCCGGCTGCCCCGGCTGCCCCGGCTGCCCCGGCTGCCCGCGCTCGTGCCCGCGCTCGTGCCCGCGCTGCTGGTGACCGCCGTCCTGACCGTCGCCGCCGTCGTGGTGGGGACCGCGCCCTCCACGGGCACCGCCGCGGTCGTCGGCTCGCTGGAGGCCCTCGTGGCCGCGGCCGGCGCCGTCCTCGCCGGCCGCGTCCGCGCCGACCCGCGGGCGGGCACCGGTGAGCAGCGCAGCTGGCTGGCCCTGCAGGGCGCGTGCGCGCTGTGGGCCACCGGGCAGGCGCTGTTCACGGTCGAGGAGATCTCCGGGCGGGCACCGTTCCCGGCCGCCGGGGACTGGCTGTTCGTGCCCGCCGCCCTCGTCCTGGCGGCCTCGCCCGTCCTCGCCCTGCCCGAGCGCGGCCTGGCGCGCTGGCGGCTGCTCATCGACGGCGCGCTGTGCGCGGCGTCGTGCTTCGTCGTCGGCTGGGTCGCCTTCTACGACGAGCTGGCCCCCGCGCAGCGCGAGGACCCTCTGGCGACCGGCCTGCTGATCTTCTACCCGGGCGCGGACGTCGTGTTCACCGTGACCGTCGCCCTCGTCGTCCTGCGGCTGCGCACGCTGCCCGGTCTCCTGATCCTCCTGGGCGGCGTGGTGCTGACGGTCGCGGACACCGTCTTCCTCGTCCTGTCCGCCCGCGGGACGGTGGTGACCGGCGGCGCCCAGGACGTCCTGTGGGTCCTGGCCTTCTCCTGCTTCGCGGCCGCCGGGTGGGCCCGCCACCGCGCCCTGTCCGACCCGCCGCGCGCCTACCTGCCCGCGCGCAGCGTGTGGGCGCTGCCCTACGCGGCGCTGTTCCCCGCGCTGGTGGCCGGGGTGCTGCACACCTGGCAGGACGTCGACAAGATCGCCGTCGGCGTCCTGACCGGCATCGCCGTCACCGCGCTGAGCCGGCAGTTCCTCGTCCTGCGCCAGAACCAGCGGCTGCTGGCCGTCCTGGAGGGCCAGCGCGCCGAGCTGCAGCGCCTGGCGCACGTCGACCACCTCACCGGCCTGGCCACCCGCGCGCTGTTCACCGAGCACCTGGAGGAGGCCGTCGCCACCGCCCGCGAGCGCGGCGGGGCCGTCGTGCTGGCGTTCCTCGACCTCGACGGGTTCAAGCAGGTCAACGACACCGCCGGGCACGCCGCGGGCGACGAGGTGCTGCGCTCGGTGGCCGCGCGGCTGTCCGCGACGGTGCCCGCCGGCGGGCTGGCGGCGCGCTGGGGCGGCGACGAGTTCGCCGTCCTCGCCCCGCCGGGCTGCGCCCCCGCGCAGCTGAGCGGCGCGCTGGGCACCGCCTTCGCCGAGCCGGTGCGGCTGGGGGTCAGCTCCCTGGCGGTCGGCGCCAGCGTCGGCGTGGTGCGCTGCGCGCCGGCGCCGGAGGAGGACCCGCGGGTCGTCGTCGACGACCTGCTGGCGGCCGCCGACCGGCGCATGTACGCGGCGAAGGCCCGCCGGCGCGCGCGCCGGGCCTCGCTCCAGCCCGCTGCGGGAGGTGCCGGCGACGAACCGCCGCTGGGCGGTGCCGGGCAGCGGACCCGGCACGAGCAGCGACCGGGCGACCTCGTCCCGGCGGTCCCCGGACGTCGCGACCAGCGGGACGACCACCGGCGGCCGTGACAGCGGCGGCGCCGCCGACCGGGTGGTGAGCAGCCGCCCCGCGCGGGGCGGTCGGCGGCGTCCGCGCCGCCGGCCGCCCTCACGCGCGCGAGGTCACTTCTCGTAGCTGCGCAGCGCGTTGCCCACACCGAAGAACGTGGGGGCCCAGTGGCCGACGAAGATGCCCCACCGGTCGGCGCGGTCGATGCCGCGGTCCTCGACGTTGCGGGAGATGGTCCAGGCCAGGAAGGACAGGCCGATGCTCGCGAACCCGGCCGCGTAGGCCCACTCGGACTTCACGCCGGCGTCGTGCAGAGACTCGATCACGGGATCTCCTCGTCGATCCGTCGGTTCGCCGGGCACGCCGCCCGCCGTGCTCCCGATGGGACCGCGGCCCGCTCACCGCCGCCACTCGGGGCCGCGGCGGCGGGCCCCTCACCCGGTCGGCGGGTCCTGGCCGGCCCGGCGCGCGCCGATGGGGAGGAGGACGGCCCCGCCCGAGGGGCCACCAGCCCCACCCGACCAGGACGGCCCCCGACGACAGGACCCGGCGTGCGCGACGACGACGCCCGCGCACCGCGGGCCCTGCCCCGGCGCGGCGCCGCCCCCGCCGCGCTGCTCGCGCTGCTGGCCCTGGCCGTGACGGCCTGGGCCGCCGCCGACGGCGGCGCCCGCCCCGACCACCCGCTCCTGCCCGTCCTCGCCGCCGCCCTGCGGGCCCTGGCGGCCGGCGCCGCGGCGGCGCTGCTGCGGGCGCGCGCCCGCCGCGGGGACGGCGAGCAGGACGTGTGGCGGCGCTTCGCCGCGGTCCCCGTCGCCGTCGCCCTCACGGCGCTGGCCGACGTCGGCACCGCCGCCGCCCGCGCCGCCGGCCACGCGCCCGCGCCGGACGTCCTCGCCGTCGTCGCCAGCCTCGGCGCGCTGACCGCCGCGGGCGTGCTCTACCAGGCGTTCATCGTGTGGAACCGCGTCAGCACCCGCACCGCCGACCCCGGCGACTGGCTCAACGGCCTCGGCGCCGCGCTCGCCGTCACGGCCGCCGCCGACCTCGCGCTGCGCGCCGCCGCCCCCGCGTGGGCGGGCGGCTGGCACCCGGCCGTCCTGCAGCTGTGGGTGCTGCAGGGCGCCGCGCTGCTGGTCGCCCTCGGGGCGCTGGGCGCCGTCGCCGGCCTGGCCGGCCTGGGCCGCGACCGGCGGCTGTGGGCGCTGGCGGCCGCCCTCCCGCTGCCGCTGGCGCTGCCCGCCGCCGCCGGCGACGGCCCCCACGACGCGCTGCGCGAGACCGCCGGCGCCGGGTGGCTGCTCGTCGTGCTCGTCCTGCTCGGCTGCGCCGCCGCCCGCCACCACCCCGTGCGCGCCCGGCCCGCCGGGAACGCCGCCCTCACCGTCGGCAGCTTCGTCGCCCAGGTCGCCGCCGTCGCCGTGCTCGCCGCCGCCACCCGCCAGGACCCGGCCGTCACCCGGTGGGCCACGGGTCTCGCGCTCGCCGCCTTCGCCTGCGGCGCCGCGCGCGTCGTCCACCTCGTGCGCGACCTCGACCACCTGGCCCGCACCCGCCACGAGGCCCTCACCGACGACCTGACCGGCCTGCCCAACCGGCGCGCGTTCAGCCGCCGCCTGGAGGAGGCCTGCCGGCCCGGGCGCGGCGGCGGCCTGACCGTCCTGCTGCTGGACCTCGACCGGTTCAAGGAGGTCAACGACCGCTTCGGCCACGCCGCCGGCGACGAGCTGCTGCAGTCGGTCGCCACCGCGCTGGGCGCCGCCGTGCCCGCCGGCGGGCTGCTCGCCCGCCTCGGCGGCGACGAGTTCGCCGTCCTCCTCGACGGCGCCGGCGAGGAGGAGGCCCACGGCGTCGCGCGCCGGCTCGTGCGCGCCGGGGAGGTCGCCGGCCGCCTGGAGGGACGGCCCCTGCGGGTCGGCGCCAGCGTCGGCGCCGCCTCCGCCCGCCGCGGCGACCTGCCCGGCGGGGAGCTGCTGCGCCGCGCCGACACCGCCATGTACGCGGCCAAGGCCGCCGGCGGCGGGGTGCGCGCCTACGACGACGACGCCGACCGCCTGGCCCGCGACCGCGGACAGCTGGCCGAGGACCTGCAGCACCTGCTCACCGCGCCCGGCCGCGCGCCCGGCGAGGAGCTGGAGGTGCACTACCAGCCGCAGGTCGACCTGTGCACCGGCGCGGTCACCGGCGCCGAGGCGCTGCTGCGCTGGCGCCACCCCGAGCGCGGGCTGCTGCCGCCCGCCGCGTTCCTGGACCTGCTGGAGGAGCGCGGCCTCGTCGCGCGCGCCACGGAGTTCGTGCTGCGCGAGACCGCCGCGAGCGCCCTGCGCTGGCGCCGCGCCGGGCACGACGTGCGCCTGTCGGTGAACCTGTCCGCCAGCTGCCTGGGGCGCCCCGAGCTCGTCGCGCTGCTCGACGAGCTCGTCGCCGGCGGGCTCGACCCCGCCCGCACCGTCCTCGAGGTCACCGAGACCGTCCTCATGAGCGACCCCGGTGCCGCCCTGGCCACGTGCGAGGCGCTCACCGCCCGCGGGTTCTGCCTGAGCATCGACGACTACGGCACCGGGTACTCCTCGCTGTCGTACCTGGGCGACCTGCCCGCCCGCGAGCTGAAGATCGACCGCTCGTTCACCGCCCGCGCCGCCGCCGACCCGCGCGTGCGGGCCATCGTCGCCGGGACCGTCGCCCTCGGCCACCAGCTGGGGATGCGGGTCGTCGCCGAGGGCGTGGAGGACGAGGCCACCCTGGACCTGGTGCGCCGCCTGGGCTGCGACGAGTCCCAGGGCTACCTGCACGGGCGCCCCGGCCCGGCCGCCGAGCTGCTGGCGCGGCTGCGCGCCGAGCGGGCCGTGCGCCGCGAGCGCGCCGGCGTCTGACGCCGGGGCGCCGGGCCGGGTCCCCGGGCCCCGCGTCCCGCGGGGTGCCGGGGACCGGCAGGGCCAGGGACCGGCAGTACCTCCCGCACCCGCCGCCGCTGCGCCAGCGTCGTGCCCGGCGGCCCCGCGCGGCCACCGGACCGCGGTGGCCGGAGCGCCGGCGGCGAGACGGAGGAGACGACCCGTGAGCACCCCCACCAGCACCCCCACCGGCACCCCCACCGGCACCCCCACCGGCACCACCGCCATGACCGGCGCCACCGGCGGCCTCGGCCTGCACGCCGCGCGCGAGCTGCTCCGGCGCGCGCCGGGCACCCACCTCGTCGTCCTCGCCCGGGCGTCGTCGGCGGCGCGGGCGCTGCCGCTGCTGCGGGAGGTCTCACCGCACGTGTCCGCGGTCCCCGTCGACCTGGCGAGCACCGCCGACGTCACCGCCGCCGCGGACCGCGTGGCCGGCCTGCTCGACGCCGGCGACCTGCCGCCGCTGCGCGGCGTGGTCTGCAACGCGGGGGTGCACCTGGACAGCGCCCTGCACGCCACGGTCGACGGCCACGAGACGACCTTCGCCGTCAACGTGCTCTCCACCCACCTGCTGCTGCGGCGGCTCAGCACCCGCCTGCGGGCACCGGCGCGCGTCGTCGTCACCGTCAGCGACGCCCACTTCGGCGACGTCCGCCACGCCGGCGGGGTGTTCCCGCGCCCGCGCTGGACGACGCCGGAGGCCCTCGCCCGGCCCGGCGGCCACCCCCGGCCGGGGTCCGTGCGCGCCGGCCGGCGGGCCTGCGCCACCAGCAAGCTCGGCGGCATCCACCTCGTGCACGAGTGGGCGCGCCGGCTGCCCGCGGGGATCGACGTGGTGGCCCACAACCCCGGCCTGGTCGTCGGCACCGGCCTGGCCCGCAGCGCCGGCGGGGCGGCGGAGCTCGTCGTGGGACGCGTCGTGCCGGTGCTCGCCCGCACCCCCCTCGTGCGCACCCCCGGGGTCGCCGGCCGCGAGCTCGCCGACGTCGTCCTGGGCAGCACCCCGGCGCCCACCGGGTCGTACGTGCACCGCACCCGCGTCGCGCCCTCCTCGCGGGAGTCGTACGACCCCGCCCGGGAGGCGGAGCTGTGGACGTGGCTGGAGGCCGCGGCGAGCCGGTGACGGGGACGACGGAGCCGCCGGGCCGGAGGACGGTCCCCCCGACCCGGCGGCCGTGTCCGGCGGCCGTCGCGGCCGCCCCCGCTCAGGCCCGCGCGGCGTCCCCGCACACGACGGGCGCCAGCACGTCGAAGGCCTCGGCGCGCACGGCGCTGCCCGCGTACGTGCCGCGCACGCAGGTCCCGGCGGTGGTCCCCGCCAGGCGCAGGTGCGCGATGTGCTCGGTGTCGAAGCAGGTGCCCGCGCCGGCGGCGAACTCCACGCACACCGCCCCCGCGGACGCCGACGTCACGACGCCGTCCACCTCGTGCGCGGCCGGCGTCCGCAGCAGCACCGCGCCCGCCAGGAGCAGCAGCGCCGGCACCGCCACCCGCGGGAACACCTGCGCGGCGTTCACGGCGCGGGCACCGCCCGTCGCCGGCGCAGCGCGTGCTGGGCCAGTTCCACGAGCATCGCCTTGGCGCTCGCGCGGTCGCGCACGTCACCGCGCAGCAGCGGCACGTCGGCGCCCAGGCCGAGCGCCTCGCGCAGCTCCTCGTCGCTGTAGTCGTGGGCGCCGGCGAACTCGTTGACGGCCACCACGAACGGGGAGCCCTTCTTCTCGAAGTACTCCAGCGGCCCGAAGGAGTCCGCCAGGCGGCGGGTGTCCACGAGCACGATCGCGCCCACCGCCCCCTCCACGAGGTCGTCCCACATGAACCAGAACCGGTCCTGGCCGGGGGTGCCGAAGATGTACAGCACCAGCCGGTCGTTCAGGCGGGCGCGGCCGAAGTCCAGCGCGACGGTCGTCGTGGTCTTGCCGCTCACCTGGCTGGTGTCGTCCACGCCCACGGACAGGGCCGTCATCGCGGCCTCCGTGCGCAGCGGCGCGATCTCCGAGACCGTTCCCACGAGCGTCGTCTTGCCCACGCCGAAACCTCCCGCGACGACCACCTTGACGGGCAGCAGCGCGGGTCCGGCGTCGCCCGCGGCGGGCGGGCGGGCGGTGTCAGAAGTTGCGGAAGGCATCGAGCACCTCTTCGAGGAACAGGTCGGGGTCGACGTCGGCATCGGTCGTGCGCACCAGGCCGGCGTGGACGGCGTCCGAGACCAGGACGCGCGCGACGGCCAGCGGCAGGTGCAGCAGCGCCGACACCTCCGCCACGGAGCGGGGAGCGCTGCACAGGCGCAGCAGCGCCAGGGTCTCCGGCGAGGTGCCGGCGCGGGCCGGCACCTCGCCGGCCGTCGTGACGAGCGTCTCCAGCGACAGCGGGACGCTCGCCCGGGTGCGGCCGCCGACCAGCGCGAACGGCCGCGTCATGCGGGGTCTGCTCACCGTCCGCCCCCCGCCGCCAGGGCGCTGCGGGTCTCCGGCGTCAGCGCCTGACCGACCCGGGCGACCAGCAGGTCGACCTCGTAGCCGAGCTGACCGAGGTCGGCGCGGTGGTTGACCAGGACGGTCAGGGCCGAGCCGTCGCTGATGGAGGCGACGACCAGCCGGCCCCGCTCGGTGTCGATCACGAGGCGCCGGCACGAACCCTTGCCGAGCTGACCGGACAGGCCCGTGGCCAGGCTCGCCAGCCCGCAGGTCACCGGGCACAGCTGGCGGCGGGCCGCCTCGGGCAGGCCCGGCGTGGAGGCCAGGTGGAAACCGTCCGCGGTGACCGCGATCGCGTGCAGCACACCGGGGACGCGCTTCTTGAACCCCGCCATCAGCCAGTCGAGGTCCTCGACCTGCAGCACGTCGCTCACCGGGCGCCGGTGTCGTCGTCGGTGTCGTCGTCGGCCCACAGGTCGACCGGGGCCGGCGGGACGAAACCGGCGGCCTCGGCGCGCTTGGGCAGCGCGGGGCGGCCACCGGCGGTCGGGGCGGGGACGGCGACGGGCGCGGCGACCGGCGCGGGGACGGGCGCGGCGACCGGCGCGGGGACGGGCGCGGGAACCGGCGCGGGGACGGGCGCGGGCACCGCGCGGGCGGCGGGGACCTGGACCGGGGCGGCCGGGGCCGGCGCGGAGACGACCCGCTCGACCTGCTCGGCGCGCGCGGTCTGCTCGACCTCCTCCACGGACACCAGCGACGCCGGCACCGTCACCTGCGCCAGCGTGCCGCCCCCGGCGGCCGCGGCGACCTCCACGTGCAGGCCGTGGCGCCGCGCGAGGCGGCCGACCACCGTCAGCCCGAGCCGGCCGCCCAGGGCGACCTCCCGGCCCGCCGGCGGGTCCAGCAGCTCGCGGACCTCCTGCTCCTGCGCACCGGTCAGGCCGATGCCCTCGTCGCGGACGCTGACGAGCACGTCACCGGTCACCGTCTGCAGCGCCGAGACCGCGACCCGCTTCGTGGGCGGGGAGCAGCTGACCGCGTTCTCCACCAGCTCGGCGAACAGGTGCGACAGGTCCGAGGCGGTGCGCCCGTCGACCAGCAGCGCGGCCGGGACGGACACGTCGACGCGCTGGTAGTCCTCCACCTCCACGGCGGCGGCCCGCAGGACCTCCTCCAGCGGCATCGGCGCGCTCCAGGTGCGCGGCGCCTCGGCGCCCGAGAGCACCAGCAGCGACTCCGCGTTGCGCCGCATGCGGGTGGCCATGTGGTCCAGCGCGTACAGCTCCTCCAGCTTCTCCGGCGCCAGCTCCTCCGACTGCAGCGTCTCGATGGACCCCAGCTGGCGCTCCAGCAGGCCCTGGTTGCGGCGGGCCAGGTCGACCAGCAGCTGCTGCTGGTTGCGGCGCGCCACGAGGTCCGCCTGCGCCTGCTGCAGCTCGCGGTCGCCCAGCTCCACGGCCAGGGCCGTCGCGCGGCGCTGCTCCACCTCGGTGTACGACCAGAAGACGACCAGGCCGACGGCCAGCAGGGCCACGCCCGCGCCGTGGATCCCCGACCACAGCCAGGGGTTCTCCTGCGCGTGCTCGTGGTTGTAGATCAGACCCGGCACCAGCGCGCTGCCCGCCCCGTGGGACAGGACGGTGAAGCCGACGTACCAGGCGAACGGCAGCCAGTCCTGGTACAGGGCGACGAAGCCCAGCATGATGAAGAAGTGGAAGTGGGCCTCGATGGCCCCGTCCGTGAAGTGCACCAGCACGATCGAGGCCCAGCTGAACCCGGCCGTCACGGCCAGCGCCTGCCAGCGCGCCCAGCGCGCGTGCCCGCGCGGCCACGACAGCGCCCACAGCGCCAGCAGCGGCGCCACCTCCAGCAGCACGTGCGCGGGCACCTGCCCGCGCAGGAGCCCCAGCGCGGCCAGGACGGGCGCGTGGGCCAGCAGCACCCGGCGCAGCAGGCGGTGCCGGCGCTCGAAGGCCGACGGGCTGAGCAGGTTGCCGCGGGGCAGTCGCAGGCCGGTCGTACCGCTCGGGGCGGCGACGGTCGTCGTCGTCACGGGTGCTCCTCGTGCTCTCGGGAGGTGACCTCCGTGGTCACTGGTGAGGAGGACGACAGCGCGGGCGCCCCCCTTGAGGGCGTCACGACCCGGACCACCCGCAGGGACCAAGGTCCCGGGTGGGGTTCAGCCCTGCGGGTGCATCCGCACGGCCAGCAGCGCGCAGTCGTCGTCGGGGCGGGTCCCGACCAGCTCGGCGACGACCTCGTCCAGCAGCTGCTCCAGCGGCAGGTGCGCCCGCCGCGACAGCAGCGCGCGCAGGTCGTCCAGGCCCGCGCGCAGGCTGCGGCCGCGGTGCTCGATGAGGCCGTCGGTGTACAGGACGACGGTGCTGCCGGCGGGCACCTCGCGCTCGTGCTCGCGGCGCGCCACCTCCGTCAGCACGCCGACGAGCAGGTCGGGCGGCGTCGCCAGCAGCTGCGTCGAGCCGTCCGGCAGCAGCAGCACCGGCGCCGGGTGGCCGGCGTTCGTCCAGCGCAGCCGCCGCACCCCGCGGGCGCGCTCGGCGGCGGTCTGCTCCACGCGCGCCAGCACCAGCGTGGCCATCCCGGAGATCTGCAGGCCCGGCATGGCGCGGTCCAGGCGCCGGACCACCTCCGCCGGCCCCTCGTCGCGGTCGTGCGCGAACGCGCGCAGCGTCCCGCGGATCTGCCCCATGATCCCGGCGGCGACGATGTCGTGGCCGGTGACGTCCCCGATGACCAGCGAGGTGGCGCCGTCGGCGCCCACCAGCGCGTCGTACCAGTCGCCGCCGACCTCCTCCCCGCCGGCGGTGACGTAGCGGGCGCGCAGCTCCAGGTGGTCCGGCTGCGGCATCCGCGTCAGCAGCGCGCGCTGCAGCACCTCCGCCGTCGTGCGCTTCTCCGCGATGAGCCGGGCCCGGGCCACGGCCTGCGCGACGGTCTGCGCGAGGCCGTTGGCGACCTCCACCTCGGCGGGGCTGAACACGTGCTCGTCGGCGAAGGCCAGCACCACCACGCCCAGCAGCTTGCCGTCGGCGACCAGCGGCACGTGCGCGGTGGCGCCGACCTCGTCCAGCCGGGACGCGGCCCGCGAGGCCGGGAAGCGCTCCAGCAGCTGGGCGGTCGTGCTGAACAGCAGCAGCTCGCAGCTGCGGGCGGCGTGGGCGAGCGCCGTCGGCCCGTCCAGCGGCACCGCCCGGAAGGCGGCGTCCACGGGTTCCTGCCCGGCCGGCGAGCCGGGCACGACGTGGCGCAGCTCCTCGCCGGCGGCGTCCACCAGCAGCAGCCCCGCCCACACGGCGTCCAGGTCGCGCCGCGCGACCAGCGCCACCGCGGAGGCCACCTCCTGCGGGGAGCGCACGTCCGCCAGCGCCTCCGAGACGGCCAGCTGCAGGCGGCTGCGGCGCTCGGCGGCCCGGGCCTCCTCGGCCGCCCGGCGCGCCTCGCCCCCGGTGACGCGCAGGTGCAGCTCGGCGGAGCAGGCCGCGGCCAGGTCGCTCAGCAGCGCCAGCTCGGTGGCCGTCCACTCGCGCGGGGCGGTGTCGATCGCGCAGAGCACCCCGATGACGGGCCCGTCCGACGCGCCGGGGCCGTACGGGTCCTGCCCCGGCGCCAGGGCCCGCAGCGGAGCGCCCGCGTAGGCGACGACCCCCAGGTCGGGGGCGGCGAGGGAGTCCGCCGTCAGGGGGTCGGCGCGCACGTCCGGGAAGGCCAGGACGTGCCCGGCCGCCTGCACGTGCCGGCACACCGAGTGCGTCAGCGGGGTCTCGCGGGCCGCCTGCCACGGCTCGGGCAGCCCCACCGCGCCCGGCAGCACCTGCCGGTCGGCGCGGACCGAGGACACCAGGGCCACGGGGGTGCCCAGCGCGGCGGTCGCCAGCCGCGCGAAGCGGTCCAGCGCCTGGTCGGCCGCCGCCGGCAGCGAGGCCAGGACGTCGCTCACCCCGGGCCCCGGGGCGGGCGGGCCGGCGGGCACGCCGGTGTCGCCGGGGGGACCGGCGGGTCCCGTGGCCGCGGAGCGGGTGTCGGCGACGGGTGCGTCGGCGACGGGCTCACGCCTCACCGGACCGTGCGCAGGGCCAGCGGCAGGCACCGCACCGTCACGTCGGTGCCGCCGGGCACCGACACCACCTCGCCGTCCATCTGCAGCGGCATCGGGTTGCGCGTGGTGAACGTGTACGGCGCCTCGCGCGACTCCACCTCGAAGCGGCCGCGCAGCACCCGCAGGAACTCCGCGAGCAGGCGCAGCTTGCTCCGGTGGGGGATCAGCAGCGTCTCGAAGCGGCCGTCGTCGGGCGCCGAGGTGCTCGACAGCTGCGCGTACTTGGCCATCCGGTCGATGTTGGCGAACACCAGGCTGTCGATGCGCACCTCGCGGCCGTCGTGGACGACCGTCAGCGGCCGGTAGCGCCAGAACGCGCGCACCACCAGGTACGTCTCCTTCGCGGCGTCCAGGTCGTGCTCGTTGAGCGCGGCCGCCGCGACGGGGGTGATGCCCACCCCGACGTAGGAGTGCGCCACCCGCGGCTCCTGCCCGGTGGCGGCCACCTCCAGCAGGTCCATGCGGTCGAAGCCGCCGCCCTCCGCGGCCTCCACGACGGCGTCGGCCAGCGGGCGCTCCTGCGTGGCGGTGGCGTGGTCGTTGGCGTTGCCGGAGGCCAGCACCGCCGCCGCGCCCACGCCCCGGCCCGTGCGCTGCGCGCGCACCACGCCGTTGACGACCTCGTGGTAGCCGCCGTCACCGCTGGCGGAGACCACCAGCACCCCGCCGGCCTCCCCGGCCTCCGCGACGGCGTCGTGGGCGATGTCCTCCGCGTGACCGGCGTGCTGCGTCTCGGCCAGCCGCACCCGCAGCTGCGGGACCCGCTCGGCCAGCTCCTCGGCCAGGCCGCGCGCGTTCGCCGGGCCGTCACCGGTGCTGTTCGGGTTCAGGACGACGACGACCTCGCGCAGCCGCCCGGCCCCGCCCGTGTCCACGCCCGCGCTCGTGCCCGCGCTCACCGCGCCACCCGTCCCTCGCTGGTCACCGCCGTCCCCCGGGCCCCGCGGCTCGCGGGTCCTGGCGGGCGGCCCGTCGGCGATCACCGTACGTCCCGGGGCACCGTCGCGCCCGCCGTCGCCGCGCGCGCCACCCGTCCGCCGAGCGCCGCCACGGCGTCGCGCACCGGCGCCCCCCGCGTCGCGCCGCTGATCCGCGACAGCGCCCGCGAGGCGCGCACCACCCGCCGGGTCGGCCCGCGCCGCTCGGCGTCGTACCCGGCCAGCGCGCTCGCCGCGTCCGGCGCGGCGACGAGCCGGTCGGCCAGGACGACGGCGTCCACGAGCGCCTCGCAGCCCCCGCGCCCCAGGTTCGGGGCCATCGCGTGCGCGGCGTCGCCGACCAGCGCCACCCGTCCCCGCGCGTACGCCGGCAGCGGCGGCAGGTCGTGCAGCTCGCGCACGTCCAGCGTCTCCGGGCGCAGCCGCTCCACGGTCCCCGTGACGCCCTCGTGCCAGCCCGCGTACAGGCGGCGCAGCAGCGCCAGCGGGTCCTCGCGGTCGGCGGCGGGCGCCAGCGCCGCGGCGACGGCGGCGTAGACGTTGGTGTCGCCGTCGGCGCGCGCGGTCGTGCCGAAGATCCGCCCGCGCCCCCACGTCTCGGCGACCCGGTCGGCGCGCCCGCGCGCGGCCCCGCGCACGGCCACCTGGTGCAGCGGCCGCGGCCGGGCGGGCGCCACGCGCGGGCGCACGACGCTGCGCAGGCCGTCGGCGCCGACGAGGACGTCGGCGCGCTCCAGCGCCTCGTCCAGCCCGTCGGCCGTCAGGGGCGAGGACCAGCGCACGACGCCCGGCGGCAGCCCGCCGGCGAGGGCGGCCAGCAGGTCGGGCCGGTCGACGAGCCGGACGTCGCCGCGGGGGGCGAGGGAGGCCAGGACCCGCCCGTCGGCGCGCAGCAGCTCGCCGCGCCCGGCGGGCACGGCACGGGTGCGCAGCAGGTCGTCCAGGCCGAGGCGGCGCAGCGCGGCGACGGCGTGCGGCCACATCCCCAGCGAGGACCCGGTGGCGGGCGGGCCGTCGGCGCGCTCGTGGACCTCCACGTCCCACCCGCCCGCGAGCAGGCCGCGCGCCAGCGCCAGCCCGGCGACGCCCCCGCCGGCGACGACCGCGAGCCCGCGCACACCGCGACGCTACTCCGCCCCGCCCCTCCGCGGTGATCATGGACGGTGGAACCTCCACCCTTCCGTGATCACGACAGGGGGAGAGCTGCCGCCGGTCCACCCGACCTCGCGGACCCGGTGCTCCACCCTCCGTGATCTTGCTGGGACCAACTGCGAGATCACGGTGGTGGGTGGGGGCGGGGTGCCGTCGCCCGGGTGGTGTCGGGGGGCGGGATCGGGTGCGGCGCAGCACACTGACCGCATGTGCGCGACGCGGAACGAGCAGCGGGTGGACCTGCCCGACGACCTGTCCGCCGCTCGCGCGTTCCGCGACGTCCTGCGGCGGGGCATCTGCCCCGAGCACGGTGCCGCGTCCCTGGACACCGCCCTGCTGCTGGCCACCGAGCTGGCCGTGAACGCCGTGCGGCACGGCAGCCCGCCCGTGTTCGCGACCGTGACCTGCTGCGACGACGTGCTGCGGCTGAGCGTGCGCGACTCCGACCCGCGGCTGCCCGAGCCGCGCGAGGCCGCGCCGGGCGACGTCTCCGGGCGCGGGATGGCGCTGGTGGCCGCCCTGTCGGAACGGTGGGGCGTGGACAGCCACGAGGGCGACGGCAAGACGGTGTGGCTGGAGCTGCGCACCGCCGCCTGACCCGCCCCGCGGGCCGGCCCGGCGGCCGGGCGTCAGTCGGGCAGGACCCGCACCGCGGCGATCGCCACGTCGTCGTCGCTGCCGGTGGGCAGTAACCGCGAGGCGACCTCGTCGCAGAAGGTCTCCAGCGGGGTCTGGCCCAGCTCGACCACCGTGCGGCGCAGCTCGTGCAGGCGGTCCTCCATCGACTGGTCGCGCCGCTCCACCAGCCCGTCGGTGTACAGCAGCAGCGTCGAGCCGACCGGCAGGTGCGCCTCGTGCTCGCTCCGCGCCTCCAGGTAGGTGCCCAGGCCCAGGACGATCCCGTCGCCCTCCAGCAGCCGCACCGTGCCGTCGGGATCGGCCAGCACCGGCGGCAGGTGACCGGCCGTGCACCAGCGGATGCGCCGGCCGTCGACCGAGGGGTCGGAGCGCTCGACCTGCAGGACGATCCCGGTCGCCAGCGTCGTCACGCCCAGGCCCTCGATGAGGACGTCGATGCGGCGCAGCACCTCCGCCGGCCCGGCCGAGCGGTCGTAGGCCACCGAGCGGACCATCGTGCGCAGCTGCCCCATCGCGGCGGCCGCGGACACGTCGTGCCCCATGACGTCGCCGATGACGAGGAACGTGGACCCGTCGGGCACGGTGAAGGCGTCGTACCAGTCGCCGCCGACCTGCGCGGCCTCGGCGGCCGGCCAGTAGCGGGTCGCCACGTCCAGGCCCGGAGCGCCGGTGGGCGGGGTGAGCAGGCTGCGCTGCAGCGTCTCGGACTGCCGGCGCTGCTGGGCGTACAGGCGCGCGTTCTCCAGCGCCACGCCCGCCCGGGCGCCCAGGTCGGTCGCCGTGTGCAGGTCCTCCTCGCCGAACGGCGGGCGGTCCGGCCCCGAGAGCAGCGTCAGCGACCCGGTGATCGCCCCGCGGGCGCGCAGCGGCACGACGATCGCGCTGCCCAGGCCGAGGCGGCGCAGCAGGTCGGCGGTCTCGCCCTCGCGGGTGCCGCGGCGCAGCCACACCTCGTCGACGTCCTGGATGAGGGTGGGCCCGACGTCGCCGCGCAGCACGCGCATGGACACCGACTGCTCGGACAGCCCGCGCGCGTGCAGGTCCTGGAAGCGCTGGGCGTCGTCCTTGCGCTCGGGGCTGGCGTGCGCGGCGCGGATGTGGCGGGTGCGGCCGGTGCTGTCGAGCATCGTCGCGAACGCCCACTCGGCGAACTCGGGCACGACCAGCGCCGGCAGCAGGTCCTGCGCCTCGTCGGGGTCCAGGACGTTGGACAGCGCGTCCGTGACGGTGGACATGAACTCCAGGCGGCGGCGGGCGTCGCGCGCGACCGCCAGCGCCGCGTCGCGCTCGGCCTCGGCCTGCACGCGCAGCGTCACGTCCGACTGGACGCCGACGTGGTGGGTGACGTGCCCGTCGGCGTCGCGGACGGGGGAGATGACGACCTCGTTCCAGAAGGCCGTGCCGTCCTTGCGGTAGTTCAGGAGGAGCTCGGTGACCGTCTCCCCGCGCCCCAGCGCCTCCCGGATGCGCTGCACGGCCGCCCGGTCGGTGTCCGGGCCCTGGAGGAAGCGGCAGTTGTGGCCGAGGACCTCGCCGCGCTGGTACCCGGTCGTCTTCTCGAAGGCGGGGTTCACCCAGACCAGCGGGTCGTCCTCGATGTTCGGGTCGGAGATCGCGAAGGACAGGTCGCTGGCGACCACGGCCCGGCTGTGCAGCCGCTCGGCGGACTCCTGCACGTCGCGGATCTGCTCGGACTCGCGCAGCGGCAGCAGCACGACGAGCGCCAGGCCCAGGAGCGGCTCGAACGTCTCCTCCTGGTCGAAGGGGACGCCGACGACCCACAGGTCCTCGCGGCTGTCGGACATGTCCGAGCTGCGCTGCGCCGTCACCCGCTCGCCCTGGACCGGCTGCCCGGCGGCGATGCGCGACAGGGGGCTGGCGGCCATCCCCGAGGTCGGGTCGTCCAGGTCGGAGCCGTCGGCGGCCTGCAGGCCCGCCGCGCGGGACCAGTCGTCCACGGCGCAGGGCAGCTGCACGCCCGGCGCCAGCTGCTCGGCCGTCGGGTTGGCGGTCAGCACGACGCCGTCGGTCACCCGCACGAGGAGCACGGCACCGGGCTGGCTCTGCACCACGCGCGGCAGCGAGTCGGCGACGGCGTCGCTCGCGAATCCGGCGTTCACCCCGTCCACGCGTTCGACAGTAGCCCGAGGTCCCGACACCCGCCCAGCGCCGGTGGGCGCCGGGGGGCGGGGGGTGTGAGCGTTCTCACCCGCTCCTCCCCGCGGGGCGTTCACCCGGGCAGGTCCAGCTCGAACCACACCACCTTGCCGTGCGCACCGCTGCGCTCCACGCCCCACCGGGCGGACAGCGCGTCCACCAGCGCCACCCCGCGCCCGCCGGTCGCCTCGGGCGCGACGTGGCGCAGCTGCGGCCGGGCGTCGGAGGTGTCGGCCACCGCCACCCGCACCACCCGGCCGGCCGCCCGGGCGCGCACGTCGCACTCCACGGCGACCGGGCCGGAGCCGTGCCGCACCGCGTTGGTCACCAGCTCGGTGGTCAGCAGCTCCACGCGCTCCTGCAGCGCGGCCGGCAGGCCGGGGGAGGAGAGCTCCTCGCGCAGCCACCGCCGCGCGGCGCGCGCGGCGGACAGCTCCGCCGCGAAACGGGCGCGCGCCATCCCACCTCCAGGTAGGCCGCGGACCTTCTGCACGGCTGCGTCTGTTGCGAGTCTGTTCCGAACGTGTCGGAGGGCCACCACTGTGGCACCTGCGTGGCCCCGGGCAACCGCGGGGTGACCCGTGCGGGTGCCCCCGGGCGGGCCGGGGTCGCGGTGCCGGGTCCCGCCGTCCGCGGCGGGACCCGCGCCCACCGCCTCCGTTACCGTGGGTCCACCTGGGACCACGGGCTCCTCCCGTGCGGCCGCCCCGCCGAGGGCGGCCCGGAGGGCGCGAGGCGAGAGGGGGCCGGGTGGACGGGCACGGGCACGACCTGGCGGGCGACCTCGGCGCGCCCGGCGAGGTCGAGCAGCAGGTCGAGCAGCAGGTCGAGCGGGAGGCCGCCCGGCTGCGCTGGCAGCTGGCCATCACCGCCGCCGGCATCGGCGGCTTCGACTGGGACCTGGTGACCGGCCGCCTCAGCTGGGACGACCGGCTCGTGGAGCTGTTCGGCTACGAGCGCTCGACCTTCGCCGAGGACATCGCCGCCTTCGACGCGCGCCTGCACCCGGACGACCGCGCGCGCGTCTCGCGCGCCGTCGACGAGTGCATCGCCACCTGCGGCACCTTCGAGGCCGAGTACCGCGTGGTGCGCCCGGACGGCACGACCCGCTGGGTCCAGGCGCGCGGCAAGGCCCTGGCCGGCCCCTCCGGCCGCGCGGTGCGCATGCTGGGCGCCGCGTACGACACCACCGCCGAGCGCGACGCCGACGCCCGCACCGCCCGCGTGCTGGAGTCGATGCCGACGGCGTTCTTCTCCCTCGACCGCGACTGGCGCTTCTCCTACGTCAACGCCCGCGCCGAGGAGCTGCTGGGCCGCGCGCGCGGCGAGCTGCTGGGCGGCGACGTGTGGGAGCTGTTCCCCGCCGCCGTCGGCGCGCCCTTCGACGAGGAGTACCACCGGGCGGTGGACACGGGCGAGCCCGTCGCGTTCGAGGCGTACTACCCGGCGCCGCTGGACGCCTGGTTCGAGGTGCGCGCCTGGCCCACCCCCGACGGGCTGTCGGTGTACTTCATCGACGTCACCGCCCGCCGCCGCGCCGTGGAGGCCGTGGAGGCCGCGCGCGCCGAGGCCGAGCGCGAGCGCGTGCGCACGGCCGCGGCCGCCGAGCGGCTGCGCCTGCTGGCGTCGGTGGGCGACCAGCTGGGGGCGACCCTGGACGCCGAGGAGGCCGTGGCCCGCCTGGCCCAGACCGTCGTGCCCGTGCTGGCCGACTGGTGCGTGGTGACCCTCGTCGACGAGCACGGGGGCCTGCGCGACGTCGGCTCCTGGCACCGCGACCCGGCCGCGCGGGAGCTGGTGCGCACCTACGCCGCGCACCGCCTGCGCGGGATGTCGCCGAACTCCTTCGTCCACCAGGCGCTGCGCACCGAGCAGGCCGTGCTCGTCGAGCGCGACGCCGCCCCCGCCGTCAGCGAGCTGCTGGCCCCCGGGCCGGCGCGCGAGGTCTTCGCCGAGCTGGCGCCGGAGTCGATGGCCGTGCTGCCGCTGCGCGCGCGGGGGCGCACCAGCGGGCTGGTCACGCTGTTCCGCGGCCCGGAGCGCGAGCCGCTGCGCGGGCAGGACGCCCTGACCGCCGGTCAGGTCGCCGACCGCGCGGGCCTGGCCCTGGACAACGCGCGCCTGTACGCCGAGCAGCAGCACATCGCCGAGGGGCTGCAGCGCAGCCTGCTGACCGCCCTCGTCGACCCGGAGGGCGCCGACCTGGAGGCGCGCTACCTGCCGGCCGCCGCGGCCGCGCAGGTGGGCGGCGACTGGTACGACGCCTTCCGCCAGCGCGACGGCCGCTCGGTGCTGGTCATCGGCGACGTCATGGGCCACGACGTGTCGGCGGCCGCCGCGATGGGGCAGCTGCGCAGCCTGCTGCGCGGCATCGCGCACGCCACCGACCACGGGCCGGCGCAGCTGCTGACCGGCCTGGACGCGGCCATGCGCGGCCTGGCGGTGGACACCACGGCGACGGCCCTGGTGGCGCGCCTGGAGCGCGGCGAGGGCGGGGCGGCGCTGCTGCGCTGGTCGTCGGCGGGGCACCCGCCGCCGCTGCTGCTGCGCGCCGACGGCACGTGCGAGTACCTCGAGACCCCCGTCCACGAGCTGCTGCTGGGCATCGACGCCGCCGCGCGGCGCACCGACCGGGTGACGACCCTGGCGGGCGGGGACACGCTGCTGCTGTTCACCGACGGCCTCGTGGAGCGGCGCGGGCAGTCCGTCGACGAGGGGCTGCGGCGGCTGCGGGCGGCGGTGGCGGGCCTGCGCGGCGCCGGGCTGCCGGAGCTGTGCTCGGCGGTGCTGGAGCGGCTGGTGCCGCAGGACGCCGAGGACGACGTGGCGCTGCTGGCGGTGCGGCTGCACCCCTGACCCCCGGGCCCGGGGCGGTTCAGCCGTCGGTCACCGGGTCCGCCTGCCCGGCCAGGACGGCCCGGGCCAGCGACTCCGCGGTGCCGCCGCGGGAGAAGGCCGCCGCCCGCAGCAGCGCGCGCGCCTCCTCCACGCCCAGGCCGTGGCGCTGGCGCAGGACCCCGGCGGCCACCGACACGGCGTCCGGGACGTCGTCCACGACCGGCGCGAGGGCGGTCGGGTGCTGCTCGTCCAGCCGCAGCAGGACGCTGGCGGTGAGGACGTCGGCCAGGCGGTCCAGGGCGGCGCGCTCGGAGGCGCCGAAGGCGTCCGCCCCGTCGCGGGCCGCGCACAGCACGCCCACCGGCGGGACGCCGCCCGTCTGCAGGGGCAGCGCCGCCAGGGCCCGGAACGGCGGCCGCGGCCCGGCCGCGGCCAGCAGCGGCCACGACGTCGCGGAGTGCACGTCGGGCACCAGGACGCCGCAGCGCCGGCGCCGGGCCTCCAGGACGGGCCCCTCCCCGACGGTCAGCTGCCGCTGCAGGTGCGCGACGAGCGCTGCGTCGCTGCCCGCCAGCGCGGAGTGCAGGTCCTCGGCGGCCAGCAGGACGACGGCCGCCCGGTCGAAGCGGACGACCGGCGCCATGGCCGCGCACACGGCGAGCTCGGGGCTGGCGGGCGCGGGCTCCCGCGTGCCCGTGGTGAGGGGGGAGGGGGCCGGGCGGGGTCCGACGGCGGGCCCGCCGCGGCCGGTGACGCGCTCGACGAGCTGCTGGTTGCGCTCGCGCAGCGCGCTGTCGCGCTGGCGGGCGCCCAGGACCAGCGCGCGCGAGTGCGCCACGAGCCGCCCGGAGGTCTCCACACCCACCGGCCCATGCTGGACCCGCGCCCGTCCGGTGCGCAGCAGGAGGTGCGCCCCGAGCCCGGTGGCCGCGCCGGGCGCGGGGGTGGAGGCTGGCGGTGTGAGCCAGGACACCCGTCGCGACCGCGCCGCACCCGCCGGCGGGACCCACGACGAGGACGCCGCGGACGTCGAGGCGCTCGCGCTGCTGGACGGCGCGGCGGACGAGCACGGGGTGCGCCGCTCGCTGCACGAGGACCTCGCGGTGGCTCACCTGCGCGCCCTGTCCGCGTGCGAGCGCAGCTCCGAGGTGGTCCAGCGGGCCCGGGCCGCCGCGGCGCGGGTGGCCGAGCTCGAGCGCGAGGTCGAGCAGCTGGGCGCGGCGCTGCGCAGCCGCCCCGCCATCGAGCACGTCGTGGGCATGGTGATGCTGGTGCGCGGCTGCGACGCCGACGAGGCGTTCGGCCTGCTGGTGGAGGTGTCCCAGCGCAGCAACGTGAAGCTGCGCGAGGTGGCCGCCGCGCTCGCGGCGCGGGTGGCCGCCGGTCAGGGGCTGCCCGAGGAGTTCCTGCGGGTCGTCGCCGGGCCGCCGAGGGCCGCCGGCCTCAGCCCTCGCCCGGCGCCGCGGCCCGGTCGGCGGCGACCTGCTCCATGACGACCACGGCGCCCGTCACCGACCCCGCCTCCGCCAGCGCCGACACCGTCACCGTCACCGTCAGCGGGCGCCCGCGCCGGTTCACGGCCGCCTCCACCAGGCTCGCGTCGCCCTCGCCGGCCAGCACCGCCCGCACCGCCGCGCCCACCCGCTGCAGCGGCAGGCCGGTGTCCAGGGTCAGCAGGTGCTCGCCGACGACCTCGTCCGCGCGCAGCCCCCACGCGTCCACCGCCCACGCGTTCCACACCCGCACGCGCAGGTCGGGGTCGACGACGGCGACCCCCACGCGCAGGCTGGCGAACACGCCGTCCATGTAGGTGTTGAGGGACCCGACCTCGTCGGTGCGCAGCCGCAGCTCGTGGTTGGAGGCCTGCAGCTCGTCGTTCATCGACTGCAGCTCCTCGTTCATCGTCTCCAGCTCCTCGTTCGTGGAGTGCAGCTCCTCGTTGGTGGTCTCCAGCTCCTCGACCGTGGACTGCAGCTCCTCGTTGGTGGTCTCCAGCTCCTCGTTGGTCGACTGCAGCTCCTCGTAGGCGGTCTCCAGCTGCCGGTGCGCCTCCTCCAGCTCGTCCTGCAGCTGGCGCGAGCGGGTGACGTCGACGAACACGACGGCCGTGCCGAGGTCCACGCCCTGCGGGCTGCGCAGCGGGACCACCTGCACGTCCAGCCACTCGCGCTCGCCGCGCCCGCGGCGCCACTCGACGTTGCGGATCCACACGGTGCGCCGCTGGCTGTGCGCCTGGTCGACCGCCGAGCGCAGCTCCACGGGTCGGTAGGAGACCTCCAGGTCCTGGAACGGGCGGCCCGCGTCGTGCGGGGACAGCCCGAACAGGGTGTCGGCGCGGTGGTTGGTCAGCACGACGCGCCCGGTGGCGTCCAGCACGATCTGCGCGACGGGGCTGGCGGCGATGGCCTCGGCGCGCAGCGCCGCGGGGACGTCGGCGCCCGCGGAGACCGGCAGCGGCGCGGCGGCCGTCACCCGCAGCGGCGCCCGCGAGGGGCCGACGCGGCGGAACAGCCGGTTCTTCAGGTCGATCGGCGTGAACAGCGCGCTCTGGCTCAGCAGCATCTCCGCCTTGCCGAGGAACAGGGTGCCCTCGGGGTTCAGCGAGTAGTGCAGCCGCTCGGCGATCCGCGCCTGGGTCTCGGCGTTCAGGTACATCAGGGTGTTGCGGCACAGCAGCAGGTCCACGTGGGAGATCGGCGCGTCCTGCACCAGGTCCGCGCGGCCGAAGATGACCGAGCGGCGCAGGTCCGGCCGGAACGTCCACCGGCTGCCGCTGGTCTCGAAGTACCGCGACAGCAGGTCCGGCGGCAGGCTGCGCACCTCCCGCTCGGAGTAGGTGGCGGTGCGGGCGTGGGCCAGGGCGTCCTCGTCGACGTCCGTGGCGTAGATCTTCACGCGGGCGCGGAACTCCTCGGGACCGAGCAGCTCCGCCAGGCAGATCGCCAGGCTGTACGCCTCCTGCCCGGACGCGCAGCCGGCGCTCCACGCGCGCAGCGGTCCCTCGGGACGGCGGGCCAGCAGTTCCGGCAGCAGGTCGGTGCGCAACCGGTCCCACGCGTCGGGGTCGCGGAAGAACGACGTGACGTTGATGAGGATGGTGTTGAACAGGGCGGTGAACTCGTCGCCGTCCACCTCGAGCAGGTCGCGGTAGTCGCCGAAGGACTCGATCCCCACGTCGGCCATGCGCCGCTGCACCCGCCGCACGAGGCTGGGCCGCTTGTACCCGGTGAAGTCGAACCCCCGGGACTCCTTGAGCAGCTCCAGCAGGTCCTCGAAACCGTCCGGGACGACGGCCGGACCCTCCTCGACCTCCTCGAGGGCGCCGTCGCCGAACCCGTCGACCGCCCCGTCCACGGTCCCGTCGTGCTCGCTCACCGGACCACCTCCGCGTCCCGCACGTCCCGCTCCCCGTCCTCGTCGTCCGCCGCGTCGCCCGGCTCGGCGAGCAGCCGGTGCAGCGCGAGGGCCGCCGCGGCGTTCTCGGCCGCGCGCTCGGAGAACCGCTGCGCCGTCAGCCCGTGCCCGGCGTCGCGGGCGCGCCGGCCCATCTCCCGGTGCAGCGCGGCGCGCTCCTCCAGGCTGCGCACGGCCATCCACAGCGCGCCCTCGGTGGACACGGACTGCTGCGTGCGCAGGCTCTCCGGCGACCAGGCGTGCCCCACCCGGCAGCGGAACCGCAGCATGCCGTGGTCCTCGATCCGGTACAGGGACCCGTTGCAGTCCGGGCAGGTGTAGCCGGACGGCGCACCGGCGTGGTCGTCGCCGGCGCCGGGGTTCGCCGCCGAGCGCGCCACGTCGGTCTCCTCCCGCAGCAGGGGGTCGGTGCCGGCCGGGTGGTCGCCGACCGGCTGGCCCACCAGGCGCGAGACCGTGGCGGCCACGTCGGCGAGGGGGACCACGTGCTCGGGCTCGCCCGCGGCGATCGCGGCTGCCGGCATCCCCGGGTAGAGGGCGTCCGCGGGCTCCTGCACGACACCCGTGCCGCCCGCGGCGCGCAGGGCCAGCAGCCCGGCCGCGCCGTCGTCGAGGTTCCCGGACAGGACGACGCCGACCGCCCGCGGGCCCAGCGCGCGCGCCGCGGAGCGGAACAGGACGTCCACGGCCGGGCGGTGCCCGTTCTCGCGCGGGCCGGCTGTCAGCAGGACGTGGCCGTCGGCGACGAACAGGTGCCGGTCGGGCCGGGCGACGAGCACCTGCCCGCGCTCCAGGGCGTCGCCCGAGCGGGCCGTGCGCACCGGCAGCGGCCCGGAGCGGTCGAGGATCGCCGGCAGCGCGTTCGCGCCGGTCGGCGGGACGTGCAGGACGACGAGGACGGCGGCGGGCAGGTCCTCGGGCAGTCCGGCGACGAGGGCGCGCAGCGCCTCGACGCCCCCGGCGCTGGCGCCGACGACGACGACGTCGCGAGTCCTCATGCGGCGAGCGTAGTCGCGCCCGCCCGGCTCGCCCGGCGCCGCCGTCCCTCCTACCGTGGCCGGAGGTGGAGGATCGCGCCTGCCCGGCGGACCCGGTCCCCGGGACCCGACGAGGACGACGGAGGAACCGTGACCGACGACCGCAGCCACCTGGCCGTGCCCGACTACGACCACCTGCCCACCGCGGCGCTGGCCGACCGGGCCCGCGCGCTGGACGCCGGCCAGCTGGCGCAGATCATCGCCTACGAGGAGCAGCACGGCGCCCGCGAGCCGGTGCTGACGGTGCTGCGCCAGCGCGCCGCGCAGCTGGCGTCCGGGGCCGAGCCCTCGGGCGGGGACCCGGCGGGCCTGCAGCCGGAGGGCGCTCCGCCGCCGGCCGGGCGCAAGGTCGGCGACACGGACGCGCCGCCGGTCAACCCGCCCTCGCACGGCGATCCCACGAACCCCTCCCAGCCCCGCGGCTGACGCCGCTAGACCGCCCCTCCCCGCGCCGCCCCCTCCGTGATCACGGTGGGGGAGGGGGGTCAGGGGCGGGGGTCGGTGCGCTGCCAGCGCGGGTGCCGGCCGCGGCGGGAGGCGCCCGTGGCGGCCAGGCAGCGCGGGCACACCTCCCGCACGGCGTCGGCGCTGCCGCCGGTGGCCGGGTCGACGTCCGTGAACGCCACCCCGGCGAACCGGCGCAGCCCCGCGCGGTGCAGCGGGACGCCGCACAGCGTCTGGTTCTGCCCCGGCTCCCAGGCGTGGACCTCCCCGGCGGGCAGGCGCGCGCCGTCGTCGGCCGTCCAGCTGCCGGTCGCGGCCACGCGGGCGCTCACGAGCCCTCCCGCCAGCCGGTCACCCGCGGCCGCGGTCGCCGCCCCGCGCGCGGCAGCCGCTCGCCGCAGTAGCGCACCCCGCCGCGGGCGCGGGCGCCGATCGCCAGCCACACGCACACCGAGCGCTCCAGCACCCACAGCGGCGCCCACAGCGCACCGTCGGCGGGGAAGTGGCGGGTGCCGCGGGCGCGCCGCCGGCCCGCCTCGGCGACCGCGACGGACCCGGCCAGCAGCGAGGCCGCCGGCAGCCCGAACAGCTTGGGCCGCAGCGCCCCCAGCACGAGCAGCGGCAGCCAGCTCGCCTCCACGAGCAGCCGCGCCGGCTGGGCGAAGTCGTCGTAGGCCTGCCGCACCCGCTGGGAGCGGAAGTGCGCCGCCGTCGGGGGCAGCCGACGCACGTACACCCACGGCGCGCTCACCACGCGCCCGCCGGCGGCCCGTGCGGTGCGCAGCAGCTGCAGGTTCTCGTACAGGACGTCGCCGTCGTAGCCGCCCATCGCGGTGAACAGGCTGCGCCGCACCCCCAGGGTCCCGGGGGAGTCGCCCCACGTGGCGCGGTTCAGCAGGACGCGCGCGGTGTCCCAGCGCGCGTGCCACGGCACCGGTGCGAAGACGTTGTGCGGGACGACGACGTCGGCGTCCTGCAGCGCCTCCAGGACGTCGCGCAGCTCGCCGGGGCCGTAGCGGACGTCGTCGTCGGCGACGACGACGAACTCCGAGCGGGCGGCCCGCACCCCGGTGACCACGCCGGCGACCTTGCGGTTGCGCCCGGGCCACGGCTCCGGCGGCACGTGGCGGACGCCGGTGCCGCCGAGCGCGGCGGCGTGCCGGGCGAACTCCTCCGGCGCCGAGCCGTCGACGACGGTCACGTGCAGCTGCCCGGACAGCCCCCGCAGGTACGCGGCCAGCTCCTCGAGCTCGTGCCCGGGGCGCCCGGACCAGCGCACCGGCAGCACGTACTCGCCGTCGAGGCGCTGGGCGCCGCGGACGGGGACCGCGCGGTGGGCGACCGCCTCCGGGCCGGCTGTCACGCGGGGTCGCGCAGCGAGCTGCGCCCCTCCTCCCAGCGCTCCAGGACGTGCGCGGCGACCAGTCCGTCGAGGGCCAGGCAGGCCGCGGCGCCGAACAGGACGTCACCGGTCAGGTGGGGTTCGCGGCGGGCCAGCCCGCCGGCGAGGTCGCGCCCGGCGATCTGCTCGTGGACGGCGTCGGCCTCGACGTGCTCGTCGAAGAACCAGGTGGCGTCGGCGTCGAACCCGAGGCGCCGCAGCCCGTTGCCGTAGAACCGGTTGGGGATCGAGGACGTCATCTCGAACACCGCCAGGTGGCCGACGACGGCGGCGCGCAGGCGCCGGTGCAGCCCGAACATCGACATGGCGTTCGTGCTGGCCAGGGTGATCGCGGGGACCCGGTCGACGAGGGCGCCGTAGGTGTCGTCGAGGCCGAGGGCGCGCATGGTGCGGGCGAACAGGGCGGCGTGCATGCGGTCGGCGCGGCCGCCGCCGTACTCGTCGGACTGCACCTCCACGAGCGCGGCCTTGACGGGGCCGGCCAGCCGGGGGATCGCCCACGTGTGGGGGTCGGCCTCCTTGAGGTGGTACACGGAGCGGTGGGTGAGGAACTCGCGGTACTGCTCCAGGTCCGCCCGGCGGGCCAGGTACCGGGACAGGCCGGGGCCGTCGTCCTCGGCGGCCATCCGGAACAGGGTCTCGGCGACGTCGCCGGGCTCGGCGGCGGGGACGTCGACGAGCTCGCGGACGGCCCGCTCGAACGGCTCCTCGAGCGTCTGGCGCACGCGCAGCAGGTCCAGGTCCCACTCGAGGGCGTCGTCGACCCCGGCCAGGCCGCGGTAGGACAGCTCGTACAGGACGGTCAGGGACAGCTGCACGTCCTCGTCGCGCAGGACGTCGGCGGTGCTCGCGGCGGCGCGCGCCAGGTCGAGGAGGTCCTGCGCCGTCCCGGCCGAGCCGGGCTCGACGAGGTGGGCCAGCAGCGCGGCGCTGAGCCGGCCGCGCGGGGCCGGCAGCGGCATGCGCCCGTCGTCGGTGCCGGGTGCGGTGGTCGTGGGCTCGAGCTGCGTGGTCACGGGACCTCCGGGTCGCCTCGGGGCGGCGCGCTGGTGGAACCGCGCCGCAGCGGGTAGAGCGGTCGTGTGACCGACACCCGAGCCGACCGGCTCCGCGACGCCGCTCCCACCGACGACGGCCGGGAGGTCCCGGCGACGCCTCCCGCCGAGGTGACCATCACCGTCTGCCCGGACGGTCCGCTGCTGGTGCGCGGGCCGGCCGTCGTCCTCGACGCCGACGGCGTGGACGTCCCGCGCGAGCGGCGCACGATCGCCCTGTGCCGCTGCGGCAGGACGGGCAGTGCGCCGTTCTGCGACGGCACGCACAAGGTCCGGCCCGCGGGCCGGTCCTGAGGGCGTGCCCGCGGTGCGGGCTGCGGGGGTCATCGGTCTCTCCGACGGGAGGTGGGTGCGCGGTGCTGCGCTGGTGCTGGCCTGGTGTCGACCTGCCGGGAACGCTAGGTCCGCCCCCCGCCCTCCGCAACAAGGCCCGCGACCGGGCCGTTCCCCGGGTGCGGACCGCCCGCTCCGCGCCTAGCGTCGGGCGTGGTCGAGCCCAGGCCCCCGGTGGACCGCCGTGCGGGGCAGTGCCGTCCGCGCGCCGCTCCCGGGAACAGGACGTCCTGACGAAACCACCGGAGGCGAGATCGTGTACCGCTACACCCGAGAGCTGCAGTTCACCGCGAAGCCCGAGAAGCCCGACGCGCTGTTCGCCATGAAGTTCCAGGAGATCCTGGGCGGGCAGTTCGGCGAGATGACCGTGATGATGCAGTACCTGTTCCAGGGCTGGAACTGCCGCGTCCCCGGCAAGTACAAGGACATGATCATGGACATCGGGACGGAGGAGATCTCGCACGTCGAGATGCTCACCGTCATGCTGGCGCGCCTGCTGGAGGGCGCGCCCGGCGAGGTGACCGAGAAGGCCGTGGCCACCAACCCCGTGCTGGCGGCCGTGATCGGCGGGCAGAACCCGCAGCACGCCATCGTCTCCGGCGGCGGCGCGCGCCCCACGGACAGCCTGGGCAACCCCTGGAACGCCGGCTACATCGTCGCCAGCGGGAACCTGCTGACGGACTTCCGCTCCAACGCGGCCGCCGAGGGCCAGAGCCGCCTGATGACCAGCCGCATCGCGAACATGACCGACGACCGCGGCGTCAAGGACATGCTGGCCTTCAACCTGGCCCGCGACACCTACCACCAGCAGCAGTGGATGCTCGGCATCCAGATGCTCATCGAGGACGGTTTCGTCGAGGGCGTGATCGAGCGCTCGAACGCGGACCTGGAGGACGACGACGCGGCGCACGTGTTCTACACCGCGCAGGACGACAGCGCGGCGGGGCAGGGCCTGTGGGCGACGGGCGAGAGCGTGATCGACGGCGAGCCGTTCCGGGTCGAGCCGCTGCGGCCGCTCACGGAGGACGACGGCACGCTGCCGGCGCCGGACCCGCTGCAGTTCGTCACCTACGACGGCAACGCCGGGCCGGCCAAGCCGGGGAACGCCGCCGGCGCGCGGGCGCAGACCGTCGAGAACGTGGTGCGCAAGGTCAAGAACACCCTGACCTGACCCCGCCGTGATCATGGACGGGTGAGGGTCCACCCGTCCATGATCACCGCGGGACGGGTTTCAGGCGGCGGCGCAGCTCCAGGCGCGCACGCCGGCGAGGAAGTCGGTGAGGGCGCCGGGCTGCACGTGCAGGGTGCGGCGCAGCTGCACGCCGGCGGCGTCCCAGACGACGCAGGCCGTGGGCACGCGCACGCCGTGCTGGACGAGGGTGTCCGCCAGGTCGGCGGGCAGGTGCTGGCCGGGTTGGAGGTCCAGTGCGGTGGCGCGCCGGCCCTCGTCCAGGCCGGCCCACCAGGCGGCGAGGGCTCGTGTCTGCGTCACGTCCTGCTCATCGCGCGCGCCGGGTGCCGCGTTGCACCCGCGCGCCCCGTGTCACCCGCCCGGACCAACCCTCCCGTCCCCACCTCGTCCTCCCGCCGTGATCATGGACGGGTGAGCGTTCACCCATCCACGATCACCGCGGGGGTGGTGGGGGAGGGGGCGGTGGTGGGGGGAGGGGGTCAGCGCACGCCGGGCAGGAAGCCCTTGACGACCTGCGAGACCTTCTGCTGCTCGCCCTGCTGGGCGGTCATCACCAGCAGCACCCCGGTCAGGGCCGGGATCGCCCACTGCAGCGCCTTCAGCTTGCGCTGCGACTCGGCGACGTCCTCCGGCGTGCGGGCGTCCGGGTCGACGCCGCTGGCGGCGGGCGCGTCGGCGTCCTTGCCCAGCTGGGCGCCCTTGAGGCCGGAGTAGCCGGTGACGCCCATCGCGACGACGGTCAGCGCCGCCTTGAGCACGGTGTTGCCGCGGGTACCGCTCTGCCCCAGGACGCGACCCTTGTTGCCCACGATCAGCCCGACGCCGCCGATGGCGTGCGCGGTCAGGGCGGCGGCGTTGACGGGGGCCCAGCGCGCCCAGCCGGCGGCGGCGACCTTCGTGCGGTCGCGGGGGTCGCGCACGACGGCGGAGGCGCCGTTGAGGCCGACGGCGCCGAACAGCGAGCCGCCGAACCAGGCGGCGAGGCCGACGTCGTGCAACGAGCGGATGAGGGTCTGGCGTCCGGTCACGGGTGGTCCTCCTCGGGGTCGTGCGGCCCGCCGGCGGCGGGCGCTCGGGATCGGCCTACCCGCGGACGGCGACGCTCATGCGTCCTCCGCCCGGCCGGTGCGCCGCCTACGATCAGCAGGACCGAGCACGCCGGGCGTGCGCCGTCCGGACGTCCAGGAGCAGCACCGCCGTGACGAGGACCGACGCAGGGACCCGCGCTGGCACCCGTGCCGGGGCGGGCGTCGACTTCGCGGCCGTCTTCGAGGACCTGCCCACGCCGTACCTGGTGCTGGACCGCGACCTGCGGGTCGTGGCCGTCAACCGCGCCCGCGAGCTGGCCACCGGCCACCCGCGCGAGCTGGTCGTGGGCCGCCCGCTGTTCGAGGTGTACCCGGACAACCCCGACGACCCCGGCTCCCGGGGCGCCGGCAACCTGGCCGCCTCGCTGCGCCGCGTGCTGGAGACGGGCGAGCCGGACGTCATGCCGCTGCAGCGCTACGACATCGCCGTCGCCGACGGGGCGGGTTTCGAGGTGCGCTGGTGGAGCCCGGTCAACGCGCCCGTGCGCGGCCCGGACGGCGAGGTGGCGTACCTGCTGCACCGCGTGGAGGACGTCACCGCGTGGGTGCGCGCGCAGGGCGGTGAGCCCGTCTCCCCGTACGCGGAGCGGGCCGTGGAGCAGCTGGAGGGCGACCTGCACGCGCAGGGCCGGCGGCTGCGCGACGCCCTGACGGCCGAGGCGGCGGCGAACCGCCGGCTGGCGGGCCTGGCGCGGGTGGCGGTGCACCTGACGGCGGCCTCCACGCTGCCGGAGCTGACGGAGACGGTCGTGCGGGGGCTGGACGTGCTGGGCGCCGACGGCGGCGCGGTGGGCGTGGTGACCGGCGACGGCCTGGAGCTGACCCTGACGCGCTCGCTGCGCCGCTGGGGCGGGCAGCGGCGCACGGTGCCGCTGGACTCGCCGCTGCCGCCGTCGGTGGCCGCGGCCACGGGCTCGCCCGTCGTCGTCCCCGACGCCCGCGCGGAGGCCCCGCTCTCGCCGGAGGTCGAGCGCGTCGTCGCCGAGACGGGGCTGGTGACGTGGGTGGCGCTGCCGCTGCGCGCGGCCGAGCGCACTCTGGGCTCGCTGACGGTCGGCTGGCGCGAGCAGCAGGAGTTCAGCGACCGCGACGTGGAGCTGCTGTCGGCGTTCGCCGCGCAGTGCGCGCAGACGCTGGCGCGCATCCGCGCCGCCGAGCAGGAGCGGCAGGTCTCCGAGGCCCTGCAGCGCAGCCTGCTGACGGCCCCCTACGAGCCGGACCACCTGCAGGTGGGGGTGCGCTACCTGCCGGCGGCGGAGCAGGCGCGCGTCGGCGGCGACTGGTACGACTGCTTCATCGCCCCGCCCGGCGTGACGAGCCTCGTCGTGGGCGACGTCGCCGGCCACGACCGCGACGCCGCGGCCACGATGGGGCAGGTCCGCAACCTCCTGCGCGGGGTGGCGGTGGCGCTGGCCGGCGGCCCGGCGGACGTCCTGGCCGGGCTGGACCGCGCGATGCAGCAGCTGGGCATCGGCGCGATCGCCACGGCGGTGCTGGCGCAGGTGGAGCAGACGGCGGCGGAGCGGGCGGCCGGGGTGCGCACGCTGCGCTGGTCCAGCGCCGGCCACCCGCCGCCGGTGCTCGTGGAGCCGGGCGGCGCGGCGCGGCTGCTGACCACGCCGCCGGACCTGCTGCTGGGCCTGGCGCCGGACAGCCCGCGCGCCGACCACGGGGTGCGGCTGGAACCCGGGGCGACGGTCGTGCTCTACACCGACGGCCTGGTCGAGCGCCGCGACGCGCCCCTGCAGCAGGGCCTGGACTGGCTGCGCGACTTCGTCGCGGCCCGGCACGAGCTGACCGTCGAGGAGCTGTGCGACGCGCTGGTGGCCGAGGTGGCCGCCGAGCACGACGACGACGTGGCGCTGCTCGTGCTGCGCACCCACCCGGAGGACCGTCCGCGCCCGCCGGAGGCCGGCCCGGTGGTGCTGCCGCCGGACCCGCCGGAGGTGCGCGTGGGCACCGCCGGCTGAGCGCCCTCAGACGTGGGTGCCGGCCACGTCCTGCGGCCGGTCGGAGGGCGCGCGCTCGAACCGCTGGGCGTCCAGGCGGCGCACGACCGGTTTGGCGGTCACGCCGTGCACGAGCACGGACAGGGCCACGGTGAAGCCGACGGTGGCCCACAGCTGCTCGGCGGGGAACCCGTCGTGCTGCTCCAGCGCCCAGGCCAGGTAGTACAGCGACCCGATGCCGCGCACGCCGTAGATGCCGACGACCCAGCGCTCGCGCGGACCGGTGGGGGTGCCGGCGAGGCTGAGGTAGCCGACGAGGGGCCGCACGACGACGACGAGGAGCGCGCCGGCCAGCGCGAGCTGCCAGGTGAGGGCGCCGAGCAGGCCGTCGGTGAGCGCGGCGCCCAGCAGCAGCAGCAGCCACGCGGTGAGCATCCGCTCGACCTGCTCGACGAAGCTGTGGGCGACGCGGTGGGCGTCGTGGCTGCGCTCGACCGCGCGGATGGAGCAGGCGGCCACGAACACGGCCACGAACCCGTACCCGTGCAGCAGCTCGGCCACGCCGTAGGCGAGGAAGGTCACGGCGAGGGAGGTGAACCCCTCCACGGAATCGGCCAGGCGGCCGCCGCCCAGGTGCAGGCGGAAGAACAGCCGGCCCAGCAGGTTCCCCACGGCCAGCCCGACGCCGAGGCCGACGACGGTGCGCAGCAGGACGTCCTCCAGGACCCACCCGCCCAGCGCTCCGGCGGTGGCCCCCGCGGTGGCCAGGACGACGGCCAGGTGCACGACGGGGAACGCGGCGCCGTCGTTGAGCCCGGCCTCGCTGGTCAGGGCGAAGCGCACCTCGTCCTCGGCGCCCTCCTCGTCGGCGGGCTCGCCGACCTGCACGTCGCTGGCCAGCACGGGGTCGGTGGGGGCCAGGGCGGCGCCGAGCAGCACGGCGGCGGCCACGGGCAGCCCGGCCAGGACGGTGCCGGTGAGGGCGACGAGGCCGATGGTCAGCGGCATCGCCACGACGATGAGCCGCCACGTGCTGGCCCAGCGCCGCCACCCGACGGGGCGGTCCAGGGCCAGGCCGGCGCCCATCAGGGAGATGATCACGACGATCTCGGTGACGTGCTCCGTGGCGACGGGGTGGTCGACGGGGCTGACGAGCGGCAGGCCGGGCACGAGGCCCAGCAGGGCGCCCACGCCGAGGAACGTCATCGGCAGGTTGAGGGGCAGCCGGTCGACGACCCGGGGCAGCAGGGCGGCCAGCAGGGCGCTGGCACCGGCGAGCAGGAACAGGACGGGAGCGAGCACGGGGCTCCAGACGTGGCGCGGGGGGGGGGGGGGGGGGGGGGGGGGGGGGGGGGGGGGGGGGGGGGGGGGGGGGGGGGGGGGGGGGGGGGGGGGGGGGGGGGGGGGGGGGGGGG
>NZ_JBEUEI010000024.1:0-60537 GCF_041020755.1 Kineococcus terrestris | reverse complement strand
GGCCGCTCAGATTTCTGAGCGGCCGCGGGGTTCCAGACTCACGGGGCAGTGAAGAAATCTCCCCCCGAGCCCTGAACGGAGGCGCCGGCGTGGCCGAAACCGCTGCAGCCGAGCACTTCGAGCCTCCCGAGGGCCTCGGTGCGCGCGGTGCGCGCCTGTGGCGCGACCTGGCCGGCTCGACGATGACCGACGCTGCCGCGCGCGTGGTGCTCGAAGAGGCCTGCCGCTGCGCTGACCGGCTCGAGCAGATGAACGGCATCATCGCCGGCAAGGGCGTGCTGCAGCTCATGCACCTGCGCTCGATGTTCGAGCTGGACACCGAGGACCAGCGCAGCTTCACCATGACCGTCGACGGCGTGATGGCCGAGGCCCGCCAGCAGCAGAGCACACTCCGCCAGCTGCTCGCCGCCGTGACACCAGCAGCCCCGACCGGCGCCCGCAAGCCCACACCCGCGGGAGGAGAGCAGCCCCGTGGCAGCTTCCTCGACCGCCTCGCCCAGCGCGAAGCTGACGGGCGCCCAACGCCCCCGCGTCGCGCTGGTACCCGAGGCGGCTGACCGCTCCCACGGCGAGGACGCCGCCGACCTCGGCGTCGAGTGCCAGCTGCCGCCCGACCCCTGGCAGCGCTTCGTCCTGGAGTGCTGGCTGGGCGTGGACGAGGCCGGCATGTGGACCTCCGCGCAGTGCGGCCTGGCCGTTCCCCGCCAGAACGGCAAGAACGGCGCCCTGGAGCTGCGCGAGCTGTACGGCACGGTCGTGCTCGGCGAGCGGTTCCTGCACACCGCCCACGAGGTCAAGACCGCCCGCAAGGCCTTCCAGCGGCTGCTGAGCTTCTTCGACAACCCCCGCCAGTTCCCCGAGCTGGCCGAGCTGGTCAAGGAGATCCGCCGCACAAACGGCCAGGAGGCCATCGTCCTGCACAACGGCGGGTCGGTGGAGTTCGTGGCCCGCTCCAAGAACAGCGGCCGCGGCTTCTCCGTCGACGTCCTCGTCCTGGACGAGGCGCAGGACCTGTCCGAGGACGCGCTGGCCGCGCTGCAGCCCACGCTTGCCGCCAGCCCGAACCCGCAGATCATCATCATGGGCACCCCGCCCGGCCCGAACAGCGTCGGCGAGGTCTTCACGCGCGTGCGCACCGCCGGGGTGCAGGGCAGCGCCCAGCGGCTGTGCTGGCTGGAGTGGTCCATCGAGCAGGACGTCGACGGCGACGGGCACCTCGTCGAGCCCAACGTCCACGACCGGCGGCTGTGGGCGGCGACCAACCCGGCCCTGGGCCGGCGGCTACGCCCGCAGACCATCAGCGACGAGCTGGGCCTGATGGACCCGATGACGTTCGCCCGGGAGCGGCTGGGCATGTGGCCGCGCCACATCGCCTCCTCGCTCATCGCGCCCGAGGTGTGGGACGCGCTGACCGAGACGGAGGCGGCGATGCTCGACCCCGTCGTGCTCGCCGTGGACGTCTCCCCCGGCGACCGCCCGCGCGCCAGCATCGGCGTGGCCGGCCGGCTGCGCTCGGGGCGACCCAGCGTGGAGGTCGTCGAGAACGGCGCCGGAACGGACTGGGTCGTCGACCGCCTGGTCGAGCTCGTCGAGCGGCACGACCCGGCCGCCATCGTCATCGACGCTGGCTCCCCGGCCGCCGCGCTCATCCCCTCCATCGAGCGCAAGGGCATCGACGTGGCCCGCATCTCCGGCCGCGACATGGCCGCCGCGTGCGGGCTGTTCT
Organism: Kineococcus terrestris; assembly: GCF_041020755.1. NCBI lineage: Bacteria > Bacillati > Actinomycetota > Actinomycetes > Kineosporiales > Kineosporiaceae > Kineococcus > Kineococcus terrestris. Next base: position 58,811 of record NZ_JBEUEI010000024.1, on the reverse strand, counting down.
ACGCCGACGCCACTCAGGACGGCCTCGCCCACCGCGGCGACCCCCTGCTGGCCGAGGCGCTCAAGGCGGCCCGCCGGCGCCCCCTTGGGGACGCCTGGGCGTGGAACCGCAAGAGCAGCGGCGACGACATCACCCCCCTGGTGTCGGTGACCCTGGCCCGCTACGGCCTGGAGGCGCAGCCCGCCCCCAAGGCCCCCGCACCGCCCCCGCGCGTGGTGCGCACGAGCGACCCCGTCCGCGGGGTGGATCCCATGGCGGTCTCGCGCGGCTCCCTGGCGACGACCGGCTTCTGACCTGACGAGGAGGTGTCCGTGGCCCAGCCCAGCACGCCCAAGCCCCGGGCCCTGCGACCGCAGGCCAAGACGTCCGCACCGCTGCGCGAGGCCGGGTACGCCGGCACCGGCGGCGGCGCGCTGGACTGGTGGAGCGCCCCACAGGAGACCCCCGAGCTGCGCTGGCCGCTGTCGGTGGCCGTCTTCGACCAGATGCGCCGCCAGGACGCGCAGGTCAAGAGCGTCCTGCGGGCCGTGTGGCTGCCGGTGCAGTCCACCCCCTGGCGCATCGACCCGGCCGGCGCCCGCGACGAGGTCGTGGCCCTGGTCGCCGACGACCTCGGCCTGCCGATCGTCGGCGCCGAGCAGACTCCGCCGCGCCCGCGCACCCGCGACCGATTCTCCTGGCTGGAGCACCTGAACCTGGTGCAGCTGATGCTGCCCTTCGGGCACATGTTCTTCGAGCAGGTGTACCGCATCGACGAGCGCGGCCGGGGCAGGCTGCGCAAGCTGGCGCCGCGGATGCCGCAGACCATCGCCCGGGTCAACGTCGAGGCCGACGGCGGCCTGAACAGCATCGAGCAGTACGCCCCCGCCGGGCTGCCCAGCCCGACGGTGCGCATCAGCGTGAACCGGCTGGTCGCCTACGTGCACGAGCGCGAGGGCGGGAACTGGCTGGGCACGTCGCTGCTGCGCCCGGCGTACAAGAACTGGCTGCTGAAGGACCGCAACCTGCGGGTCTGGACGCAGACGATCGAGCGCAACGGCATGGGCGTGCCCGTCTACACCGCGGCCGACGGCAACGCCGACCTGGACGCCGGGCACGAGATGGCCACCAGCTTCCGCTCCGGTGAGACCGCCGGCGGGGCCGTCCCCTTCGGCGCGAAGATGGACCTGCTCGGGGTGTCCGGGTCCCTGCCGGACGCTGAGCGGGCCATCCGCTACCACGACGAGCAGATCGCCCGCGCGGTCCTCGCGCACTTCCTCAACCTCGGCGGCGGCTCCGGCTCCTACGCGCTGGCGGCGGTGCAGTCGGCGACGTTCACGCAGTCGCTGCAGTCGGTCGCTCAGCAGGTGGCCGACGTGACCACCCAGCACGTCATCGAGGACCTCGTCGACATCAACTTCGGCGACGACGAGCCCGCCCCGCGGCTGGTGTTCGACCCCATCGGCTCCCAGCAGCTGGCCACCGCCACAGCGCTCAAGACGCTGCTGGACGCCGGCGCCCTGACCAGCGACCCGGAGCTGGAGGCCGCCGTGCGCCAGATGCACGGCCTGCCCCCGCGCCCCGCTGACGCGCCGCCGGCGCCCCCTCCGCCGGCGGCGCCCCCACCCTCGACCGAGGAGGACGAGCAGTGATGGACCCCCGCCAGCGCCTGCACGCGCTCGCCTCCAACCGCTCCGGCAGCGGCTACCGCATGGCGGTGCAGCCCGGTAGCACCACCGCCCGCGTCGACCTGTACGACGAGATCGGCTACTTCGGCGTCTCCGCGCGCGACTTCGCACGCGACCTGCAGGCCCTCGAGGACGTCGACACCATCGAGCTGCACGTCTCCTCCCCCGGCGGGGACGTCTTCGACGGCATCGCCATCACCAACGCCCTGCGCCAGCACCCCGCGCGCGTGGTGGCCACCGTCGACGGCCTGGCCGCCTCCGCCGCCAGCTTCATCGTCGCCGGCTCCGCCGACGAGGTCGTCATGGCCCGCAACAGCGAGCTGATGATCCACGACGCCTGGGGCATGGCCATCGGCAACGCCGCGGACATGCGCAAGCTGGCCGACGACCTGGACCGCATCAGCAACAACATCGCGTCCATGTACGCCGACAAGGCCGGCGGCACCGTGGCCGACTGGCGCGACGTGATGCTCGCCGAGACGTGGTTCAGCGCCGAGGAGGCCGTCGAGGCCGGCCTGGCCGACCGCGTCGAGACCAAGCGCGAGGACGACGAGGACGCGCCGGCCAAGGCCGCGTTCGACCTGTCCGTCTTCGCGCACGCCGGCCGCGCCCACGCCCCGGCCCCCCGAACCCCGGTCGCGTCCGCGTCCGGTAGCAGGAACACCCAGACCAGCGAGAGGAGCACTGCCGTGGCCTTCAGCGACGAGCAGATGACCGCTCTGCGGGAGTTCGCCGGTGTCCCCTCTGACGCGGACGAGGGCACCATCCTCGCCGCGCTGGAGGACAAGGTCACCGCGCCGGCGCCGCAGCCCACCCCGACCACGCCGACCGTCCCCGAGGGCATGGCCCTGGTCGACCAGGCCACCCTGAACGCGCTGCGCACCGACGCCGCCGCCGGCCGCGAGGCCCGCAACCGGCAGCTGGAGCAGGAGCGCGCCGCGATCGTCGACTCCGCCGTGCAGGACGGGCGCATCCCGCCCGCGCGCCGCGAGCACTGGCTGAACCAGCTGGCCGCCGACCCCGGCGCCGAGCAGGTCCTGGCCAGCCTGGCCCCCGGCCTGGTCCCGCTGGAGGAGCTTGGCGACTCCGGCACCCAGGTGCGCAACCAGGCCAGTACCGAGGACGACACCTACCGCCAGCTGTTCGGCGACACCCCCAAGGAGGGCTGACCCGTGGCCGACTACGTCCCCCTGTTCAAGCCGGGCACCGCGCTGCCGCTGACGACCTCCGCGGCCGTCACCGGCGGGCAGCTGCTCGTCGTCTCCGGCGCCGGCACCGTCGCCCCCTCCACCGCCGCCTCCGGCGCGTGGATCGGCGTGGCCGCCTTCGACGCCGGCACCGGCCAGCGCGTCACCGTGCACTCCGGCGGGGTGCAGCTGCTCACCGCCTCCGGCGCCATCACCGCCGGCGCCCGCGTGGCCGCCGCCGCCAACGGCCAGGTCGCCGACTTCGGCGCCGGCACCGACGCCTCGCAGATCGTCGGCGTCGCGCTCACCACCGCTGCCGCCGGGCAGCCGGTGCAGGTCAAGCTCGCCCGCTGACGCGGCGACCCCAGGAAGGACGATCCCCGTGGGCATCACCTACCCCGCGCCGCCGCCCACCGTCAGCGGCGACAACATCACCATCAACCGGTTCCTGGCGAACCCGACGCTCATCGCGCGCCGGATCGCCGACCTGGCCCTCAACCGCTACATCGCGGACACCCTGCTGACCGGCCGCTACGTCGTCTCCGGCGGCGCGGTGCTGGTCGAGGGCGAGGAGACGCAGTTCGCCGACCGCAACCCGCAGGAGGTCAGCCCCGGCGGCGAGTACCCGCTGACCACCCTCAGCACCGGGCCCGCCACGTTGGTGCGCACCGCGAAGTGGGGCGAGGACGCCGAGATCACCGACGAGTCGATCGCCCGGCAGGGCATCGACCCCGTCAACCGGGCGCTGACCAAGCTGGTGAACACCAACGTTCGAACGGTCGACTCCGTCGCGCTCGGCGTCATCGCCTCGCGCGTGACCGCCACCCAGGCGGCCGCCGCGCCGTGGGCCACCGCTACGGCCAAGCAGCTGTTCCTGGACGTCGTCACCGCGCAGGCGCGGATCCGGGACCTCAACCTCGGCTACGAGGCCGACACGGTCGTCGTGTCCGACACCGCGTTCGCGCTGGCCATGGCCACGTTCCTCGACGCCGGCTACCTGCCGCGCGAGTCCGCCAACGGCACCGTCGTCACCGCGCAGTTCCCCGTCATCGCCGGCCTGCGCTGGCTGCCGACGCCGAACCTGCCGACCGGCGCCAACACGGCCTTCGTCGTGGACTCCACCCAGCTGGGCGGCATGGCCGACGAGAACCTCGGCGGTCCCGGCTACGTGCGGGCCGGCAACGGCTCCAGCGTCGAGGTCAAGACCATCCGCGACGACCGCAACGACCAGTACCGGGTCCGCGCCCGCCGCGTCACCGTGCCGGTCGTCGCCTCCCCGGGCGCCGCCCGCGTCATCACCGGGGTCGGCGCCTGATGGCCGCCGTCGTCACCGCCGGCGCCGCGGTGGCCGTCCTGGAGGACGGCACCCCGGCGTACTTCTACCGCGGCGCGCTCCTGCACGACGGGGTCCCGGCCGCCGAGGTGCAGCGCCTGGCCGACCTCGGCCTGGTCGCCGTCGACGGCGAGGCCTTCGTGCCGGTCCTGCCCGAGCCCGTGGCGGGGCCGGCCCCGCAGACGGCCTCCGCGGCCCGCCCGCGGCGGGTCGCCTCCAAGGACGAGTGGGTCGCCTACGCGGTCGCGCTCGGCGCCGACCGGGCCACCGTCGAGGCGCTGAGCAAGGACGAGATCCTCGCCGAGTACGGGGGCTGACGTGAGCGACCAGACCGGTGACGCCCCCCAGCGCCTGAAGGACCTCTTCGACCTGAAGCAGGTGCAGGCGCTGCTCATCGAGCGGCCGCCGCAGGCCCTGACCGGGCGTCCCGAGCTGGTCGACACGCTGGCCGCCGGCATCATCACCGAGGTCGCCGCCGTCGTCGGCGACCCCCCGCCGCTGGAGAAGGCCGAGCGCGCCGCCTGGTGCGTCGCGCTCGGCACCGCGGCCGCCCTGGAGCGGTCCCTGTTCCCCTCCCAGCAGAACGGGGCCGAGTCGCGCGCGGAGGCCCTGCGCGCGAACTACCTGGCCGTCAAGGCCGAGCTGGCCGGCGCCGCGGGCAGCCCCGGCGGCGGGCCCGCAGCCCGGCCCCGGTTCTCCTTCCCGCCCGCCACCGCGTGGCCCGACACCCGCACGGGCCGGGCCTACTGACCAGCCGAGGAGGTGAGCGGCATGCTGCGCCTGCACCTCACCTCCGACGCCGAGCAGGCCGGGCAGGAGCTGCTCGAGCGCGCTCGTGACGCCGAGGACCTGCGCCCGGTCGCCGAGGACGTCCTGGACGTCCTGCAGCGCGCCTCGGCCCGGCAGTTCGCCACCGGCGCCGGGTGGCCACGCAGCGAGAAGGCCGGCGGCCTCACCCTGGTCAAGAGCGGGCGGCTGCGGGACTCCCTGACCCGCGGCACCTCCTACACCCGCACCCGCGAGGGCGCCGGGTCCGTGGAGATCGAGACGACGGTCCCCTACGCCGAGTACCTGGCCGCCGGGGCCCGCGGCATGCCCGCCCGCGACCCCGCCCGGGTCGACGAGTGGCGGGTGCGCCGTGACGTCGCCGAGGTCCTCGCACGGCACCTGACCGGAGGCTCGTGATGGCCACCACCGCCAGCGACGTCCTCGAGCCGGTCAAGGACCACCTCGAGGTCCACCTGAGCGCCTTCCTGCCGCCCGACCTCCCGCTGCCCGCCCTGTGGCGCACGCTGCCCGACCCCGACCGGATGGACACCGTCTCCTACCCGGCCGTGGCCGTGGCCACCAACGGCACGAGCGGCGAGTTCCAGCGCCGCGGCCGCGTGCTGGAGGCCACCTGGCCGGTCGTGGTCGCCGTGTGGGTGCAGAGCTACGGCTACGACGAGACCACCACCGCCGTGCACGGCTACGTCGCGGCTCTGCGCGACTGCCTGCGCGCGGCCGTCCGCACCGACTGGCGCCTGGTCCGCGAGGACTACACCGACCTCACCGACCCCGACCACGGCCTGACCCTGGGCGGCGGCCGCGTGTTCCTCAACGTCACCGCGCCCCTGGCCGACCCTCCGGCCCTCACCGAGCCCCCCGGCGCGTCTCTGCCGGTCCTCACGCAGCACTCCACCACCGTCACCCCGAAGGAGTAGGCCATGCCTCGCCCCCAGGTGGTCGTCTCCGTCGCAGCGGCACCGCCGCGGCGCGGCATCGACTCCGACACCGGCCGCACGTTCCTCATCTGGCCCGGCACCACGGGCCCGCAGAACCCGGTCCGCTGCCGCGCGGCGACCGAGGCCACGGACGCCGGCATCCCCCAGCCCTACGCGCAGTACGTCGCCGACGCGCTTGCCGAGGGATCCCCTGAGGTCATCGCCGTGCGCGCCGACATCGCCGCCCTGGACGCCGCCGGCGCGCAGGTGTCGGTGTGGGCCAACGCCCTGGCCAAGGCCGACGTCGCCACCTACGGCATCGGGCAGGTCATCATCCCCGGCGTCGCCTCCCAGAACGCCCACGACGCCCTCCTCGCGCACGCCGACGCCACGAACCGCTGCGTGCTCCTGGACGGCGACGTGGACTCCACCGTCGCCGAGCTCACCGCCTTCGCCGCTGCGCAGGAGGCCAAGCCCGGCGCCGTGCGCGCCGGCCTCATCGCCGGGTGGGTCAGCGCCGTGGGCACCGCCGGCGTCGACCGGCAGATCCCCGGCTCGGTCATCGTCGCCGGCCTCGTCGGCCGCCGCGACGGCCTCCTCGGCCACGCCGGCGGTGTGCCCGCCGGCAGCCAGAACGGCGCCGGCATCTCGCGCCTGGCCACCAACGTCTCCCTGACGTTCACCGACGCCCAGCAGGACGTCCTGGCCGACAACGGCATCAACCCGCTCGTGCGCCGCCCCGGGCAGGTCCTGCTCGGCAACTGGCGCTCCCTGAGCGCGGACAGCCGCTGGACGCAGCTGCAGTTCGGGCGCCTGGCCATGCAGATCGGCAACGGCGCCGCCGGCGTCCTCGACGAGTTCCTCTTCCGCACCATCGACGCGCGCGGGCAGCTGGCCAACGAGATCGAGGCCGCCGTCGTGTCGCTGCTCGCGCAGCTGGAGGCCTCCGACGCCCTCTACGGCACCAACGGCTCCAGCTACCGGGTCGTCGTCTCCGACTCGCCCGCCGACGCCGCCGCCGGCCTGGTGCGCGTGTCCATCGAGGCCGCGTTCAGCAAGTACGCCGAGCGGCTCGTCTTCGACGTCGTCGTGCAGCAGCCCGGCGCGCTCACGGAGGAGGTGGCCTGATGGCCAGCCAGGACAACTACCAGGTCGTCGTCTCCTACGACGGCCGCCCCGCCGGCACGTGGGACTCGCACTCCGGCGGCGGCAAGACCCACGACAACCAGACCTACCGCCGCGGCGGCATGGGCGGTCGCGTCGCGCAGCCCTCCCAGGCCACCTACGACGACCTGACCATCAGCCGGCTGGCCGGGGACGACCCCGCCCTGGAGCGGCGCATGCTCACCGACCCGATCTCGCGGGCGATGACGGTCACCGTCTACCCCCTGGGCGTCGACGGCGTGCGCGACCCCCGCCGCCAGCCCACCGTCTACCGCGGCCGCTTCGCCGGGTGCACCCCGCCCGACAGCGACTCCAACGGCACCGACACCTCCGTCTTCGAGGTCACCATGACCGTGGAGGACGTGCAGTGACCCACGAGCACCCCCACTCCCCGATGGCCGGGCTGCTCGCCGCCGCCGAGCGGCGCGTGCGCACCCGCGAGGTGGGCCTGTCCATCCCGGAGACCAACGTCGTCGTGCGCTACCGCGCCGCCGATCAGAAGGAGCTCGCGCGCCTGTCCGGGCCCGTGCAGAAGGCGCAGCAGTCGGGCAACACCGAGCGGACCGCCAAGGCCAACGTGGCCTTCGCCAAGAAACTCATGGCCTCCACCTGCACCGGCATCTACCTGCGCGACGACGCCGGCCAGCTGGTCTCCGCCGACCCCGACGGCGACGCGCCCACCTTCGACGCGCGCCTGTGCGAGCTGCTGGGCAAGGACGTGCCCGAGCAGGGCAGCGACATCGTCGGCTACCTGTACACCGACGTCGACGTCCTCCTGGTCTCCGCGCACCTGCAGGAGTTCGCCACCGGCGGGGAGATCGAGGTCATCGAGGCGCTGCCGGGAAACTGAGCGGCGACCCGGCCGTCGAGACGGCCGCGGTCGCCCTCTCCCTCGGCTGGGCCGACCCCCTGGCCCTGCTCGCCTTGGACCCCGTCCGGTTCCAGATCGCCGCCGCGGTCATCACCCGCGCGCAGGAGCTGACCAACCGGCGGGCCAAGGCCGAGCTGGACTACGGCGCGGCCCAGACCGCAGCGCTCACCGTCCGCCCGCTGGCGCGGCACCTGACCCGGCTGGTGCGCGCCATGACCCCCTGACCTGGAGGTGCCGACGTGGCGGAGATCAGCATCCGGCTGGCCGTGGAGGGACGCGACCGCGTCTCGCGCGGCCTGCGCGACACCGCCGCCGACGTCGAGCGCGTCGACACGCGCCTGTCGCGGGTCTCCCGCTCGGCGCTCGGCGCGGCCCGCGGCCTGGCCGGCCTGGCCGGGCGCGGCATCGCCTCCGGGGTCCGGGCCACCGCCACCGGCGTGGGCCTGCTGGCCACCGGGCTGGGCACCCTGGCCACCGCCGGTGCCGCTGTCGGCCTGAAGACGGCCGCCGACATGGAGCAGGCGCAGATCGCGTTCACCACCATGCTCGGCTCCGGGGAGCGGGCGCAGGCCTTCCTGCAGGACCTGTCGAACTTCGCGGCCAAGACGCCGTTCGACTTCCCCGGCCTGCAGACCGCCGCCTCCTCGCTGATCTCCGCCGGGATCGACGCGAACAAGGTCATCCCCATCATGACCAGCCTGGGCAACGCCACGTCCGGGATGGGCACCGGCGCCGAGGGCGTGCAGCGCGCGACCGTCGCGCTGCAGCAGATGAACGCCGCCCAGCGCATCACCGGTGAGGACCTGAACCAGCTGCGCGACGCGGGCATCCCCGTGTTCGACCTGCTGGCAGCCGCGACCGGCAAGTCCAAGGAGGCCGTCGCCGAACTTGCCCAGGCCGGCAAGCTCGGCAAGACCGAGCTCGAGCAGCTCATGGGCGCGCTGGAGTCCGGCGCCGGGCTGGAGAAGTTCAACGGCCTCATGGAGGCGCAGTCGGAGTCCCTGTCCGGCATGGTCTCCACCTTCAAGGACACCGTCGGCATGGGACTGGCGCAGGCCATGCAGCCGGCCATCCCGCTGGTCAAGACCATCCTCGGGGACGCGAACACGCTCGTGGCCGGCGCCCTGCCCAAGGTCATCGACGGCGTCGGGAAGGTCACCGCGGCCCTCGGCGGCGCCTACGAGATCTTCGTGCGCGGGGACTTCAACGGCGGCTGGTGGAGCCAGCTGGGCATCGAAGAGGACTCCGGGGTCATCGACACCCTCTTCAAGATCCGTGAGACGGCGCAGGGCCTGTTCACCATCCTGTTCCAGGGCGACTACAGCACCCCGATCTGGGGGCAGCTGGAGGACTCCGAGGTCGTCGGGATCCTGTTCTCCATCCGCGAGGCGGCCATGAACCTGCCCGCGGTCTTCGACCAGGTCCGCGGCGCCCTGGCCGGCGTGGACTTCTCCCGCATCGGCGAGGCGCTGCGCTCCTTCGGCCAGGCCGCCGGGGACAGCTCCGCGCCGATGGACGCCCTGAAGGTGACCGCCTCCGCGCTGGGCACCGTCCTCGGGTTCGTCTCCGAGCACGCCGACACGATCATCCGCTGGATGCCGGCCCTGGTCGCCGGATTCGTCGCGTGGAAGGTCGCCCAGCAGGGCCTGCTGCTCGTGCAGATCGCCGGGCTGCCCATCAAGGCCGCCGAGGTGGCCGCCGCCTTCGCCACGGCCGCCGCGAACCTGGCGCTGGCCATGTCCTACCGCTCGATGTCGACGACCCTGCTGCTCATCAACGGCATCACGCCGGTCACCACCCTGCAGCGCATCCGCGACACCGCGGCCACCGTCGCGCACCGGGTGGCCACCATCGCCAGCACGGCCGCCACCCGCGCCGCCGCGGCCGGCACCTGGCTGCTGAACGCGGCCCTGACCGCCAACCCCATCGGCCTGGTCATCGCCGCCGTCGCCGCGCTCGCCGCCGGCCTGGTGTGGTTCTTCACCAAGACCGAGATCGGGCGCCGCGCCTGGGACTCCCTCACGGGCGCCTTCCGCTCCGCCATCGACTGGATCAAGGGCACCGCGGTGCCCGTCATCAAGGCCGGCTTCGCCATGGCCGTCGACTTCGCCAAGGGCAAGTTCGACTCCATCGCCGGGGCCATCGGCTCCTTCGTCGGCAAGCTGCGCGACGCCTGGGACTGGGTCAAGAAGCTCGGCGACCGCCTGAGCAACAGCGCCCTCGGCCAGGCCATCGGCACCGTCTCCAGCGGCATCAGCGGCCTGTTCGGCGGCGGCCGCGCCACCGGCGGCCCCGTGCGCCGCGGCACCACCTACCTCGTGGGTGAGAACGGCCCCGAGCTGTACACCGCCGGCGCCGCCGGGCAGATCACCAGCCACGAGAACCTCCTGCGGGCGGTGGCCCCGGCCACGATCGACCCCGCGCCGCTGTCCCTGACCCGGGAGGACTACGGGCTGCCCTCCGGCGCGCAGCTGCCCGCCCGCCGCATCGAGGTGCCCGTCATCCTCGACGGCCGCGAGATCGCCCGAGCCGTGTACGACGACGCCAACCGGCAGATGGCGAGGGGATGATGGCGGCGGTCGAACGGCGAGAGCGCACCCCGCAGCGGCTGACCTCGGTGACCCTGGCGCCGGCGGACTCCCCGCTGGCGCCGGTCACCGTGGAGCTCATCGGCGCGGCCCGGCTCAGCCCGCCGAACTCCACGTGGGACGAGGTCGCCCGGCCCCGCCGGCAGAGCTACCTGGAGTGGACCGGCTACGGCATCCAGCGCCAGAGCTTCACGTGCCTGTTCGCCGGAGAGCTGCGCGGCGACGAGCTGGCCGACATCACCGCCGAGACGGTCAAGCTGCACCACCTGGCCATCCCGCCCGGCGCGCGGACCCCGCCGCCGCTGGTGCGCCTGTCCGGGCCCCTGTACGGCATCGGCCCGGGCGACCTGTGGGTCATCGAGTCCATCACCCCCGGCGCGCCGTGGCGGCGGGACTCCGACGGGCGCGTGTGCCTGAACACCTACGAGGTGGCCCTGGCCCAGCACGTCGCCCACGACGTCATCACCAACTCCACCAAGGCCGCCGCCACCTCCCCCGCCCGGGAAGCCGCCGACCGGCAGGGCGCCCCCGCGCCCGGCCCGGCCCGCACCTACACCGTCGTGGCCGGCGACACCCTGTCCGGGATCGCCGCCCGCCTGCTGGGTGCGGCCTCGCGCTGGCCGGACATCGCCAACCTCAACGGGGTCCGCGACCCCCGCAGCATCCGTCCCGGGCAGGTCCTCAAGCTGCCCTGACCTCACCGGGAGGGCACGTGCTCGCCGACCTCGACCTGACCGGCCTGCGCCTGGTCGGCGCCGACTACGCCTCCGACCTGACCGAGGCGATCAGCTCCCCGCCACGGCTGGACCGCAAGGTCGACGGCGGCTCCACCCTCACCCTCGAGGTGGCCGACTACCGGCGCCTGCTCATCACCAGCCGCAGCATCGCCGGCAAGGCCTACGCCGACGTGTCCGGCCTGCGCTTCGAGCTGGTCGCCGTCGCCAAGCGCGACAACGTGGTCGTCCTCACCTTCGAGGACGCCGTCACCGTGCAGATGAAGCGCCCCCGCGGGCCCCTGCTCATCCCCGCCTCCACCTCCACCCGCGCGCAGATCGCCCAGCGTCTGTGCAGCGAGGCCGGGGTGCGTGTCAGCGTCGACCCCGCCGCCCGCGGCGTCGTCAACAGCGAGGTCAAGCGCGAGCAGGACGGCTCCTCCTGGGAGCTGCTCAAGCAGCTGGCCGGCGACGTCGGCTGGCGCTGCTTCTCCGACGGCTGGCAGGTCCTCGTCGGCTCCGACGAGTGGCTGGCAGGCCTGTCCCAGCCGCTCGCGCTCAGCGAGGACTCCGACGTCGTGCTGTCCCCCATCAACTTCGAGATGGACGTCGCCCAGCCCGCGTCCAAGGCCTCCTTCACCGTCGCCGCCGAGCGGTGGGCCCTGCCACCCGGCCGGGCGGTGCGCCTGTCCCGCCTCGGGTGGGCCGACGGCGACTGGCTCGTCTCCTCCTTCGAGCGCTCCCTGACCAGCCCCCGCGGTTCCGTGGACCTGGTGCGCCGGCAGCTGGTGCTCGCCGAGCCGCCCCCGCAGAAGGTCGACGGCGCCGACCCGGGCGAGGAGGGGTTCCTGCCCGAGGACAACGGCGACATCAGCGCCGACCTGGCGCGGCTGCGCCAGTGCGAGTCCGGCGGGAACTACCGCACGAACACCGGCAACGGCTACTACGGCGCCTACCAGTTCGACCTGCGCACCTGGCGCGGGCTCGGCTACTCCGGCTACCCGCACGAGGCAGCCCCCGCCACCCAGGACGAGGCCGCCACCAAGCTGTACCAGCAGCGCGGGTGGAAGCCCTGGCCGGCGTGCAGCAAGAAGCTGGGCCTGGTCGACCGCCGCTCCAGCGGCAAGGTCGTGGGCACCGCCACCAGCACCGGCAACGCCGACCGCGACCGGATGCTCGCCTTCGCCCTCTCCCAGCGCGGCAAGCCCTACGTGTGGGGCGGCAAGAACGGCCGGCCCGGCTACGACTGCTCCGGCCTGGTCGCCGCGGCCACCGCCCACGCCGGCCGCCAGCTGGCCGGCGGGTCCAAGCAGCAGTTCGCCACCTGCAAGAACCAGGGCCGCCTCATCTCCGTCGCCGAGGGGCTGCGCACCCGCGGCGCGGTCCTGTTCCGCATGACCGGCGACCCCACGCACGTCGCGTTCAGCCTCGGCGACGGCTCGACGATGGAGGCGCGCGGCAAGTCCACCGGCGTGAACGTCTTCGGCGGCGCCGCCAAGCGCACCTGGACGCACGCCGCCATCTGGATCTGAGGAGGCCCGCGTGCCCAGCCCCTTCGAGCAGGCCGTCCTGCGCCGCCCCACGGCCCCCGCCCCGGCGCCGGTGCAGACCGGGCGGGTCACCCGCTCCGACTCCACCGGCGTGTGGATCACCACCGCCGGGCAGTCCGAGGCCCACCCCTCCGGCCCCTGCCGAGGCGGGCACCGCCCCGCCCTGGCCACCGTCGACGGCACCCCGCGGCTGCAGCGCGAGCAGCTGCCCGTCGGCGTGACCGTCGCGTTTGTCTCCACCACCACCGGCCCCTGGATCCTCGCCTGGGAGGGCTGATGCGCCACCTCAAGCTGCCCCTGACGCTGGGCGCCGGCGGGCAGCTGTCCACCGTCGCCCAGGACAGCTCCGCCGACATCGCACAGTCCCTCGGCGTGCTGCTGGCCACCCGCCCCGGGGAGCGGCTGTCCGTGCCCGGCTACGGCACCCCCGACCCCCTGTTCCAGGGACCGGACCTGAGCGCCACCCACGCCGCCGCCAGCGAGTGGGAGCCCCGCGGCGCCGACTTCACCCTCACCGTCGACGGCCCGCTCGAGCAGCGCACCGTCACCATCACCGCCGGAGGCGACACCTGATGGCCGGCTACGTCGACTTCCCCTTCGCCGAGGACCCCGACGACGTCACCCGACGCATCCTCGACGGCCTGGCCGCCCGCATCCCCGGCTGGACCCCCGGCGGAGAGGGCACCCTCGAGGTCGCGCTCGCCGAGGAGATCGGCCGCGAGGTCGCCGACCTGCGACGCCTGGCCGTCGACGTCGCCGCGGCCGCCGTGCGCCAGCTGGGGCAGACGCTGTTCGGGGTCACGTACCTGCCCGGCGCCGCCGCCACCCTCCAGGCGCGCATCACCTCCAGCGTCCCGGGCATCACCATCCCCGCCGGGTTCACCGCCGTGGGCGTCACCGCCGACGAGGTGCCCGTCGCGTTCACCCTGCCCGCCGACGTCAAGATGGCCACCGGCACCTCCACCCGCGCGGTCACCCTCGTGGCCAGCGACACCGGCACCTACGCCAACGGCGTGCCCACCGGGCCGCTGACCATCGCCACCTCCACCCCCAGCATCACCTCAGTCGTCGCCGAGACCGGCCCCTCCGCCGGCGGCGCGGACCCCGAGGCCGACGCCGACTACCTCGACCGGCTCGTCGCCACCCTCTCGACGCTGACCCGCACCCCGATCCTGCCCGCCGACTTCGCCGTGCGCGCCAAGGACGTCGCCGGCGTGCACCGCGCCGTGGCCCTCGACGGGTACGACCCGGACACCGGCGCCACCAACGCCGAGCGGACCGTCACCGTCGTCGCCGTCGACGAGGCCGGCCAGCCCGTCGGCGCCCCCGTGCGCGCGGCCGTCACCGGCCTGCTCGCCGGGCTGCGCGAGGCGAACTTCGTCGTCAAGACCGCCGCACCCACCTACACCGCCGTCAACGTCGTCTACCAGGTGCGGGCCCTGCCGGGCTTCGCCCCCGCCGACGTGCAGGCCGCCGTCACCGCCCGTGCCCGCCAGTACCTCTCGCCCGCGGTGTGGGCCGGCGGCGCGCAGGAGCCGCCCGTGTGGCGCGACGAGCGCATCGTCTACTACCTCGACCTGGCCGCCGAGCTGGACCGGGTCACCGGCGTCGACCGCGTCGTCTCCCTGACCGTCAACGGCGCCGCCGCCGACTTCACCCTGCCCGGCCCGGCCGGGCTGCCCTCCGCGGCCTCCACCATCACCGGGACCGTCTCGTGAGCGCGGCCGACCGCGTCATGGACGCCCTCGGCCCCGGGCTGGCCGAGCGGGCCGGGCCGCTGCTGCGCGTCCTCGTCGAGGCGCTCACCGAGCCGCTCGACGACGTCGGCGACCTCGTCACCGGCGAGGACGGCTGGGCCAGCGCCTTCGACCTGGTAACGACCCCCGCACCCGGGTGGCTGGGCCAGCTGGCCGGGGTGCCGCCCACCGGCGGCAGCGTGGACGAGCAGCGGGCCGCCGTCGCCTCCCGCGGCTACGCGCGCGGCACCGTGGACGCGCTCGCCGCGGCCGCCCGCGCCACCCTGACCGGCGGGCGGCGGGTCACCATCACCGAGCGCGCGGACGGCGCGTACCGCCTCGAGGTGACCACCTACGCCCCCGAGACCCCGGACAAGGACCGCACCCGCGCGGCGCTGCTGGCCGTCAAGCCCGCCGGCCTGCGCCTGGCCTACGACGCGCCCATCGGGCAGACGTGGCGGGACCTGCAGAACACCGGCCGCACCTGGGCGGACGTGACCGCGTCCGGCATGACGTGGGACCAACTCGAGAAGGAGCTGCCGCATGGGTAGCACGACCCCCTACGGGCTGCGCTGGCCCGAGCCCAGCGCCGGCGCCAACGGCCCCCAAGCCCTCCGCAACCTCGCCGAGGACGTCGCCCCCCGCCTGCACCGCGCCGAACCCCTCACCCCGGCGCAGATCACCGCCATCGCCTCCCCGCGCATCGGGCAGCTGGTGCTGAACACCGACACCGGGCGCGTGCAGTTCTGGAACGGCACCGCCTGGCGCGCCGTCGGCGGCGGCGCCAGCGGCAGCTCCGTGCTGGGCGCCGTCGTCATCCCCGCCAACAACGCGACGACGTGGCTGACGCTCAGCGTGTTCCTCGGGCTGGGCTTTGACGAGGTCACGTTCATGATCGCGTCTAGCGTCATCGGCGCTGGCATCTATGGACCGGGCGCGCAGTTCACAGCCAGCGCCGACGCCTCACGAGCCTTCGGCATCTCGGTCGCCGGGAACACCACCACAGCGCCCGTCATGTTCGCTGCCACCAACTCCAGCGACTTCGTGCCGGTCCCGGTCAGCCCTAGCAGCGGCGGCAGCGCTCAGATCGAGACGCGGAACATCCGCATCGACGCCGACGGTTACCTCCGCTTCGAGATGCGGAACCAGACCTCTGCAACCGTCACCGCCAGCACCAACTTCCGCGTGACGTGGAGGGCCCGCTGATGCTCCTGGCCTACGACAAGAGCACCGGAAAGGTGCTGTGGAACTCTGGCACGAACAGCGCTTTCCCCGACGGCCCGCCCGACGAGGTCGCCTACCGCGCCACCAACGTCAGCGTCGGTCTGCTGCGCCTGAACGACCTGGCCGACGCCCAGCTCGTCGCGCTCGTCATGACCCAGCCGACCCTCGTCAAGGACGGCAAGGTCGTCATCGGCGAGAGCACCTACACGCCGATCCGGGAGAACCCCGACCCGGCCCGCCCGCCCCTGCCCCTGGACCAGCAACTCGCGCGCATGCAGGCCGAGATCGACCAGCTGCGCGAACTCGTCATGCTCACCACCCTCGGAGGACTCTCGTGACCTGGTTCGACACGCTCCTGGGCGCCCGCTACCGCGGCGCCTGCTCCGACGCCATGCTCGCCGCGGCCGTGCGGCTGAACCTCATCACCGCCGAGGAGGCCGAGCTCATCAAGCAGGTCCCCAACGGCGGCTTCCGCCTGGCCGCCAGCCCCGCCCCGGTCCCCACCGCGGCTGCCCCGGCCGAGCCGGGCGCCAGCGAGTCGACGCCCACCAACTGACCGCCCGCCCCGGACAGCCCGCCCACCACCTCGTGGGCGGGCTGTCCGGCGTGCCCCCACACCACGAGGAGTCCCCATGGCGCTCGGCGCTGACGGCAAGCTCACCCTGGTCGGCGACGTCGACCTGCCCGGCAGCACCGCTGCCGCCGGCACCCTGACGGTCACCCCTTCGGCCACCTTCACCGCCGCCGACGGCAAGACCTACCCGGCCCTGGCCCGCGACTTCCCCCTGGACGCCACCGACGGAACCTTCGGGGTCAAGCTGCCCCCCACCCCGCCGGGCATCACCTACGACCTGCAGCTGGAGGTGCGCGACACCAGCGTCGTGCCCTCCCGGCGCACCACGGAGCGCAAGCACACCACCCTGGCCGCCGAGGACGGCGACGCCGACGGCATCGTGCAGTGGGCCGCCCTGCAGCCGCTCCAGCCGGCTGCCGCCGCCCCGCAGGGCTTCCTGACCCGGGAGCGCGCGGACACCCGCTACCTGCTCAAGGGCGACCTGCCCGAGCTGACCGGCGTCGTGCGCACCGTCAACGGCCTGGCCCCCGACGCCGCCGGCAACATCACCGTCGTCGGCGACGGCACCGCCGACCTGTCCGGCCTGGCCACCAAGACCGAGCTGACCAGCGGCCTGTCCAGCCGTGCGCTCGTCGGGCACACCCACACCAGCGCCCAGGTCACCGACTTCACCGAGGCCGTCCAGGACGCCGTCGCCGCCCTGATCTCCGGCGGCACCGGAGTCACGGTCACCTACGACGACGCGAACAACCGCCTGGTCCTCACCGCCGCCGTCAGCGGCGGCGGGACCACGGACCCCGAGGCCATCCGCGACACCATCGGCGCCGCCCTCACCGGCGTCGGCCTCGTCTCCGTCACGGCCAACGACGCCCTCGACACCATCACCATCACGACGACCGCCACTCAGAACAGCAGCGACGCGCAGCTGCGCGACCGCGCCACCCACACCGGCGCGCAGGAGATGGGCACCGTCACCGGGCTCATCGCCGCCCTGGCCGACAAGGCCAACGTCGCCGACTTCGTGCCCGTCACGGTGTACACGCGCACCGAGGTCGACGGCCAGCTGCAGGCCCTGCAGGCGCAGCTAACGCAGGTCAACCAGATGCTCGCGGCCAAGGCGGACGCAGAGCAGCTGGGCAACATCATCGACCGCGTCCAGCAGCTGGAGACCGGGGCCGGATCCACCAGTCGCGCACCGGCCGCACCGGCCGCTCTGACGTTCACCCTGACCGACAACACGGCCAACCTGTCGTGGAGCGAGCCCACCGACACCGGCACTGCCGCGCTCACCGGCTACGTGTACGGCCACGACGGCGGCGCCAGCGGCGCGCCGTGGACGTCGCCCCTGGTGCCCACCACGCAGACGACAGCCACCCTCGCCAACCTCACCGCAGGCGAGACCTACGCCGCTTTCGTGCGCGCGGTCAACGGCGTGGGTCCCGGCGCGGCGGCCACGACCAACATCTTGGTCCCCGCGGTCGGCGGCACCCGCATCGCCGACGTCCAGCCCTTCGTGCAGACCTCGCCCTGGAACCTGCCCATCGCGCAGTCCGCGACCTTCGAGCCGGTCGACTCCCCCGCAACGGTGGCGCTGCGCTCGAAGCGATCCGGCGCGGCGAACCAGGGCATCTGGGCGAACCAGACGCAGTCCTCGCACCCGGTGAACTACGCCGCCGCCAGCGACCCCCTGGTGTCCGTCACCGACCGCAACGACTCGACCCGCTCCAAGGCGAACGCCTTCCGCTCTCCGGCCGGCTCGGGAACCCTCGTCGCGAACGAGGGCTCCACCACCAGCGACCGGCACTCCCACACCGTCCAGCCGCCCGTGGACGGCATCCGCCGGATCGTGGCCGAGAACATCGGCGTCCAGCGCACCACCGACACCGAGTGGTCCGTCTCCCGCAACCACCGCGTCGACCTCTACGGCACCGGCCTCGGCCCGCAGAACGGCGTCAGGGCCTACGGCGGCTCGGCGCTCGGCGGGCTCATCCGCAAGGAGGACATCGCCGCCGGCGTCATCAAGCACCCCCTGGCCATCGCGCTTCGCGCTACTCAGCTGGGGTACATCAACAACACCGCCGGGAACTACGGCTACTACTCCTCCGGGTCGTTCACCTCCAGCGACGTCCCCGCCGGCTGGCCGGCCGGCACCAACCGCACCGGCTTCTCCGTCGCCAAGGGCTACAAGTGGCCCGCCACCGAGCAGGACTACGACGCCCCGAACTCCTACACCGGCGCCGTCTACATGGGCTCCTACGTGGCCATCCCGTCCAGCGTCGACCCCTACACACTGAACATCGGCACCACCGAGTCCTCCCCCGGCATCATCCTGTTCCGGGCCCTGCAGGACTACGGCGCCTACGTCACCGACCGCGCCGGCGACATGGCCTTCTACGTCGAGCAGGGCGGCACCACCGCCTTCCGCGACTCCCTGATCGCCAACAACGCGGACATCCTCAACAAGATCCAGGCAGTCCTGCGCGTCGTGCAGGTCAACGACCACGCCAACCCCAACGGCGGCCCCTTGGGCGCCCCCCGCCGCAAGCCGCTGGCGGATAGGCTCATCTCGCTGCCGCCGAAGACGTACACCGACGGCTTCACCACGACGTCGACGACGTCGATCCCCGGGTGGACGGGCTTCGACATCCAGGGCCTCGTCGACTCCGGCGGCGCGGGCCTGCCGGCGAGCACCACTGGCGCGGCGACGCGCTGGTTCGCGCCCGACGCTCAGCCGAACAGCGAGAACCAGTACGTCGACGTGGTCGTGGGGGCCCCCGGCACCGGCACCAACATCACTCCCAACCCCGGTGTGCGCTGCACCAAGTCGGGCACCTCCATCGGGGACGGCTACTTCCTGTCGTACAGCCACAGCAGCCAGGTCGTGCAGCTCCTCAAGCGCTCGGGTGGCACGCAGACGGTCGTGGCCACGCAGGCGCAGACCTCGCCGCCCACCCGGCTGCGTCTCACCGTCACTGCCGGTCGGCTTCGCGCCTACGTCAACGGTGCGACCACGCCTGGGATCGACATCACCGACTCCACCCCGCTGGTGGGTGGCTCCGTGTGGATGGGCCTGCGCTGGGCCGCCAGCGGCGACCAGAACATGCGCGCTCGGTCCGTCGCCTGGGGCGACGCCTCCTAGCCCCAACCACCGCCCGGGCCGTGCCACCACCCTCGTGGTGGCACGGCCCGCCGCCCGACGCGAGAGCGAGACCCCATGCCCGGGACCGTGCACCGCCTGACCCGCAGCTACGGCTCCATCCCCGCCGGCCAGCTCGTCATCCACCAGCCCGGCGGGCAGCCCACCCCCCAGCCGGAGTCCGACCCGCTGCGCCGAACCTTCCTGCTCGTGCACGCCCACGACACGGCAGCCGTCGGCGTCGACGCCATGGCCACCGAGGCGCAGCGCTCCTACGAGGGCGTCCTGCTGTTCAACGACGTCATCAGCCAGGCCTCGCAGATCTCGTCGCCGTGGTTCCTGCGCACCGACGCTCCGTACCCGCGCTGGTGGCGCACGCAGAACCCCACCGTCCGGCGCCGGTTCGTCGTCACCCAGGCGCCCATGGTCGGCACCGACGCGGCCTCCGTCATCAGCGGCTCACTGGACAGCGCCATCACCTCCTGCCTGGCGGCCATCCGCACCGCCTTCGGCGACCAGGCCATCGTCCGGCTGGGCCACGAGGCGAACACCCACGGCGCGCAGTACCCGTGGGGCAACACCCGCACCAGCGCCGCGGACTACAAGGCGGTCTGGCGGCGGTGGGTGAACCTCGCTCGCGCCGGCGGGTTCCCCTTCCAGTTCGAGTTCACCTCCATGCTCGACGGCACTCCCCTGGCCGACTGGTACCCCGGCGACGACATCGTCGACATCGTCGGCCTCGACGCCTACGGCTCCAAGTGGAAGAGCACCAACCCTAGCGAGAGCGAGCTGGTCGCGTGGGTGAAGACGCAGGCGCCGAACTCCATCGAGGACCTGACCGCCTTCTGCGCCAGCCACAACAAGCCCTTCGCGTTCAGCGAGTGGTCGATGTTCTCCTGGCAGAAGCCCTTGACCAACGCCAGCGGCGCGGCCGTGTCCGACTCGCGCGGCTCCGGCGACCACGCCTCCTACGTCGACGCGATCTTCGACACGATCGCCGCCTACCCGGTCACCTCCGGCTCCAACGTCTACTGCGCCTACCACTCCCTATGGAACGTCGGCGACGGCGGCGTCGGCACCACCCTCGAGGGCCGCGACGGGTCCCTGGCCATGCCGAACATCAGGGCCCGCTACTACCAGCGCGTCCGGGCGCTGCACCCGGCATGAGCCGCACCCGCCACCACGTCGACGTCGCGGGAGGCCTCACCGTCATCCGCCCGTCCTGGAGCGGGCGCTTCCACGACTTCGTGACCAGCCACCGCGGGCTCGTCCTGCTCCTGGCCGCCGTGGACACCCTCGTCGCCGGCTACCTGCTCCTGACCCCTGGCTTCTACTTCGCCGCGGAGGACACCTGGGCCGGCGCGCTCGACGTCGTCGCCGCGGCCGGCCTGACCCCGTCCACCGCCCCGCTCGGGATGCTCCTCGGCCTCGTGGCCGTCGGCACCTGGTGCGGCGTCCTCGGCGTGCCATGGATCGCGCGCCTGTCCCTGCTTCTGGCGCTCGCGCCGTGGGGCCTCATCGCCACCTCCTTCGCTGTCGCATGGATGCAGACGCGGATCGGGTTCATGACCGCAACCCTCTCGGGCGCGGTCGTCGTCCTCCACCTCGCGTCCGTTGGGCACTTCCCGCCCGGCCGTCGCCCCTGACCTGCCGGAGGGGTCCGATGCCCTTCGACCCGAACACCTTCGTCGTCCTGGGCGGCGCCATCGCGACCGTCCTGGGCGGTGTGGGCGCCGTGCTGGCCGGCCTGAACAAGTACCTGCGCGACCGCATCGTCTCCCTGGAGGCCGACCTGAACGGCCAGCGCGCCGAGCAGACCCGCGACCTCGCCGTCTGGGAGAAGGAACGCACCCGCCTGGAGACAGCCCTCGAGGTGTCCCGCCGCGAGACCGACGTCGCCCGGGCCAAGCAGGACGAGATCCGCCGCGACAAGGACAGCGAGATCGAGCGCATCACCGCCGCCCGCCGGGCGGACCGCCTGCAGCACGAGGCCGAGATGCAGGCGCGGGTGCGAGAGCTGGGAGGTGGTCTGCCGTGACGCTGCTGAAGGGCCTGCGCGGCTACCCGCGCCTGCTGTGGCTCATCGTCGCCGGCATCGCCCTCGTGCTCGCCGGCCTGGGCGCCGTCGTCGTCCTCGCCCTGACCAGCCAGCAGCGCAGCGACGAGCGCGATGCCTCCCAGGAGAGCGCCATCGCCGAGCTGCACACCCTGCTGACGGAGTCGGAGCAGAAGCGCGACCAGGCCGTCGAGGTCGCCGACCAGGCCAACGCCAACGCCACCGCCGCCGGCGCCAGCCCCGTGCCCGTGCCCGTCGAGGTCCGCGAGGGCGTCGCCGGTCCCCGCGGCGCGGCCGGGCCCCCCGGCCCCGCCGGCCGCGACTCGACCATCCCCGGCCCGCCAGGCCCACGAGGGGCGCCCGGCACCGACTCCACCGTGCCCGGCCCGCCCGGCCCCCGCGGTGCACCCGGCGCGGACTCCACCGTCCCGGGCCCGCCCGGCGCCCGCGGCTCCGCCGGCCGCGACTCGACCGTGCCCGGCCCCCGCGGTCTGCGCGGACCCGCCGGTCCGGTCGGCCCGCCCGGACCCGCCGGCAGCAACGGCGCCGACTCCACCGTCCCCGGACCAGCGGGCCCACCCGGGCCCGTCGGGCCCCCTGGGCCAGCGGGCAGCAACGGCGCCGATTCCACCGTCCCCGGCCCCGCGGGCCCGCCCGGTCCCGCAGGCCCACCGCCAGCCTCGTGGACCTTCACCGACGGCAGCACCACCTACCGGTGCACGCCGGCGCCCGACTTCACCGCCACCGCCCCCACCTACAGCTGCGCCGCCGAGGGCGGGCAGCCGAGCACACAGGAGCCGTCGTGAGCCTCACCTCGTACCAGGACGCCCGCCTCGCCCGCATCGAGGCCACCGTCGACCGCATCGAGCGGCAGTTCACCATCGCCCAGGCCTCCATCGCCGGCGACGGCCGCCTGGTCACCCTGCCCGACATGATCCGCGAGGTGCACCGGGAGCTGACCAAGCGCTGGGAGTTCGTGCCCGGCAAGCTGGACTCCCTCATCGCGATCATCGGCAAGCTCGCCCGCGGCGAGGTCGGCCGCTGATGCCCTACCTGCTGCAGCTGGCCGACGTCGCCCGCCGCACCGGCTTCCCCGTCGTCGAGCTCGACGGGTGGAAGACCCGAGGCCATGGGCCGATGGCCAAGGTCGAGAGCGTCGTGCCCCACCACGACGCGTCCGCCCGCGGCTCGACGACGTCCTGGCGCATCATCCGCGACGGGCACGCCGCGCTCGTCGGGCCCCTGTCGCACTACGCCCTCGGCCGCGACGGCACCATCCGCGTCGTCGCGGCCGGGCTGTGCCACCACGCCGGCAAGGTGCGCTCGCAGCTGTACGCGAACCAGCACGCCATCGGCATCGAGGCCGCCAACGACGGCCGCGGCGAGCCGTGGCCCCAGCGGCAGCTGGACGCCTACGTCGCCCTGTGCCGCGAGCTGTGCCGCGAGTACGGCCTACCGGCCAACCGCGTCGGCGGCCACCGAGAGATCTGCTCCCCCATCGGCCGCAAGATCGACCCCGCCGGCATCGACATGAACGCCTTCCGCGTCGCCGTCGCCCGCCCCGAGCCCGTCCCGCCGCCGGCGCCCGCCGCGCAGACGTACCCCTTCGAGTCCCCCGAGGAAGCCATGCACCAGGTCACCCTGCCCGCGACCGCCACCAAGCGGCTCGACGTCGTGCGCGTCCCCCAGGTCGGGCACGCCCTGTCGCTGGGCCCCAAGGGCCGCTGCTTCGTGTCCCTGTCCACGGCCCGCGACGCCCGCCTGGACCGCGTCGTCATCGCCGGCCCCGGCACCTGGCGCGAGTTCGTCGGCGAGCCCCTCAAGGCCGGCCTGCCGCGCATCTACGAGATGCCGCCCGGCGCCGTGCAGGTCGAGGTCGAGTACACCTCGCCGAACTCCCCCGTCGTCGCGCTCGTCGAGCCCCTGCCTGCAGCCTGAACAGGAGAAGTCGGTGGCGCGCATCTCCTCGCCCAACCACCCCGTCGCAGGCTCCGACTCCCGTGACCTCGGGTACGACCTCATCCTGCTGATGGGGCAGTCGAACATGCAGGGTGCCGACGGCAGCATCGACCCGCTGGTCGACGTCCCCGACCCCCGCGTGTGGGCCTACCCGTCCAGCGGCCCGGCCGCTGGGCGGATCGTCCAAGCATCCGACCCCCTGGGGCACCTGAACCCCAGCCAGTCCGGTGTCGGACCCGGCATGAGCTTCGCCCGCTGGTACGCCGGGACCATCCCCGGCAACCGGCGCGTCCTGCTGGTGCCGTGCGCGTCGTCCAGCACCGGCTTCACCGCCGGCAACGGCCCCGCCCGCTGGGACCCCCTCCTGCCCGACCGCGGCAACAACCTGTACGAGCGGACCATCACCCAGACCCGCGACGCGCTGCAGGCGGCGGGCAGCAACGCCCGCATCGTGTGCGCGCTGTGGGCGCAGGGTGAGGCGGACGGCGGGCTCACGTCGACCGCCTACCGCACCTACCTGGAGTCGCTGATCGACGGGCTGCGCGACCGCCTCGAGCGGCCCGAGCTGCCGTTCGTCATCGGCTCGATGCTGCCCGAGTACGCCGCTGTCGCGGACAACATCCACTCCGTCCACCGTGACACCGTCACCCGCAAGCCCTACACCGCGTTCGTTCAGGGCACCGAGGGCTACCTCCTCGACGACGGGCTCGGCGTCCACTACACCGCCGAGGGGCAGCGTGAGCAGGGCAGGCGCATGGTCACCGCTCTGATGGCGGCCCGCGCCAACGTCTCCCCCATCGCCGAGGTGCCGTCGAACCCCCCGCCGCCGCTGCCCGCGGCCGGCTTCGACCTCAGCAGCTGGTACGGCGCCGAGACGCTGAGCGTGCAGGACGGCGTCCTGCGGGTGCCTACGACGTCCGCCTACGGCGTCCACGCCGCGCCCATCGTCGACCTCACGCAGGTGTCCGTGACGTGGCGCGTCATCGGCAACCAGGCCGCGACCAGCGCTGACACCGTCATCGGCGTCACCCTCGACCCGAGCAACGGCAACAACATGATCGGCGTCCACATCGACTACAGCAGCAACCCGTGGACGCAGGCGTGGGTCGTCGCGGCCGGCGCCCGCACCAACTACAACGGCGCCAACCGCGCCCTCGGCTGGTACCGCGTCGCCACCGACGCCGCGCAGGTCGTCATCTCCTACTCCGCCGACGGCGCCACCTACACCGAGCTGCACCGGCAGGCCGCGCCCTTCGCGCTCACCGCCGTGCGCCCCGTCATCTCGACCGGGCACTGGGACGGCGCCGAGCCCGACGGAGTCCTGTCCATCGACTCCTTAACCATCGCCTGACCCCCTGGAGACCGTCATGTCCAAGACCACCAGCGAGCCCCTCGTCACCGCCGCCGGCATCTCCGCCGCCGTCGCCGCCGTCATCGCGTTGCTCGTCGCGTTCGGTATCGATCTCACCGAGGAGCAGACCGCCGCCATCCTCGGCGTCGTCGCCGTCCTGGCGCCCATCGCCGTGGCCGCCGCTGCGCGCGGGAAGGTCACCCCGACCGCGAACCCGCGGGCCGACGACGGCACGGCGCTCGCGCCGTCCACCGTCGACCTGGGCTGACCAGCACGCTCGGTAACGGCGCGGGTGCGGGCGCCGATGGAGGGGCATGACCCCCGAGGAGCAGAACGAGCGGCTCATGGCGCCCCTACGGCACCCCGTCGTCGCGCCCGCCGCCCGCGCCTACCGCGCCGTCACCGGCGTCGGCCTGGCCGTCATGGTCCTCGCGGGCATCCTGCTCGCCGCGGCCCTGCTGACCGCCTTCTGGTCGATCCCGGTTGCTGCGGTGCTCGCCGTGCCCGGCCTCGTGGCCGGCTACATCGGCTACCGGCTCTACACCGTGCTCACCTGACCGAGCACACCTGCACGACCAGCGCCCCCACCGCCCTGCTCGGGCCGTGGGGGCGCTTTCGTCGTTCTCAGCCCGATAGCTTGTCGAGCGTGGAGTCGATTACGTAGACCACACCACCCAGCGCGCTGATCGCCGAGCTGACGGCCACCAGGGCCTTGGAGACGTTGACGGTGAACTTGGAGTAGCTCTCGACTGCGTCGTTGCTGCCGTCTACGAAGCGCAGGAGCTTCCTGTGTACAGCGAGCAGCTGGCGGAGGACCTCAAGCACCCGAGCCCGAGCAGTCAGTAGTAGCGCTCGCCGCTCAGCCGGAGTGCCCGCCTGGTCTGCGTCCACCAGCTCGGCGTCGACCTCGTCCGTAACGCTACGGGCCGAGGCCAGCGCAGCCTCGACATCGTCGTCAACGTCCGGTGCACTCGCGATGAAGTCGAACGCCTTGGTCAAGGAGGCCCGCAAGGGCGCCAGGGGATCAGGCAGCTGGAGAAGGTCCCCGGTCGAGTACAGGTTCTGGAGTGCGTCGAGGGCCTGCTGGACCCCGCCGTCCCACAGCGGCGCCTCCTGCCAGCCGAGCAGCGCCTGCTCGATGCTCCGGTGGTGCGGCAGCAGCAACTCTGCGGTCAGCGAGCCCACGTGGCGCTCCCACTCGTCGATCGGGTCGTTGCTCACGGTCTTCACCATGCCACGGCACCCGACACAGCCTGCGTTTCTTCTTGCCTGGGCAACGGATGAGCGTCAACAACGGTCAGCGGATAGCGGTTAGCGGCGTCGAGGGATGCCCTCTGACCTGCGGTTCTGCTAGCTTCC
The DNA here is from genome assembly GCF_041020755.1 of Kineococcus terrestris. Classification (NCBI taxonomy): domain Bacteria; kingdom Bacillati; phylum Actinomycetota; class Actinomycetes; order Kineosporiales; family Kineosporiaceae; genus Kineococcus; species Kineococcus terrestris. The sequence continues at coordinate 32,640 of NZ_JBEUEI010000024.1, read as the reverse complement.
CAGGTGACGAAGGGGTCCGCCAACGGGTTCAAGTCCCGTCACTCACCCCGCTCCGGAGGGGCGGTCCCGCGCGGGGCCGCCCCTCCGTCGTCGTCAGCGCTGCCGACCAGACAGGAGACCGCCCGTGCGCGCCGCCTTCCTCCCCGGGAACCGCGAGGTCGAGCTGCGGGAGGTGCCCGACCCCTCCCCCGGCCACGGGCAGGTGGTGGTGGCGGTGCGGGCCTCGACGATCTGCGGCTCGGACCTGCGGGCCATCTACCGCGAGCACCTGGGCGAGGGCCCGGAGGCGTACCAGGGCGTGGCAGGCGGGCACGAGCCGGCCGGGCGGGTCGTCGCCGTCGGCGAGGGCGTGCACCGGATCGGCGTGGGCGACCGCGTCGTCGTCTACCACATCTCCGGCTGCGGGCAGTGCGACGACTGCCGCCGCGGCTACCAGATCAGCTGCACCTCCGAGCGGCGCGCGGCCTACGGCTGGCAGCGCGACGGCGGGCACGCGGACCTGCTGCTGGCCGAGGAGCGCGACCTGCTCGTGCTGCCCGAGGAGCTGACGTTCCTGGACGGCGCGTGCGTGGCGTGCGGGTTCGGCACCGCCTACGAGGCGCTGTGCCGGCTGGGGGTGTCCGGGCGCGACCGGCTGCTGGTGACCGGGCTCGGGCCCGTGGGGCTGGCCGCCGGGCTGCTGGGCAGGGCGATGGGCGCCACGACGGTCGTGGGCACCGACCCCAGCCCGGCCCGGCGCGCGCTGGCCCTGGAGCTGGGCGCGGTCGACCACGCGGTCGCCGGCACCGACGAGGAGCTGACCGCCCTGCTGGGCGACGGCGCCGAGACGGCCGTGGACTGCTCCGGCAGCGGCGCCGGGCAGCTGACGGCGCTGCGGCACACCCGCCGCTGGGGCCGCGCCGCGCTGGTCGGCGAGGGCGGGCGGCTGGCGGTGGACGTCAGCGAGGTCCTCATCCACCGGCAGCTCACCGTCCACGGCTCGTGGGTGTCCTCCACGGTGCGCATGGGCGAGCTGCTGGCCAACCTCGTGCGCTGGGGCCTGCACCCGGAGCGGGTCGTCACCCACACGTTCGGGCTGGCCGAGGCCGACGAGGCCTACCGGGTCGCCGACTCCGGCGCGGGCGGCAAGGTCGGCGTCGTCTGGCCCGACGCCTGAGCGCGTCCGCTCAGACGCCCGTCAGCCCGCCGTCGGAGCCGGGCACCCCGCTGCCGCCGCGCAGGCGGCCGATCGCCAGCAGCCGCTCGCGCAGCCACGCCAGGTAGGCGGAGCGGTCCGCGCGCAGCGCCAGGCTGACGACGGGCACGCCCGCCACCTCCCACGCGTGCGCGCCCGCGACCGGCAGCACGACGACGTCCAGGCGGAAGGTGCGCAGCCGGCGGCCCAGCTCGCGCTCGACCTCGCCCAGCAGGTTCGTCTCGAACAGCGCGGTGGGCACCCGCCGCAGCACGTCGGCCTCGACCTGACGGGCGCGCGCGCACCAGGCGACGGCCTCGTCGGCGTCCAGCTCGACGAACCCGCGCAGCTCCGGCATCCCCTTCAGCCCCGGGTAGCGCGGCGGCAGGATCGAGGTGAGGGCCTGCGGCCCGCCGGGGAAGGCGCCGGCCCACCAGCGGGCCCACTGCTCCCCCGCGGCCCGCGCACCGGCCAGCTCGGCGCTCGCGCCGACGAGCGGTGCGGCCGGCGGGGCCAGCGGCGGCAGGTCCGGCAGCAGGTCCGACACGGGCGGCGCCAGCCCCGCCGCGTCGCGCACGTGCAGGGCGAGCAGCAGCGCCTGGGGCATCGACAGGCGCACGCCGGCACCCTCGCTGAACATCGCACAACTGTGCTCCGCACCGGCGCGCCCGTCCACCGGTGGGAGGACGCCCGGACCCGCCCGCGGGCCGATGCGGACCGCGGCCGCCCGCGCCTAGCGTTCCGGACGTGATCAGCGCACCCGGCCCCGTGACGTCCCGGCTGCCCGACCGCGAGCGCCGGCGGCGCCGGCGGCGGGCCGCGGCGGCCGTGGCGCTGCACCGCGGCCAGCTGACCCCGCCCGCGGCCCGACCGGGGAACCAGCCCGCCGGGCGGGCACGCGCCGTCACCGAGCGCGCGGGCGGTGCTCCGGACGGGTCGAGCCTGCGCTGACGGCTCAAGACGGTGTCCCGGGGCGACGACGTCCAGTCCGTCACACCACACGCTCCTCGGGAGGACGCATGACGCAGGACACGACGGGCCGCGACGCGGCGGACCCCGCGAGGGCGATGCTCTCCGAGCACATCCCGCTCTCGCTGATCATGGACATGGCCTCGCCGGAGGGCCCGCGCTCGGCGGAGCTGCTCGAGGCGGAGGGCCTGCCCGAGGACGCGTGGTGGGAGCGGGACGCCTCCCGCTCCTGACCCCCGCGACGACGGGCGGACCCCGGACGGAGCAGTGGCGGCGGGGGCGATTTCGTCCCCGCCGCCGGTGCCTGCTAAGGTCATGTCTCGTTGCGCGCCATTAGCTCAATTGGCAGAGCAGCTGACTCTTAATCAGCGGGTTCATGGTTCGAGTCCATGATGGCGCACCCTCGAGGCCCTGCGCCGCAGCGAGTTCCGACTCCTGCGGCGCGGGGCCTCCCTCGTTCCCGGTCCCCGACGGCTCCTGCTGCGGGCGGGTCAGGAGTGGGCGGCCAGGACCGCGTCGAGCGCGGCGCGCGGCACGCCCCGGCCGTCCTCGCGCGGCCAGTGCAGCGACACCTCGTCGAACCCGGCCTCCCCCAGCGCGGCGAGCAGGTCGGCGTACGCGGTGGGGCTGGTGAACGGCGCGCGGTCCAGCAGGTCGACCTGGGCGGTGCGGCGCAGGGGGCGCGTGCGGCCGGCCGCGGCGACGACCTCGTCCAGCGCGCGGTTCTGCGCGGTGACCGCGTCGAGGAAGCCCCGCCCGGTGTCGCGCACGTCGCCGTAGGTGATCCAGGAGTCGGCGACCGCTGCGGCCAGCCGCATCCCGCGCGGGCCGGCCGCGGCGACGGTGACGGGCACCCGGGGCCGCTGCACGCAGCCGGGCACCGTGCGCGCGTCGACCGCGGACCACCAGCGCCCGCGGTGGGTGGTGACCTGCTGCTCCAGCATCGTCACCAGCAGCCGCGTCCACTCCTCGAAGCGCTCGGTGCGCTCGCGCGCCGGCCAGGGCTCGCCGCCCAGGACGGTGGCGTCGGCGCCCTCCCCGCCGCGGCCGATCCCCAGCTCGAAGCGGCCGCCGCTGACGTGGTCGAGGGTGACGACCTCCTTGGCGAACGGCACGGGGTGGCGGAAGTTCGGCGAGGCGACCTGGGTGCCCAGCCGCACCCGGTCCGTGACCGCCGCCGCGGCGGCCAGCAGGGGCACCGCCCCGAACCACGGGCCGTCGCGCATGTCCCGCCAGGACAGGTGGTCGTACGTCCACAGCGTGCGCGCGCCGGTGGCCTCCACCTCGCGCGCCGCCGCGGTGAACGCGGCCGGCAGCAGGTCGGGCAGGACGATCCAGGACAGGTCGGGGACCACCGCCGGCACGCTAGCCGCCGGCGCCGGTCCGCACCGGGAGTTCGTCCGGGTCAGGTGCCGCGGGCGGGCGCACGTCCGCGCGGCGCGGGCGGCGGCCGGCGAGGCGCCCGTGCACCGCGCCGGTCACGACCACCACGGCCAGGGACGCCAGCGAGAGCAGGACGACCGTGCCGCCCGTGGGGGTGCCCGTCCAGTAGGAGGTCACCACCCCGCCGCCGCCGGCGAGGACGCCGCCCGCGCAGGCCAGGACGAGGACGCCCAGGGAGCTGCGGGCCACGCGCTGGGCGGCGGCCACGGGCAGCACGACGAGGGCGCTGATGAGCAGCAGACCGACGGTGCGCATGGACAGCACGACGGTGACGGCCACCAGGACCCCCAGCAGGCCGTTGACCAGGCGCACCGGGACGCCGGTGGCCCGCGCGTGCTCCTCGTCGCTGGTGACGGAGAACAGCCAGGGCCGCAGCACGAGGACGACGAGGGACAGCGCGCCGGCCAGGACGGCGAAGCTGACGAGGTCGGCGGTGCTGGTGGTCGTCACGGCGCCGAACAGGTAGCTCTCCAGCGTCGGCCCGCCCGGGGGCGCGTACCCCATGAGGACGACGCCGCCGGCGATGCCGCCGTAGAAGATCACGGCGAGGGCCACGTCGCCGCCCGTGCCGCGCCGGTGGCGCACGGCCTCCATCGCCAGGGCGGCGGCGCAGGCGGCGACGAGGGCCGTGGCCACGGGGGCCCAGCCCAGCAGCAGGCCGCTGGCCACGCCGGCCAGGGCGACGTGGCCGATGCCGTCGCCGACGAGGGCCATGCCGCGCTGGACGACGAAGACGCCGACCAGCGGGGCGGTGAGCCCGACGAGGACGGCGGCGACCAGGGCGCGCTGCATGAAGGCGTGCTCCAGGCCGGTCCACACCTGCCAGGCGGGCGGGTCGGCGAGCAGGGCGAGGGCGCTCACCGGGCCACCTCCGCGGGGACGCGCGCGTCGCTGGCGGCGGGCGCCAGGCGCCCGGCGGCCAGCTCGACGACGCGGTGCACGACACCGGACAGGGCGGGCACGTCGTGGGTGACGACGAGGACGGCGGTCCCGCGGTCGACGGCGGCGCGCAGCGCGCGGGCGAGCAGCTCGCGGTTGCGGGTGTCGACGCCGGCGGTGGGCTCGTCCAGGAGCACGACGGCGGGCCGGGAGGCCAGGGCGCGGGCGACCAGCGCGCGGCGCTGCTGCCCGCCGGACAGCTCCCCGATCCCGGCGCGGGCGTGCTCGGCCAGGCCGACGGCCGCCAGGGCCTCGGCGACGGCCTCGCGGTCGGCGCGGCGGGCCGCGCGGCCGAAGCGGGCCAGGGGGCCGCGGGCGGCGAGCCGGCCGGCGGCGACGACCTCGGCGACGGTGGCGGGCACGGCGGCCACGGTGTGCCGCTGCGGCACGTAGCCGACGGGCCGGGTGCGCAGGCGCACCTCGCCGCCCAGGACGGGGACGAGACCGAGGCAGCAGCGCAGCAGCGTGGTCTTGCCCGAGCCGTTGGCGCCGGTCAGGGCCACACACTCCCCCGGCGCCAGCGCCAGGTCCACCCCGCGCACGACGGGGACGCCCCCGTAGCCGGCGACGAGGCCGCGCACCGCCAGGGCGGGGGAGTCGGGGCGGACGGGCGGGCTACCGGTGGGAGGACGCACGGACGACAGGTTAGTCGATAACGATTCTCAGAGGTGTTAGCGTCTGCGCCGTCGAAGTCACCGGTCAGAACAGGAGCGTCCCCGTGCACCGCCCTCCCCTCCGCCGACCCCTCGCCCTGGCGGCGGCCCTCTCCCTCGCGCTGGTCGCCGGCTGCTCGAGCACCGGCACGACCGCCTCCCCCGAGCAGGCCGCGAGCGGGACCCCCACCGCGACCAGCACCCCCGAGCCCACCGAGGCCGCCGCCAGCCAGCCGCGCCTGGCGATCACGTACGACGGCGGTGTGCAGGTCCTCGACGCCACGTCCCTGGAGGTCCTCGGCGACTTCCCCTTCGACGGCTTCGCCCGCCTGAACCCGGCCGGTGACGGCCGCCACCTGCTCGTCAGCGCGCCCGGCGGCTGGCACTCCCTGGACGCCGGCGCCTGGGAGCAGGCGCACGGCGACCACTCGCACTACTACACGGCCGAGCCGCGCGTCACCGGCACCGTCTTCGCCGCCGAGGAGGGCGGCCACGTCGTCGCCCACGCCGGCCGCACCGTCCTGTTCGACGACGGCACCGGCCAGGTCGTCGCCTTCGACAGCGCCGACCTGGAGGACCCCGACCGCGAGACCCGCGAGTTCCGCACCCCCTCCGCGCACCACGGCGTCGCCGTCGAGCTGTCCGACGGCCGGATGGTCGTCTCCGAGGGCGACGAGGAGTCCCGGAACGGGATCCGCGTCCTGGACGCCGACGGGAACGAGATCGCCGCGAACGACCAGTGCCCGAACGTGCACGGCGAGACCGTGGCCGCCGACGAGGTCGTCGTCATCGGCTGCACCGACGGCGTCCTGGTGTACCGGGACGGGCAGATCACCAAGATTGACAGCCCCGACGAGTACGGCCGCATCGGCAACCAGTGGGGCCTGGACGACTCGCCGGTCGTCGTCGGCGACTACCGCTCCGAGCAGGACACCCCCGCCGACGCCGTGGGCCGGATCTCGCTCATCGACACCGCGACCGGCGAGCTGCGCCTGGTGGAGCTGCCCGCCTCGTACTGGTACCGGTCCATCGGCCGCGGGGAGGACGGCGAGGCCGTCGTCCTCGGCACCGACGGGCAGCTGCACGTCGTCGACACCGCCACCGGCACCCTCGTCCGCTCCGTCCCCGTGATGAGCGCGTGGGAGGTCGAGGAGGACTGGCAGACCCCGCAGCCGCAGGTGTTCACCATGGAGGGCACCGCCTACGTCAGCGACCCGGTGGACGACAAGGTGCACGCGGTCGACATCGAGACCGGTGAGGTGTGGGCCAGCGCCGACCTGTCGGTGACGCCCAACGAGCTCAAGGGCGTGACGGGCTCGGCCGACGAGAACCCCGCCCACGACGGCGAGCACGGTCACGATCACGCCGGCGAGGACCACGAGGGCCACGACCACGAGGGCGAAGACCACGACCACGAGGGCGAGCAGCAGCGGTCGTGACCGTCCGCACCACAGCACGCCCGTCCCGACGGGCCGCTCTCCTGGCCGGCGCCGCGCTCCTCGCGGTGTCTGCCGGGGGCTGCGGCGCGGCCGGCGGCCCGGGCGGCAGCGACGCCACGCAGGTCGTCGCCTCCTCCTACCCGCTGGCGTTCGTCGTCGAGCGGGTGGCGGCCGAGCGGATCGGCAGCGGCGACGTGGCGCTGGAGAACCTCGTCCCGCCCGGCGCCGACAGCCACGATCTGGAGCTGTCCCCGCAGCAGGTCGCCGGGCTCGGCGCCGCCGACCTCGTCGTCCACCTCGGCGGGCTGCAGCCGGCCGTCGACTCCGCGCTCGAGCAGGACCCGCCGGAGCACCTGGTGGACACCGAGCGCCTGGCCGACCTCGGGGCCGACCCGCACTTCTGGCTCGACCCGGTGCGGATGGTCGAGGTGACCCGCGAGGTCGCCGAGGAGCTGGCCCACGTGGACCCCGACGGCGCCGACTCCTACGCGAGCGCCGCCGCGGACCTGGAGGAGGACCTGCGGGCGCTGGACGCCGAGTACGCCGAGGCCCTCGCCGGCTGCGCCGGTGCCACGCTCGTCACCTCGCACGAGGCGTTCGGCTACCTCGCCGACCGCTACGGCCTGGAGCAGCTCGGCATCACCGGCATCGACCCGCACGTCGAGCCGTCCCCCGCCCGCCTGCGGGAGGTCGTGCGGACCGTCTCCGGCCGCGGCGTCGAGACGGTCTTCTTCGAGGCCGCCGCCGGAGAGGGCGTCGCCGCGGCGCTGGCCGACGACCTCGGCGTGCGCACCGGGGTCCTGCACCCGATCGAGCGGGTCGGCGGGGACGCGGAGGACGCTGACTACCTGGGCCTCATGGAGTCCAACCTCGCCGCGCTGCGCGACGGGCTGGCCTGCGGCGCCTGACCCGCCGCGCCGGCGGCCCGACCGAGCGGCCCGTCCCCGCCGCCGTGGGGGCGGGGCGCTCGTGTCGGAGGGGTGCGCCACCATCGCGGCATGTCCCCCGGCACCTCCCCGCGCACGTCCCCGACCCGCCTGTCCCGCCTCCTGGGGCGCGGCGTGGACGCCGCCGCGGCCGGTGACGCGCAGGAGCTGCGCGCCGCGGCCAGCGCGCTGGCCGAGCTCGACGCCGAGCAGGTGCGCACGGTGACCGGCGACGTCCTGCGCGACCTGCTGGAGGGGCTGCACCCGGACGGCCTGGACGCCGACGACCTGCGCGCCGTCGTCGCGCGCACCGCCCGGTCCGCGTCCTGGCTGCCGGACCTGTCGCCGGACCTGCTGGTGCTCGTGCTCACGGGCGCGCTGGGCGCCCACCCGGACACCGCCGACGGCGGACCGCCGCCGGTGCCGCACGCGCCCCTCGTGGCGCACGCCCTGCTGCTGCTGGAGGACCTGCTGCGCGCCGCGGGTCGGCCGCTGGCCCCGCACCTGGCCGCCGCCCTGGCGGAGGTGCACCGCCGGGAGACCGTCGAGGCGCCCTGAGCGGGACGCGCTCGGCCCGCCCGCCTCAGCGGGCGGCGACCCGGTCGCGTCCGCCGCGCTTGGCCGCGTACAGGGCGGCGTCGGCGCGCGCCACCAGCTCCGCGGCGCTCTCGGCGCCGTCCCAGCGCGCCACCCCGGCCGAGGCGGTCTGCGGCGCGGGGGTGGCGCGGCGCAGGTCCTCCACGAGGTCCAGGGCGTCGGGCACGGCCGCGCCGGTCAGCAGCACCGCGAACTCCTCCCCGCCGTAGCGGGCGATCATCGCCGCGGGCGGCAGCAGGTCGCGCCAGGCGCCCGCCGCCGAGCGCAGCACGCGGTCGCCCGCGGCGTGACCGGCGGTGTCGTTGAGCCGCTTGAAGTGGTCCAGGTCCAGCAGCGCGACGGCCACCGGGCCGCCGCCGGCCAGCGCGCGCTGCAGGCAGGCGTCCCACGTGCGGCGGTTGGGCAGCCCGGTCAGCGCGTCGGTGCGCGCGACCTCGGCGAGCTGGCGGGCCTGCTCCTCGACCCTGCGCACGAGCTGGCGCACCCGGGCCAGGGTCAGCGCGGACAGCACGAGGGAGCCGGTGCCCACGACGGCCCAGTCGACGGGCAGCCCCGCCAGGCCCTGCCCCAGCAGGACCGCGGGCGCCAGGCACGCCGCGCCGCCGACCAGCAGCCAGCGCCACAGCGGCCAGCCGGTCGTCGTCTCGTCCGGGACGGCGGGCGCGAGGCGCGTCGAGGTCAGTGCCGCGGCCGCGAGGAGCGACAGGCACCACGAGAAGGGCAGCAACTGCCACGGACCGCCCAGCTCCGGGCCGAGGAGCACCACGGCGCCCGACAGGACGTCCCCGGCCAGCAGGCACGCGTAGGCGGCCGCGGCCAGCACCGACGGGACGCGGGCGGACCGTCCCGACAGCAGCCAGTGCAGCGCCAGGCCGAGCAGCAGCAGGTCGAAGAGCGGGTAGACGACGACGAGGACCGCGCCCGTGCCGGACAGCCCGGTCTGCGCCAGGGCCGGCCGGACGACGAGGGCACCGATGGCGACGGCGGCACCGGTCGCGGCGATGGCGGTGTCCAGCAGCGCTCCGGAGTCGAACCGTCGCCAGCTGAGGCGGGCGAGCGCGGTGAGGACCAGCGCGTTGCCGAGCACGAAGAGGACGTCGGCGGCGCTCCCCGACCACGCACCGCCCTGGTGCAGCGCGACGTGGAAGAGGACGTGGCCGGCCGTCACGCAGGCCAGGCCCAGGCCGTGCAGCACCCACGGCGGCCGGTGCGAGCGCGGGCGCCGCGGCAGGCCCGCTGCGACCGCGCCGACGGCCAGGACGCCGGGGGCCACGGCGGCGACGGCCTGCGGCACCGGTCCCGCTCCGGCGAGGACGACGGCCAGCGCACCCAGGGCCGTGAGCGCGGGCAGCGCGAAGCGCCACCACCCCGCCCCCGGACGCCTCACCCCGTGGTCGTCGGCCCCCGCGGGGCGCCCCTTGAGCACGGGTGAGCGCTTACCCGCCGCCCGGGCGCACTCCCCCACCGGTGACTCCGAAGGGTGGCTTGCCGGTCACGCACCGTGGGACGAGACTGCGTGCCGCCGAGCACCGACGCCGGCAGACCTCACCGTGGAGGCACCCGTGAACGAGCGCACGCGCACCACCGGTCCCACCCGCCGCACCACCCTGAGCCCCGTCCGACACCCCGCCCTCGCCCTGGCCGCGGTCGCCGCCCTGACCGCGGGGCTCGCCGCGGCACCCGCCGCGGGCGCCGCCACCGCGCCGCCGGGCGTGCGGGCGGCACCCGGTGCCGTGACGCTCTCCCCGCGCCCCGCCGTCCTGCCCGAGACGTGCCGCACCGCGACCCCGCCGGTCAGCCCCTGCGGGTACGGCACGATCGACGTCCGCGTCAGCGGCCTGGCCGCGACCGGGGACCGCGCCGGCGGCGGGATCGGCTTCGGCGGGGCCGCCGGCGTCACCCTGGAGGTGCGCTGCGGCACCTCGACCCGCTCGTCGTGGGTGCGCACCCAGGTCCCCGTCGGGCCGGTGTGGCCGCGCTCGGCCTCGACGATCGGCCCGGCCACCCGGGTGGACGCCGACACCGCCGTCCTGCGCGCCGGGTTCACGCTGCCCTCCGGCGGCGCGCTGGGCGCCTGCCGCTCCACCACCACCGTGGTCCGGGCCTGGTTCACCGGCGCCTCCGTCGTCCTGGACGGCCTGCCGCCGACGGCGTCCGGGGCGACGTCCACGACCGTGCGGGTCAGCGGGACGCCGCAGTTCCCCCGGGCCTGAGCCCGTCGCGCCCGCGCACCAGCAGGTGCAGCCCGCCCCGCGGCCGCAGCGTCACGAGCGACTCGACCGCGGGGCGCGGCCCCGGCGCGGGCGCCAGCGAGCGCGTGCGCAGCAGCTCGGCCAGCAGCAGCACCGACTCCACGAGCGCCAGGTCGCGGCCGATGCACAGCCGCGGCCCCGCCCCGAACGGCACGTAGCCCCGCTCGCGGCGGGCGGCGTCCAGGAAGCGCTCGGGCCGGAACTCCTCCGGCTCCTCCCACACCGCCGGGTGCCGGTGCAGCGCCCACGTGCAGACGATGACGAGCGTGCCCGCGGGCACCTCGACGCCCGCGACGACGTCGTCCTCCAGCGCCCGGCGGGTGATGACCCACGCCGGCGGGTACAGCCGCAGCGACTCCTCCAGCACCGCGCGCGTGTACCGCAGCGCGCGCAGGTCCTCCCAGCCCGGCGAGCGGCGCCCGCCGTCGAGGACCTCGTCCAGCTCGGCGTGCAGCCGCTCCTGCGCGCCCGGGTGGCGGGCCAGCAGGTCCAGCGTCCACGTCAGCGACGAGGCGACCGTCTCGTGGCCGGCGACGACGAAGGTGACCAGCTCGTCGCGCACCTCGGCGTCGCTGAGCCCGGCGCGCAGCATGAGGCCCACCACGTCCTCGCGCTCGTCGCCCTCCGCCGCGGCCGGGCGGGCCCTCCGGGCGGCGACGATCCGCGCGCAGACGGCGTCGACGCGCGCCGTCTCGCGCTCCAGCAGCCGCCGCGAGCGCGTGGGCCACGAGACCGGCACGGGGCTGGCGGCGCGGGCCACGAGCAGCTCCAGCGCCCGCCCGACGGCGTCGACGAGCTGCTGCGCCACCCCGGACAGGTCGGCGTCGGCCAGCGTGTGCCCGACGACCTCCAGGCTCGCGCGGGAGGTGGCGTCCAGGACCTCCAGCGGCGCCCCGCCCCGCGCGTCGGCCTCGGCGCCCAGCCGGGCGCCGGCCGCGACGGAGCGCTCGGCCACGTCGCTGAGCGCCCCGTGGTGGAACGCCGGCTGCACGGTGCGCCGGTGCCGCCGCCACGTCTCCCCGTCGCTGGCGAGCAGGCCCTGGCCGGTCACCGTGGCCAGCGCCGAGTACTGCGGGGTCGCCCGCCCGTAGCGGCGGTGGGCGTCGACGAGGACGTGCTTGACGCCCGCGGGGTCGTTGAGCAGCAGCACCGGCGTGCGCGGCAGCGGGAACGCGGCCAGGTCGCCGTAGCGGGCGGCCGTGGCGGTGAGGAAGTCCACCGGGCTGCGCCGGATCGCCGGGACCGCGCGGACCATGTCCCACGGCAGCGGGCCGTCGGCCGCCAGCGGCGTGTAGCGGGCGTTGCGACGGGCGCCCGACGCGGTGCCCGACGTGGTGCCCGAGGGCGTGCCCGACGGGGTGCCGGTGCGCCTCAGAGGTACAGCCCGGTCTGGCCGTCGTCCACGCGCGGGGCGGCGACGGCGTGCAGGTCGCGCTCGCGCAGCAGCACGTACCCCTTGCCGTGCAGCTCGACCTCGGCCTTGTCGTCGGGGTCGAACAGCACGCGGTCGCCGGTCTGCACCTGGCGCACGTGCGGGCCCACGGCCACGACGGTCGCCCAGGACAGGCGACGGCCCACGGCGGCCGTGGCGGGGATGACGATGCCGGCGGAGGACCTGCGCTCGGAGGCGTCGTCGGCCGAGACGAGCACCCGGTCGTGCAGCATCCGCACCGGCAGGCGGCTGGGGTCGGGCGCGCTGGTCACGCAGGGACCGTACAGGCGGGCCCCCGCGCGCGGCCCGGGCGGGTCCGCCCGCTCAGCGGCGCTTCTTCACGGCGCGGACGACGAGCACGACCCCCACGCCCACGACGACGGCGGCCACGGCGGCCACCCGCTCGGTGCGCAGCCCGCCGCGGCGGTCGGTGACGAACCCGAGGGCGGACGTCTGCGCCGAGGCCAGGCCCCGGCGGGCGATCTCGGAGGGCTGCAGGCGGTCGTGCAGCTCCTCGAGGGTGGCGGCCAGCCGGTCCCGGCGCACCTGGACCTCCCGCTCGAGCGCACGGGGGTCCGTGGTGGTGATCTCGACCTTGCCGTCGCTGCCCGCCACGGTGCCTCCTGCCGACCGGTGTGGTCCTCGTGCCTGGTTCCTGCTGCGTTCGTGCTGCGTTCCTGCTGCGCCTGGTGCTGCGGCCCGCGCACCGGCCCGGGGGGGCGGCGGGGCGACCCGACCGTACCGGAGGGGCGTGCCGCCGCACGCGCGGGCGGCCCCGCCGCGACTCCGTGTCGGCCACGCGTCGGCCCCGCGTCGGCCGCGTGTCGGCCCGGGAGCGGGTTCCCCGCCCGGTCGCGGTCCGGTCGCGGGCCGGGCCCCGGCGGCTACGGTGACGCCGTGACCGACCGCCCCGCAGGCCGGCTGACGCCCGGCGAGACCGCCCCCGACTTCACCCTCACCGCGCACGACGGCAGCACCGTGACGCTGTCGCAGCTGCGCGGCGACCACGTCGTCGTCTACTTCTACCCGGCGGCGATGACGCCGGGCTGCACGACGCAGGCGTGCGACTTCCGCGACTCCCTGGACGCGCTGGCGGCGTCCGGGTACCGGGTCCTGGGCGTCTCGCCCGACCCGGTCGCGAAGCTGGCCGAGTTCGCCGAGCGCGACGGCCTGACGTTCCCGCTGCTGTCCGACCCCGACCACGCGGTGCTCGAGGCGTGGGGGGCGTGGGGCGAGAAGACGATGTACGGGCGCACGTCCGTGGGCGTGGTGCGCTCGACGGTCGTCGTGGACCCGCAGGGCCTCGTGCAGCTGGCGCAGTACAACGTGCGCGCCACCGGCCACGTCGCCAAGCTGCGCCGCGACCTGGGCCTCGACGCCGCCTGACGCGCGGTCCGGGGAGCGCCCCGGACGCCGGTGCACCCGCCTCCTCCCGCCCGTCCCGGTTAGGCTGCCGGGGCGAGCGGGAGTGGTGTAACTGGCAGCCACGCAGGACTTAGGATCCTGTGCCTCCGGGCGTGCGGGTTCGAGTCCCGCCTCCCGCACTCGCGGTGCGCCCGCGCGGCGCTTCAGCCGCGCAGCAGGCGCCCGAGGTACCGGGCGATCTCGCGGGGCCCCGAGCGCGGCGCCGCGGCGTCCACGGCCGCGTTGTAGTTCGTGTTCGTGTTGACGTCGTAGGTGACCAGCCGGCCGTCGGCCGTCTCGATGAACTCCACCCCGGCGACCTCGACGCCCTGCTCGCGCAGGAACCGCGCGTGCTGCGCGAGCACCGGGTGCTCGAACCCCTCGCGCAGGCTGAACACGGTGTCGCCGGGTTCCTGCGGGACCGTCGCCCCCGGCGGCAGGACGGGCCGGCCGGTCACCGGGTCCAGCTCGCAGGCGTCGGCCGGGCACAGCTGGAAACCGCCCTTGGCGGTGTCGGCGCGCACGGCGTACAGGAACTCCCCGCCGACGAACTCCGCGCGGGTGATCGAGGCGTCGGCGGGTTCGACGTGCTCCTGCAGCAGCCACACGCCGTCCGCGGGCTCGTCGAGGTCGGCGAACCCGTCCTCGAACTCCTCGGCGGAGTCGAACCGCGCCACGCCCAGGCCCTTGCCGCCCTGGGAGTGCTTGGTGACGAACGGCCCGCCCAGCTCGCGCGCGAACGCGAGCGCCGCCGCGCGCAGCCGGTCGGTGCCGACGACGGCGACGGTGCGGGGCACGTCGATCCCGGCGGCGGCCAGCGCGGTCAGCTGCTGCACCTTGCTCAGCTCCAGCTCCAGCACGCGCCGGCCGTTGACGGTGCGCCGCCCCGCGGCCTCCAGCCACGACAGCACGGCGCGGGTGTGGGCGACGGAGGCGGTGTGCCCGCGGGTGTGCGCGGACGCCGACATCCGCGACCACCACACCCCCGGCTCCGGGGCCGCGGCCAGGTCCAGCTCGCCGCCGGTCAGGACGTGCTCGCGCAGCGGCACCCCCTCGGCCGCGAAGGCCTCGACGAACGGCGGCAGCCACTCGGGGTTCTCGTGCAGGACGTGGACGACGGGCTCCGGGCTCACCGCGCCATCATCCCCCGCCCGGCTCCAGCGCACCCGCCCGGTGCTCAGCGCACCCGCCCGGTGCTCAGCGCATCCTCTTGGTCCACACCCCCGACTGCCCGCGCACGGCGCGCGGCAGGGCGCGGCAGAACACCACCAGCGGCATCCCCACGGCCTGCCCGGCCAGCCGCAGCGGCGCGCTGGCCCGCCCGTGCAGGCGGTCACCGCGCGCGTAGGCGAGCACGGCCAGCGCGTGGCCGGCCAGGACGAGCTGGGAGGTGCGCCGCCGCGGCGCGGCGGCCGCGCCGGCCAGCAGCGCGACCTGGGCGGCCGGGCCGACGGTCGAGCGCCACACCTTGTGGGCGGCGAACCGGCGGAACTCCACCGGCCCGCTGGCGAACTGCGCGCGGTAGCGCCAGAACAGGCGCAGCTGCCCGGCCATGATGCGCACCCGGCGCTCCAGCTGGTCGCCGCGCGGGGCGGAGTCCTCCACGACGAGGCAGCGCGGCTCGACACCGACGGCGTACCCGCGCGAGGCGACGTCGAAGGCCAGCCACAGGTCGTCGTTGGCGGTCCCGGCGGGGATGGGCCGGAACACCGGCCGGCGGAACGCGACGGCCTCGCCGACCAGCGCCAGCGACCCGCCGCGCGCGGCCTCGGTCGTCTTGATCCAGTTCTCGTAGCGCCAGTACAGGCCCTCGTCGGCGGCGCCGCGCTCGCGGCGCAGGCCGGAGACGAGGTCGTACCGGGCGGCGCAGGTGTTCAGCAGGGCCCGCAGGCCGTCCTGGTCGAGGGTGGCGTTGGCGTCGACCACGACGACGTACGGCGCCTTCGTGCCGTCCACGCCGCGGTTGACGGCGGCGGCCTTGCCGGCGCGCCGCTCGGCGTAGTCGACCCGGAACCCGTGCGCCAGGCACAGGTCGCGGGTGCGCTCGTCCTCGTCGACGACGACGGTGACGCAGGACAGCGGCACGCGGCAGGTCTCGACGAGGGTGCGCAGGGTCTCGAGGATCACGCCGGCCTCGCCGTGGGCGGGGACGAGGACGTCGACGTCCTCCCACGTCCAGCCGTGCTCGGCGACGGGCCCCTCGGCGGTCGCGGCGATCGCGGCGCGCTGCGCGCGCGGCGGCCGGTGCGCCAGCAGCCACGCCGGGTAGGCGACGTGGCCGGCGAACGCGGCGACGACGAGCGCGGGCAGCGCGGTGCGGGTGGTGCTCACGGTCTCCCCCAGACCCCCGGGTTCGCGGCGGCCCGGGACCCGGGCACCGTAACGGTGCGGAAGGACTGCGCTGCAACGATTTCACCGCCGTCCCCCGACCGGCGGACCTCGCCCGGCACGTTCTCGACGCATCGTCAGGAGGCCGTCACGGCCCGTCGACGGAACTCCGTCGCGGTTCGTGAGGAACCGCGCACGGGCGGTTCCGGGGGCGGCGTCCGGGGTTTCCGCGCGGCGTGGCGGGACGACTACGCCGGGTTCTCCGCCACCCCCGGACGGGGGTTCCCGGTCCCCGGCAGCAGGACGTCGAGCCAGCCGTCGACGAGGACGTCGAACCACGCCGCGCGGTCGCCGACGACGTTGGTGAGCGCGCCGTCCAGCTCCAGCACCACGGCGCCGGTCACCTGCTGCCAGGCGGCCAGCCCGTGCGCGGCCAGCGCCACGAGCGCGTCCTCGCCCTCGACCGGCCCGGCGCCGGCGGGCAGCAGCCCGAAGACCGGCTGGGCCGCGAGCGCGCGCAGGTCCGCGCGCAGGGCGGCGGGGGTCGCGGCCGGCAGGGGGCGGACGGCGGCGGGGTCGACGACGCCGGCGGCCACGGCCTCGCGCAGCAGGCGGCCCATCACCGCGGGCGCCCGGCCCGCGGGGCGCACCGTCTCCGCCGGCGCGGCGTACCCGGGCACGGGGCTGCCGTGGACGAGGGCGAACTCGTGCGGGTGCGCCAGCGCCCACGCGCGCGTCGCCCGGCACACCGCCCGCCAGCGGCCCGCGGCGTCCCCGGACGCGCAGGCGGCGTCGGCGCGCTCGGCGGCCTCGCCCAGGGCGTCGTACGCCTCGACGATGAGGTGGGTCAGCAGCTCGTCGCGGGTGGCGACGTAGCGGTAGACGGCTGAGGAGACCATGCCCAGCTCGCGGGCGACGGCTCGCAGCGACAGTCCGGCGGCGCCGACCTCGGCGAGCTGGCGGCGGCCGGCCCCGACGATGCGGCGCACGACGTCCTCGCGGGCGCGGGCGCGGGCCTCGGCGGCGGCGGAAGGGCTCATAGCGCCATCCTCGCACGGACGAGAGCGCCGCTCACCACTGAGAGCACTGCTCTTGACAGTCGACCCGCGACGCGTGAACACTGCTCTCGTCCGAGAGCACTGCTCACATCCAGGAGCCCGCCATGTCCTCCCAGTCCTCCCAACCCGTCCAGCCCACCCCCGCCCGCCACGTCGTCGCCGGTGCCGGTCCCGTCGGCACCCGCCTGGCCCTCGCGCTGGCCGGCCGCGGCGACGAGGTCGTCCTCGTCAGCCGCTCCGGCCGCGGCCCCGACCACGAGCGCGTGCGCCGCCTGGCCCTCGACGTCGCCGCCGACCACCGCTCCGGCGCCGGCGCCCTCGCCGCCGCCGTGCGCGGGGCCGCCACCCTCGTCAACGCCGTCAACCCCGCCTACCACCGGTGGCCGCAGGAGTGGCCCGGTCTCACCGCGGCCTTCCTCGACGCCGCCGAGGCCGGTGGCGCCCGCTACGTCGCCTTCTCCAACCTCTACGGCTACGGACCCCGCACCGCGCCGATGACCGAGGACGCCCCCCTGGCCGCCGCCCCCGGCACCAAGGGCGCCGTGCGGGCGCGCACCTGGCTCGACGCCCTGGCCCGCCACGAGGCCGGGCGCCTGCGCGCCAGCGAGGTGCGCGCCTCCGACTACTTCGGCGGCGGACCCGGGGCCAACAGCCACCTCGACCTGGAGGTCGTGCCGCGCGCCGCGCGCGGGCGCGTCCCGTTCGCGCTGCTCGGCGACCCCGCCGCCCCGCACGCCTGGACGTTCCTGCCCGACGCCGTCACGACCCTGCTCGCCGTCGTGGACGACGAGCGCGCCGACGGGCGGGCCTGGCTCGTACCGTCCCCCGCGCGCTCGATGCACCAGGTGGCCGCCGACGTCGCCCGCCTGCGCGGGGTGCGGCCGCACCGGGTGCGCGTGGCCCCCCGCCTCCTGCTGCGCGCCGCCGCGCGCGTGTCCGCGAGCGCGGCCGCGATGGAGGCCGAGCGCTGGCAGTTCGCCGCGCCCTTCCTCGTCGACGCCACCCGCACCGAGCAGGTCCTCGGCGTGCGCGCCACGCCCTGGGAGGACGCCCTGCGCGCCGACCTGGAGCTGCTGGGGCTGCCCGCGCGGGCGCCGCGCGCGGTGCCCGTGGGCTGAGCGCGCGGGGCCGACCGGCCCCGCAGTCTTCAGGCGCCGGGCAGCGGCGCCACGACGACCGGCGTGGTCGTCGGCTGCTCCGAGCCGCCGGCCGGCTCGACCGAGATGCCCACCCCGCCCGCGCCCGCCAGGTCGGCGACGAACCGGACGCCCCCCTCGGCGTCGCCGGGCAGCATCGTCCCCGCGGAGCGCAGGGCGTCGCCCTCGACCAGCCACAGCTGGTACTCCCGGCCCGCCCCGACGTCCGGCATCCCCGCGGCCAGCACCGCCGCCGACGTGCCGTCGGTGACCACGGTGGCCGTGCCGCCGCCGGTGGCCGCGACCGTGACGACCCGCGCGGCGGGGCTGCCCAGCAGGTCGGCGACCCGCCGCGCCTGCTCGGCGTCGCGCCGCTCGGCGGCCGCCACGGCCCGCGCGTCGGCGGCGTCGCGGCGCGCGTCGACCGCGGTGGCCACGCCCGCGACGGCCACCGCGACGCTCGCGGCCACGGCCACCAGCGGCCCGGTCGCCCAGCCCCGGCGGCGGCGCGAGCGCTCGCGCAGGTCCACGACCGGCGCGGGGTCCTCCTGCTCGCCGGCCGCCGCGGGCGCGGCGGGGACGGGGGACGCGGCGGGGAGTTCGTCCCCGGGCCGCTCCTGCGGCGTGCGGGCCACCTCGGCCAGCAGCCGCTCGCGCAGCCCCGGCGGCGGGGGCACGTCACCGGCCAGCCGCGAGGCCGTCGCGCGCAGCGCGTCCGCCTCCCGGCGCACGGCCGGCGAGGTGCGCAGGTGCTCCTCCACGGCAGCGCGCTCGTCCTCGTCCACGGCGTCCAGCGCCCAGGCCGCCAGGTCCTCCTCCGGCAGCCCGCCCCCGCGCCCGTCCCCGCGCCCGTCGCCCGCGCTCACGCCCGCACCCCCAGCGCGTCGCGCAGCCGGAACAGCGCCTCGCGCAGCCGGCTCTTGACGGTGCCCAGCGGCAGGTCCAGCCGCTCGGCCACCTCCCGCTGCGTGCAGCCGCCGAAGTAGGCCAGGTCCACGGCCTCGCGCTGCACCGGCGACAGGGCGGCCAGCGCCCGGCGGACCTCGTCGTGCTCGAGGAGCACCTCGACCTCCTCGCTCACGCTGTCGTAGGGGTCCGGCTCGCGCCGGGCGGCGCGGTCGTCGCGGGCGGCGCCCGCCTGCGCCGAGCGCACGCGGTCCACGGCCCGGCGGTGGGCCACGGTGACGGCCCACGCGCGCGCCGAGCCGCGGGCCGCGTCGAAGCGGGCGGCGGTGCGCCACACCTCCAGGAACACCTCCTGCACCACCTCCTCCGACTGCGCCGGGTCGCGCAGGACCCGCAGGACGGTGCCGTGGACGGCGGCGGCCGTGGCGTCGTAGAAGCGCGCGAACGCCTCCTGGTCGCCGCCGGCGGCCGCGACGAGGTCGTCCTCGGGCGAGCCGCCCGGCGGGACCTCGGGACGGGGTGCGGTCACCAGGCCCACCCTGTCACCCCCCTCCCGGCGGCCCGGCTCAGCCCACGCTCACGGTGACGGTGTGCCAGCCGCTGGCGCCGTCGGGCACCGGGGCGGCGCGCTCCTGCGTCTGCACCTCGCCGGTGCCGTCGGTGGCGCGCACCGCCAGCCGGTGGCTGCCCGCCTCGGCCGCGTCCCAGTCGAAGACCCACTGGCACCACGTGTCGTCGGAGACGGACGGGACGATCCGCGCCTCGCGCCACGGCTCGTCGTCGACGCGCACCTCCACGCGCTCGATCCCGCGGTCCTGAGCCCAGGCGACGCCCGCGACGGTCACCGGGCCCGCCTCCAGCCGGGCGAAGGAGCGCGGCACGTCGATGCGCGAGGCCGTCTTCACCGGCCCGCGCTCCGCCCAGCCGCGCTCGGTCCAGTAGGCGGTGCGGTCGGCGAAGCGCGTGACCTCCAGGTCGACGACCCACTTGCACGCCGACACGTACCCGTACAGGCCGGAGACGACCATCCGCACCGGGAAGCCGTGCTCGCGCGGCAGGGGCTCGCCGTTCATCCCGACGGCCAGCAGGGCGTCGCGGCCGTCGACGACGTCGGCCAGCGGCGCGCCCAGGGTGAACCCGTCGACGCTCGTGGCCAGCAGCATGTCGGCGCCCTCGCGGGGGCGCACCCGGGCCAGCAGGTCGGCCAGCGGGTACCCCAGCCAGCGCGCGTTGCCGGCCAGGTCGCCGCCGACCTCGTTGCTGACGCACGTCATGGTGATCCAGCGCTCGGTCAGGGGCAGGGCGAGCAGCTCGTCGAAGCCGATCTCCAGCTCCTCCTCGACCATCCCGTGCACGCGCAGCCGCCAGGTCTCGGCCGGGACGTCGGGGACCACCAGGGCGGTGTCGATCCGGTAGAAGTCCGCGTTCGGGGTGACGTAGGGGGTCAGGTCCCCGCCGAGGGGGTCCACCCCCGGCGGCAGCGGCGCCGCCGGCGAGGCCGGGGACGGCAGGACGACGGCGGCGCGCGAGGCCTCGGCGCTGCGCCGGCCGGAGACCAGCCGCCCGGCGCCCGCGGCGACCAGCCCGCCGGCGGCGAACCCCCCGACCAGCAGCGCCCGCCGGCCCGCGGGCGCGGGCCGCCCGACGCGCGGCACGAGGCCGACCAGCGCCAGCGCCCCGGCCACCGCCCCCAGGGCGGACGGCAGCGGGGTCAGCGGCCCGGCGTCGGGACGGGTCAGCGCCGCGAGCACCCCCACGGCCCCCAGGGCGGCGACCACCGCGACCCCGGCGGCCGGGCGGCGGCGGGCCAGCAGCCCGGCCACCGCGGCCAGCACGGCCACGAGCGCGCCGACCGTGGCGAGCAGCACGGCCTTGTCGGCCGTGCCGAACCAGGCGATGGCCAGGTCCTTCAGCCACGGCGGCACGAGGTCGACGACCGCGTCGCCCACGACGACGAGGGGGGCGGCCGACGGCGACGTCAGCGCCGCCGCCAGCTGCCCCACCCCCAGCGTGAGGACGGCCGACGCGATCCCGGCCAGGGCCGCCCAGCCCCGTCCGGCGCGGGACGCCGCGCGTCCCGCGCTCCCCTCCACCTCCGGCGCCGGGCCGCTCACCGGACCACGCTCGTCTGTCCTCACACCCCGTCTTCGGAGCCGGCGGCCCCGCGGACGACTCCGTCCGGGTGGTGCTCGTCACGACGCCCGTCCGGCCCGCCCAGCACCCGCGCGACGTGCGGGGCCAGCAGGGCGAAGGCGCGGCCGCGGTGGCTGACGGCGTTCTTCTCGGCCGCCGAGAACTGCGCGAGGGTGCGCTCGTCGCCCTCGGGCACGAAGGCGGGGTCGTAGCCGAACCCGCCCGAGCCGGCGGGCGCGTCCGCGAGCCGGCCGCGCAGCTCGCCCAGCTCCACGTGCTCGCCCGCCGCACCCCCGCCGGGCGCGGCCAGCGCTGCCGCGCACACGAACGCGGCGCCGCGGTGCGCCGCGGGCACGTCGGCCACCTGCGCCAGCAGCAGCGCCAGGTTGGCGGCGTCGTCGCCGTGCCGGCCGGCCCAGCGGGCGGAGAAGATGCCCGGCGCGCCGCCGAGGACGTCCACGGCGATGCCGGAGTCGTCGGCCACCGCGACCAGGCCGGTGGCCGCCGCGACGGCGCGCGCCTTGAGCAGCGCGTTCTCGGCGAAGGTGACGCCCGTCTCGGCGACCTCGGGCACGTCGGCGCCGGTCTCCTCGATGCCCAGGACCTCCACGCCGGGCAGCAGGGGGGCCAGCACGGCGCGCAGCTCGCCGACCTTGTGGGCGTTGCGGGTGGCCAGCACCACCCGGCCCGCGCCGCTCACGCGCCCGCCCCGGGCAGCAGGGGGGCCGGCACGGCACGCAGCTCGCCGCTCACGCGCCCGCCCCGGGCAGGGGCGCGGCCAGCGCCTCCTCCTGCAACCGCGCCAGCTGCGCGCAGCCGCCGACGGCGAGGTCGAGCAGGGCGTCCAGCTCGGCGCGGTCGAAGGGCACGCCCTCGGCGGTGCCCTGCACCTCGACGAACCGCCCGTCGCCGGTGACGACGACGTTCATGTCGGTGCCGGCGCGCACGTCCTCCTCGTAGGGCAGGTCCAGGACGGGACGGCCGCCGACGACGCCGACGCTGACCGCGCTGACGGACCCGGTCAGCGGCTGCCTGGACGGGCGCACCAGTCCGCGCCCCTTCGCCCAGGCCACCGCGTCGGCGAGGGCCACGTACGCACCGGTCACCGCGGCGGTGCGGGTGCCGCCGTCGGCCTGCAGCACGTCGCAGTCCAGGACGACGGTGTTCTCCCCCAGCGCCCGCGTGTCGACGACGGCGCGCAGGCTGCGGCCGATGAGGCGGCTGATCTCGTGGGTGCGCCCGCCGATGCGGCCCTTGACGGACTCGCGGTCGCCGCGGGTGTCGGTGGCGCGCGGCAGCATCGCGTACTCGGCGGTCACCCAGCCCTGCCCGGAGCCCTTGCGCCAGCGGGGCACGCCCTCGGTGAAGGAGGCCGCGCACAGGACGCGGGTGCGGCCGAACTCGACGAGGACGCTGCCCTCGGCGTGGTCGAGCCAGCCGCGGGTGATGCGCACGGGGCGCAGCTCGTCGGGGGCGCGCCCGTCGGCCCGGGGTGCGGACGCGGGGCCGGGCTGCGGCTCGGGCGCGGCAGTCGTGCTGGAGGTCGTCACGCGCCCAGCCTGCCACCCGCGGGCCGGGCGCCGGCGGCCGCCCGCGACCGCCCAACCCCACCGACCGGGCACCCTGAGCGACCAGTGAGCGACGTTGCGTCGCAACGGCATCACCCGGGCGGCGCACGCTGCGCCGATCGGGTCACGCTGAGGTCACGAGGGGCGATATCGAGCGCCAACCGCCCCGGGGCGGGGCACGATGAGCCCATGTCGCGCACCACCCGGCAGCTGGTCCCCGGGGACCGGGTCCGCACCAGCACCGCCGACCACGAGGGCGTCGTCCTGCGGCCGCTGCGCCTGCCCGGCGCCACTCGCCACCGGCTCGTCGAGCGCCAGGTCGCCGCCGTCACCGCGGTCGGGCCCGCGCTGCCCGGTCTGCGCCGCCTCGTCGTGGAGTTCACCGACGGCGCCGTCTCCCAGCCCGTCTCCCCGCGCGCCACCTGGCCGCTGGCCCCGGCGCGCGTCATCGACCTGACCGCCCTGGAGCGCGACGGCGAGCGGGACGCCCGGCGGCCCGCGCCCCTGGCCGTCGTCGGCGAGGACGCCGCCGCTACAGCACGCCGAGGTGCAGCGGCCCGGTCTCCTCGACCGAGACGACCTGCGGCCCGAGGAAGCGCTGCGCGAGCCCGGTGAACAGGCCCTTGTCGCCCGTCGAGGTGAACCGGTGCCGCGGCGCCGGGCGCTCGTCCGGGCGCAGCATCCCGCGCGCCGACAGCACCCGGTAGACGTCCGAGGCGGTCTCCTCCGCGCTGGAGACCAGCGTCACCCCGTCGCCCACGACGCTGCGCAGGACCGCCTGCAGCAGCGGGTAGTGCGTGCAGCCCAGCACGAGGGTGTCCACGCCCGCCGCGATGACGGGTTCCAGGTACTCCTCCGCCGCCGACAGCAGCTCCGGCCCGCTGGTGACGCCGCGCTCGACGAACTCCACGAACCGCGGGCAGGCCGCCGTCGTCAGCGTCAGGTCCGGCGCGGCCGCGAAGGCGTCCTCGTAGGCGCGCGAGGAGATCGTCGCCCGGGTGCCGATCACCCCGACGCGGCCGTTGCGGGTGGCCCGCACGGCCCGGCGCACGGCCGGCTGGATGACCTCCACCACCGGCACGTCGTAGCGCTCGCGCGCGTCGCGCAGCATCGCGGCCGAGGCGGAGTTGCAGGCGATGACGAGCATCTTCACGCCCGACTCCACCAGCACGTCCAGCACGTCCAGCGCGTAGCGGCGCACCTCGGCGATCGGCTTGGGCCCGTAGGGGCTGTGCGCGGTGTCGCCGATGTAGTGGACCGGCTCGTGCGGCAACTGGTCCAGCACGGCCCGCGCGACGGTCAGCCCGCCGACGCCGGAGTCGAAGATGCCGATGGGTGCGTCGTCCACGACGGGACACAGTAGGACAGCGCTGCGGGTCCCGGCCGTGGGTCAGCGGGCGGGTCGGCACGGGCGCGCCGGCGCCCGGCGCGTCAGCCCAGCGAGCGGACCAGCGTCTCCTGCAGGTGGGTGGCGAAGTCGTACACCGCCCACGCGTAGCGCTCCGGGTCCTCCTCGGCCAGCGCGTCGAACGGGTCCTCGTCCGGGTCGTCGCTGACGCCCAGCCGGGTGCCCAGCGCCAGGCGGATGTCGTTGAGGGCCGCCAGCCAGGTGCGCGCGCCGTCGGCGTCCAGCTTCACCCGCCCGCCCTGCCCGGCCACGGGCTCCAGCGTGGCCAGCAGACCCCGCGCGGCGCGGGCCTTGCGCTCGCGCAGCCCCGCCTCGGTCAGGCGGCGGAACTCCGCCGCGGCCTGCGGGTCGTCCTCGCCGTAGGCGTCGGGCAGCAGCCGGCGCAGGACCTCGTCCTCCGGCGGGACCGCGGGCGAGGCGCCCTCGTGGTCGCCGAAGGACGGCAGGTCGGCCAGGCCCAGCTCCTCGGCCAGCGGGTCCACGGCGCGCTGCGCCGGCTCGCCCGGCGCGCCGAGCAGCTCGAGGACCTCGCGGGCCAGCGAGGCCAGCACGTCGGCCTCGACCGGGCGCAGGTCGAGGGTCAGGAGGCCGTCGCGGGAACGGCGGAAGGTGGCCACGGGGTGCTGGGCTCCTCAGTCGTCCTTCTGCAGGGTCGCCCACAGGCCGTAGCCGTGCATGGCCTCCACGTCGCGCTCCATCTGCTCGCGCGTGCCCGAGGACACGACCGCGCGGCCGCGCTGGTGCACGTCGAGCATGAGCGCGTCCGCCTTCTGCTCCGAGTACCCGAAGTGGGTGCGGAAGACGTAGGAGACGTAGGACATGAGGTTGACCGGGTCGTTCCAGACGATCGTGACCCACGGCGGCGAGACCTCCTGCGAGAGGTCCGTCTCCGGTCGCTCCAGCTCCACGGGAGCGGTCAGGACGGTCGCCGGCACGCGGCCAGTGTACGGAGGGCGCGCGGGCCCCCGGTCCGCCCGGACGGCGGGCGCGGGCGGGTGCGCGCCCCGCCCGCTAGGTTCGGCCGGGTGAGCACGAGCACCGCGCTGCTGACCGACCGCTACGAGCTGACGATGCTGCAGGCCGCCCTGGCCGACGGCACCGCGCAGCGCCGGTGCGTCTTCGAGGTCTTCGCCCGCCGGCTGCCGGAGGGCCGCCGCTACGGCGTCGTGGCCGGCACCGCCCGCGTGCTCGACGCCCTGGAGCGCTTCCGCTTCAGCGAGGAGGACCTCGCGCCGTTCACCGGCGCCCTGGACGAGCGCACCCTGGACTTCCTGCGCTCCTACCGCTTCGGCGGCGACGTCGACGGCTACCCCGAGGGCGAGCTGTTCTTCCCCGGCTCCCCCGTGCTCACCGTGACCGGCACCTTCGCCGAGGCCGTCGTCCTGGAGACCGTGGTCCTGTCGATCCTCAACCACGACTGCGCCATCGCCTCGGCGGCCGCGCGCATGGTCACCGCCGCCCGCGAACGCCCCCTGGTGGAGATGGGCTCGCGGCGCACCCACGAGGGGGCGGCCGTGGCCGCGGCCCGCGCCGCCTACCTGGCCGGCTTCGCCAGCACCTCCAACCTGCGCGCCGGCGCCGAGCACGGCATCCCCACCTCCGGCACCGCCGCGCACGCCTTCACGCTGCTGCACGACAGCGAGGAGGACGCCTTCCGCGCGCAGGTGCGGGCGCTGGGCACCGGCACCACGCTGCTGGTCGACACCTACGACATCACCCGCGGCATCGAGACGGCCGTGCGGGTGGCCGGCCCGCGGCTGGGCGCGGTGCGCATCGACTCCGGCGACCTGGCGGTGCTGGCCGTGCAGGCGCGCGCGCAGCTGGACTCCCTGGGTGCCACGAGCACGGGGGTCGTCCTGTCCGGGGACCTGGACGAGTACGCGCTGGCGGCGCTGGCCGCCGCGCCCGTGGACCGCTACGGCGTGGGCACCTCGCTGGTGACCGGCTCCGGGGCGCCCACGGCCGGGATGGTCTACAAGCTCGTCGAGGTCGAGGGCCGGCCCGTCGCCAAGCGCTCGACGTCCAAGACGACGCAGGGCGGGCGCAAGGTCGCCGTGCGCCGGCACCGCCCCACCGGCACCGCCACCGAGGAGGTCCTGGGCACCGGCCGGGCCCCCGAGCCGGAGGACGGCGACCGCGTCCTGCAGGTGCCGCTGGTGCGCGCCGGCCGGGTCGTGGAGGACCTGCCGACGCTGGAGGAGTCCCGCGAGCACCTGCGCCGCGCCCTGGTGACGCTGCCCTGGGACGGCCTCGCGCTGTCCAGGGGGGAGCCGGCCGTGCCCACCACCGTCCTGCCCGCCTGAGCGACCCGCACCCGCCCGACCCGATCCCGGAGGGACGACCGTGACCCGCTGCCTCGTCGTCGTCGACGTCCAGAACGACTTCTGCCCCGGCGGCGCCCTCGGCGTGGCCGGCGGGGACGAGGTGGCCGCCGCGACCAGCCAGCTGCTGGCGCGCGGCGGCATCAGCTTCGACCACGTCGTCGCCACCCAGGACTTCCACGTCGACCCGGGCGACCACTTCTCCGACACCCCGGACTTCGTGGACTCCTGGCCGCCGCACTGCCGCGCCGGCAGCCGGGGCGCCCTCCTGCACGACGCGCTGGACACCTCGCGCGTGGAGGCGGTCTTCCGCAAGGGCCAGTACGCCGCGGCCTACTCCGGCTTCGAGGGCCACACCTCCACCGTCACCGCCGAGGGCGGCGAGCTGGCGACCGGGCTGGCGGACTGGCTGCGCGAGCGGGGCGTGGACGAGGTGCACGTGGTGGGCATCGCCACCGACCACTGCGTGCGGGCCACCGCCCTGGACGCGGTGCGCGAGGGCTTCCGCACGACCGTCCTGCTGGGGCTGACGGCGGGCATCTCGCGCCCGACCGTGGACGCGGCCCTGGAGCAGATGCGCGCCGCGGGCGTCGTCCTCGTCGGCGACCCGGTCGTCGCCGACGCCCAGCCCGACGCCGAGCCCGGGCCCGACGCCGGCTGAGCGGCCCGGCGGCTCAGCGCCGCCGGGCGCGCACCACCACGGTCCCGCCGACCTTGTCGTGCAGGCCCTGGCGGCGCTTGTCCCACACCGGCCACAGCGAGTCCAGCATCCACCAGGCCAGGCCGAAGACGCTCAGCAGCTGGCTGGGCAGGTCGCGGGTGGCCCAGCGGGCGATCGAGGGCCACCAGCCGGGCAGGCCCGCGCCGTCCCAGCGGCGCACCCGCACGCCCATCAGCAGCTTGCCGGGCGTGGCGCCGAAGAAGCGCAGGAACAGCACGGTGTAGACGGCGCTGATCGCCAGCAGCGCCCAGGTGATCGTCGAGACGGCGTTGACGACGTTGGGGTTCACGAGCACGTCGGTGGACGGCTGGACGCCGCCCGTGGTGGCCGCGTCCAGGCTCTCCTGCCAGAAGCCGCCGGCGGCCGCGAAGACCCGCTCCAGCTGCGACTGCACGGCGACGGCCGTCACGGTGTAGACGAGGACGCCGTCGACGATCCTGGCCAGCAGGCGGGCGCCGAGCCCGGCCAGCGGCTCGCCGTCGGGCGTCGCGACGGCCCGCGCCGTGGCGAGGCCGCCCTGCTGCCCGTACTGGCCGTACTGCGCGGGCTGGCCGTGCTGGCCGGGCTGTCCCTGCTGCTCGTGCGGCGGCTCCTGGAGCCACGACGGCTCGCCGGAGCGCTGCGCGTCCCCCCACGACGAGCCCGGCCGCTGCGGGCCCGCGGGCGCCTGCCAGTCACCGGAGCCGCCGGCGCCGGTGTCCTGCCCGCCGGCCTGCGCGCCGGGCTCGGGGTGCGTGTGCTGCGTCCAGGCGGACCCGTCCCACCACCGCAGCTGCCCGGGGGTGGAGGGGTCGGCGTACCAGCCGGCGGGGGCGTTCACGCTGGCCTCGCGCGCCGGGCGGGCGCCGCCGGGACGGTCAGGGGGTCGCGCAGTCGTGCCACGCCCGGTGAACGGGCGCCCGGCGCGGGGGGTTCCACCCGGAGGCGCCCACCGGCGGTGGCCCTCAGCTGAAGCGGCGGACGATCTCGGAGTTGCGGTCGGCCAGCAGCCGGCGCAGCGTGCGCCGCACGTACAGCGCGTCGGCGAGGCGGCCCAGCGCGCCCGCGGGCGAGCGCCACACCATCCGGTCCGTCATGATCGTCATGCCCGGGCCCTCGGTCTCGAACAGGTGCTCGTGCCGGAAGGCGGCGAAGGCGCCGTCCACCATCTCGTCGACGAAGCGGCCCGGCCGCTCCAGCTCGACGATGCGCGAGGTGTGCGCGACGGGCACGACGCCCAGCAGCCGCAGCCGCCAGCGCACCTGCTCGCCCAGCCCGATGCGCCCGCTGGTGCGCCCGGCGCCCTCGACGGCGCGCACCCGGAAGCGCCGGCCCGCGACGCGCTCGACGTCGAGGTCGAGGGCGACGTCGAAGACCTCCTCGACGGGGGCGCGGACCATGGTGCGCTGGACGAGCTCGGGCACCGCTCGAACCTAGCCCAGAGCGGCCTCAGACGAGGCTGAGCAGGTGGTCGCGCCGCCGGCGCAGCACGTCGACGCCGGCGGAGGCCGACGGCGGGCCGGGCACCGCCGCCCGCACCTTCGCGTAGACGCTGGCGTGCGGCAGCTGCCGGCCGGCGGCGACGCGGCCGACGAGGCCGTGGATCTCCTTGCGCAGCAGCGCCGCGGTGTGCCACACCGCCTCGTCCGGCTCCTCCGGCGCGGGCCCGGGCGCTGCGGCGCCGTCCTCCTCGTCCGCGGCGCGAGGGGCGGCGGTGCGCTTGCGGATCTCCGCGTCGCGCTGGGCGAGCAGGGCGGCCGTCTGCTCCGGGGACAGCAGCCCGGGCAGGCCGAGGAAGTCCTCCTCGTCCTCGCTCAGCGGCCCGGCGGGCCCGGCGCCGCCGGCGGTCACCGCGCGCCCGCCGTGCAGGACGTGGGCGAACTCGGCCTGCGCCTCCAGCGCCTCGTACTCCCCCGCCGCGCCGGGCTCGCGCTCCGGCGGCGGCAGCGGGTCCAGCTCGCCCGGGTCGAGGGCCTCGCCGGACGGCGGCGGGGCGACGACGTGGTCGCGGTCGCTCTCCAGCTCGGCGGCCAGCGCCAGCAGCGGCCGCACGGCGGGCAGGAAGACGGTGGCGGACTCCCCGCGGCGGCGGGCGCGCACGACGCGCCCGACGGCCTGGGCGAAGAACAGCGGCGTGCGGTACGAGGTCATCCACGCCAGGCAGGCGGCGCGGGGCACGTCGACGCCCTCGGAGACCATCCGCACGCACACCGCGAACCGCTGGTCGCCCTCGGCGAAGTCGGTGATCTTCTGCGACGCCTTGGGGTCGTCGGACAGGATCAGCACGGGCTTCTCCCCCGTGACCCGCTGCACGATCTTCGCGTAGGCGCGGGCGTCGTCCTGGTCGGAGGCCAGCACGAGGCCGCCGGCGTCGTGCATGCCGTGCTCGCGCAGGTGGTTCAGCCGCTCGTCCATGGCGGCGACGACGTGCGGCACCCAGTCCCCGCGCGGGTCCAGCGCGGTGCGCCAGGCCAGCGCCTCCACCGACTTGGTCGTCGCGTCGGTCAGGGAGGCGGCCACGACCTCCCCGGCGCTGTTGCGCCAGCGCGAGGTGCCCGTGTACGCGGCGAAGACGACGGGGCGCACGACGCCGTCGGCCAGCGCCTCGCGGTAGCCGTAGGTGTAGTCGGCGACGCTGCGCAGGCCGCCCTCGGCGTCGGGGGCGTCGTCCTCGACGTAGCGGACGAAGGGGATGCGCTCGTCGGCCTTGGTGCGGAACGGCGTCCCGGTCAGCGACAGGCGGCGGCGGGCGTCGTCGAAGGCCTCCAGGACGGCGTCGCCCCACGACAGCCCGTCGCCGGCGTGGTGGATCTCGTCCATGATCACCAGGGACTTCTTCGCCGTCGAGCGGGCCCGGTGCAGCATCGGGTGCCCGGCGACCTGCGCGTACGTGGTGACGTAGCCGCGCACGTCGGGGCGCACGGGGCCCACGGCGTTGCTCATCGTGGGGTCCAGCTCGATGCCGGCGCGGTGGGCGGCCTCGGCCCACTGGGTGCGCAGGTGGTCGGTGGGGGCCACGACGACGACGCGGTCCACGCGCCGGGAGTCCAGCAGCCGGCGCGCCAGCGCCAGCGCGAACGTCGTCTTGCCGGCGCCGGGGGTCGCGGTGACGAGGAAGTCGCGCGGGTCCTCGCGGCCGGGGTCGAAGTAGCGCTCCAGGGCGGCGTTCTGCCAGGCGCGCAGCGGACGGGCCGCGGGCGCGCCGGGCGCGTCCACGACCGGGCCCGCCGTGGTGCCGGCCAGCGCCAGCGCGGGGTGCGACTGCGGGTCCGCCGGCAGGTCGCGGGCGGTGCCTGCGGTGCCGGTGGCGCGGGGGGCGGGGCTGGTCGTGCTCACGGTGCTCCGACGGTAGTCGACCCGGGCGCCGGTGCCTGCGCACCCGGTGCCCGTCCGCGCGCCCCCGTGGCGGCGGACAGCAGGGCGACGAGCAGCAGACCGGCGAACATGCCGGCGAACAGGGGCGCGTCACCGCCGCGCCCGGCGCTGCCGACGGCGGCGTAGACGGAGCCGACGACGGCGATGCCCAGGACGCCGCCGAGGTTGTCGGACAGCTGCAGCGCCGAGGAGGCCAGGCCGCGCTCGGCGGGCGCGGCCATCCGCAGCGTCAGGACGCTGGTGGTGGCCATGCCCACCCCCATGCCGCAGCCGGCCAGCGCCCACACGCCGACGACGAGCCAGCCGCTGGCCCCGGACAGGACGAGCGCGACGAGGCAGCCGATCGCGCCGGCCACGACGAGGCCGCCGACGACGAGGAGGCGGTGGCGCGGCCAGCCCGACAGCGAGCGGCCCTGCAGCGTGGACCCGGTGAACCAGCCGATCGCCCCGCCGGTCAGGGCGAGCCCGGCCTGGGCGGGGTCCATGCCGCGCTCGGTGACCAGGAACAGCGGGACGAAGGACTCGGTGCCGAAGAAGGCCGCCGTGTACAGGCCGCGGACGGCGATGACGCTGGGCAGCCCGCGCGCGGCGCGCAGCGTGCCGCGCGGCAGCAGCCCGGGCAGGGCGACGGCCACGAGGGCGGCACCGGCGACGGTGAGGACCACGGCGGGCGCCCCGCCGCCGGACAGGTCCTCGGCGCCGACCTGCAGGGCACCGGCGCCGGCGGCCAGGAGGGTGCCGCGCAGGGCCCGCCCGCGCGTGGTGGGGTCCAGGACGCCGGTGCCGCCGGTGGGCACGCGCGGCAGGATGACGAGCGCCACGAGCGCGGCCAGCGGCACGACGCCGCCGAAGACGGCCCGCCAGGACAGGTGCTGGGCCACCGCCCCGGCCACGGCCGGACCGAGGACCGCCGGCAGCACCCAGGCGGCCGCCATGAACCCGAACATCCGCGGGCGCACCGCGTCGGGGTAGGCGGCGCCGACGACGACGTACAGGCTGACGACGACCAGCCCGCCACCGCCCCCGGCCAGCAGCCGCCCGGCCAGCAGCAGGGGGAACGTGGGCGCCAGCGCGCACAGCAGCTGCCCGGCGGCGAACAGGGCGGCGCCGGCGGCCAGCGGGGCGCGCGGGCCGCGGGCGTCGGCCCAGGGCCCCGCGACGACGTTGCCGAGCAGGGAGGCGGTGAGGAAGGAGGAGAAGGCCAGCCCGTACGCGCGCACCCCGTCCAGGGCCTCGGCCGCCACGGGCATGGCCGTGGCCACGGCCATGTTCTCGAAGGCGACCAGGGTGATGAACGCGACGATCGAGATCGTCGTCGCGCGGTGCGCGCGCGAGAGCGGCCCGGGGGCGGGTCCCTCCCCCGCCGGTGCGGGGGAGCTCATCAGCGGCCGGAGTCGTCCCCGCCGCCGCCCTGCAGACCCTCGTAGATCTCCTTGCAGGTGGGGCACACCGGGAAGCGCTTGGGGTCGCGCCCGGGCACCCACACCTTCCCGCACAGGGCGATCACGGGGTCCCCGGACAGCGCCGAGGCCATGATCTTGTCCTTCTGCACGTAGTGCGCGAAGCGCTCGTGGTCGCCGGGCTCGGCGCGCTCCTCGACCCGCTCCTCGCGGTCCAGGACGGCGGTGCGCTGCGGCGTCGACGACGGCGACTCGAGGGGCTGGGGGCTGGTCGGGTCGTCCGTCGGCGAGCTCATGGCGAGCATGCTACGTCGAGGCCGCCGAGCCGGTCCCGGGGCGCGGCGGGGCGGGCGGGTCGGTCGGGGACCGTCAGTTGAGGGCGGGGTCGGCGGGGAAGCTGGCGACCAGGGCCAGGTCGCCGCCCTGGCGGCGCAGCACGTCGGCCCACAGCCGCTGGGGGGCGTCGCTGAAGGCGTCGCGCGCCTCGGCGGGCAGGACGAACCAGGCGCCCTCGGCGATCTCGGCCTCGAGCTGGGCGGCGCTCCAGCCCGCGTAGCCGGCGAAGATGCGCAGGCCCGCCAGCTCGGGGACGACGGCCTCGGGCGGGGTGTCCAGGTCGACGAGCCCGACGGAGCCGAGCCCCACGGAGCCGAAGACGCGGCGCACGCCGACGGGGTCGGGGCGGTCGCCGGGGACGGCGACGAGGCCGAGCGCGGAGTCCAGCGCGACGGGGCCGCCCTGGAACAGCTTGCCGGGGCTGGTGGTGAAGGGCTGCCAGCTGGGCAGGACGACGTCGACGTCGACGTCGAGGGGGCGGTTGACCACGACGCCCAGCGCGCCGTCGTCGTCGTGGTTGAGCAGGAGCACGACGGTGCGGTGGAAGTCGGGGTCGGTGAGGGAGGGGGTGGCCAGCAGCAGCTTCCCCGTCAGCCCGGCCTCGCGGTGCGCTCGGTCCACCCGGTCATCCTCCCGCGCGGCGGCCGCCGCGCACCACCGAGCCGCCGGTCCGTGGCGGAAAGACAATCCTTCACATTTCGGAAGGGGATGGGCTCCCCCCGGGCGCAGTCGCTGCTCGTCCC
>NZ_JBEUEI010000023.1:0-64988 GCF_041020755.1 Kineococcus terrestris | reverse complement strand
CGCGCGATGCGCCCGGCCGCGCGCCCGCCCGCCGCGCGGCGGCCGCGCACGCGCGGGGCGGCGCCCCCCCCCCGCCCCCCCCCCCCCCGCTCCGTCAGCGGCGGGCCAGGCGCCGGCCGCTGGGGGTGTCGGCGGGGGTGTAGTCCAGGCCGTAGTGGGCGTAGATGCGCGGCTCGTCGTCCGGGCCGAGCTCCTCGTCGGTGGCGAAGGCCGGTGCGGCCTTGACGGTCTCCTTGGGGAACGCCACGCGGACGTCGTGCCGGCCGACCGCGGCCTGGTCCAGCGGCACCATGACCACCTTCTTGAACCCCACGACCCCGGTCTCGACGGCCGCGAACAGCCACTCGTCGGTGGCGGCGTCGACGTACACGGACGCGAGGGTGCCGATCTTGGCGTCGGTGACGTCGGTCACCGCGGCGCCCTTCCACTGGTTGAGGTCCTGCACCAGGATGGTCATGGCGTCACTGTGCCGTCGCCGCGGGTGCGCGGCCACCCGGTCGGCGCCGGCACCTCCACGAGTGCTCCACACACCCCCGACAGCGCGCCGACGCGCGCCGTCCGGCCGGGGGCGGAGCGGGTGCCACCATGGACGGCGGCATGAGCGAGCAGAGCACCGGACCCGTCCGTCTGACCATCCCCTGGCTGCAGATCTGCGCGGGCGCCCTGGCCGCCGTCACCTCGGCGCTGGTGCTCGCGGGGGCCCGCAGCCTCGGCACCCTGGGCACCCTCCTGGGCGCGGCGCTGGGCAGCGTCGCCGCCTCGACGGCGGCCGCGGTCTACAACCACTACCTGGGGGTCAGCCGGGAGCGGGTGGCCGACGCGGCGCGGCGCGCCCGCGAGCGGCGCACCGCCCCGCTGCCCGTCCCGCCCGCCCAGGACCGGCACCCCGAGCGCGAGGACCCGCCCGCCGAGGACCCCGCGCCCGCCGCGGGACCGCCCGGCCGGGAGCCGGGGGACGGGGTCGGGGAGCCCGCCACGCCCGCCACGCCCGCCACGCCCGTCCGGCCCGCCCGCGCGCGGCGCCGGGTCGGCCGCCGGCACGCCGTCCTCGTCGGCGCGGCCGCGTTCGCCGTCTCCGTCGGCGGCATCGCCGCGTGGGAGTACACCAGCGGCCAGACGGTCACGTCGGTGCGGCAGGGCACCGCGGGCAGCGGGGAGGTCGAGCGCGGCGTCCTCGGCGGCAGCATCACCCCGTCGCCCGCGGACCCTTCCACCGGGGAGCCCTCCACCGGGGAGCCGGCCACCCCGGGCGGCGAGCCGACGTCCACGGGCACGGCGACGGACGGCACGAGCACGGACGGGCCGACCGCGAGCGGGACGGCGACGCCGGAGCGCAGCGGGGGGACGACGCCCGGGCCCACCGCGACGGGCTCGGCGTCCGGGTCCCCGTCGTCCTCGCCCGGCACGGCCACGGCCGACCCGACGGGGGACCCGGGCTCGGCCGCCGGCGACGGGTCGGCCGCGCAGGACGCGGAGGCGGCCGCCGCCGACGGCACCGGCGCGGGCACCGGCGCGGGCACCGGCGCGGGCACCGCCGTGGTCGAGGAGGCCGCGGCGAGCGCCCCCACCGCCGCGCCCGGGGCGGGCTGAGCGCACCCGCCGCCCGCAGCGGGTCAGCGGGTCTGCGGGGCCAGCTTGCGGCGCAGCTGCTCGGGCACCAGCTCGAGCATCTCGTCGGGCAGCAGCGGCAGGTCCAGCAGGCTGAGCTTGACCCGCGAGCGGCGCCCGTGCCCGCCGGGGTCCATCCGGATGACGTGCCCGGCGTCGCGCTCGGCGACCACGTCGACGACCGAGCCCGGCGCCAGCGGCCCCGCGTCGATGCCGTCGACCTCCACGGCGGGGGTGCCGGAGGACTCCATGAGCTCCAGGCGCACCGGCTCGTCGACCCCCAGCACGATCGAGCGGGAGATCCCCGACATCGGCGCCACGGGCGTCACGACGAGGGTGTCGGCGCCGGGGGAGACCACCGGGCCGCCCGCGGCGTAGCTGTAGGCCGTCGAGCCGGACGGGGTGGACAGCACCACGGCGTCGCAGCGCAGGTAGCCGATGCGCTGCCCGGCCACGCTGAGCGCGGCGGACACGGTGCCGCGGCCCGGGACGCGCGCGATGGCCACGTCGTTGAAGGCGACGGCCTCGCGCCCGGGCAGGCCGGTGCGCAGGCACAGGTGCGGCTCGACGGTGAAGTCCTTGCGGGCGATGCGTTCCAGCGCGGCGGGCAGCTCGCGCGGCTCCAGCTCGACGAGGAACCCCAGGTGGCCGAGGTTGACGCCCAGCACGGGGATGCCGCGGCCGACGACCAGGCGCAGCGCGCCGAGCATGGTGCCGTCCCCGCCGAGGCTGACGACGGCGTCGACGGTGCGCAGGAACTCGGCCTCGGTGACGGTCGGCACGTCCTCGGGCAGCCGGCCGGCGTCGCGCTGCAGGCCGACGACGTGCCCCTCGTGCTCGCGGGCCCAGCCGGCCACCACGGCCGCCGTCGCGGCGGTGTCGCGCACCGGGTGCACGACCAGTCCGAGCCGCCGACCGCGCACGCCCTGCTCCACGCCGCTCACGCTAACCGCGCGCCCGCGCCGGTCCTCACGCGCCCCGGCGGGCCGCGCTGCGGTGGCGGGCCAGCGGCACGACCAGCGGGGTGCCCGTCTCCGGGTCGGGCACGACGACGCAGGGCAGGCCGAAGACGCGCTCGACGAGCTCGGCGGTGACGACCTCGCGCGGGTCGCCCTGCGCCATGACCCGCCCGCCCTTGAGCGCGACGAGGTGGGTGGCGTACCGGCAGGCGTGGTTGAGGTCGTGCAGGACGGCGACCAGCGTGCGGCCCTGCTCCTCGTGCAGCGTGGCCAGCAGGTCCAGGACCTCGATCTGGTGGGCGATGTCGAGGAACGTGGTCGGCTCGTCCAGCAGCAGCAGCGGCGTCTCCTGCGCCAGCGCCATCGCGATCCAGACCCGCTGGCGCTGCCCGCCGGACAGCTCGTCGACGGCGCGGTCGGCGAGGTCCTCCACGTGGGTGCTGGCCATGGCCGCGTCCACGGCCCGCTCGTCGTCGCGGGTCCACTGCCGCAGCAGCTTCTGGTGCGGGAAGCGACCGCGGGCCACGAGGTCGGCCACGGTGATGCCCTCGGGCGCCGACGCCGTCTGCGGCAGCAGGCCCAGGCGCCGGGCGACCTCCTTGGACGGCAGGGAGCGGATGTGCTCGCCGTCGAGCAGGACGTGCCCGCTCGTCGGCTTGAGCATGCGGGCCAGCGCCCGCAGCAGGGTCGACTTGCCGCAGGCGTTGGGGCCGACGACGACGGTGAAGGAGCCGTCGGGCACCTCCAGCGACAGGCCGCGGGCGATGGTGCGCTCGTCGTAGGCGAGCGTGAGGTCCTGCCCGCGCAGGCGCGCGGTGCCGGGCCGGACGGGCCCGGTGGGCCCGGTGGAGGTGGTCAGCGCGGTCACGGGCGGATCGGTCTCCGGGGTCGGGGCGGGAGCGGGGACGGGCGCGGGCCGGCGGCGGCGGGGCAGGGACGGCACGGCGGCTCAGCCGAGCCCGCGTCGCCACTGGGCGACGAGCAGCCAGCACAGGTACAGCCCGCCCACGGCGCCGGTCATGACGCCCACGGGCAGCTGCACGGGGGAGAAGAGCCGCTGCGCGGCCAGGTCGCTCAGCAGCAGCAGCACCGCCCCGGTCAGGCCGGCGGCGACCAGCCCGCTGCCCACGGCCCCGGTCAGCCGGCGGGCCACCTGCGGGGCGGCCAGGGCGATGAAGGCGATCGGCCCGGCGGCCGTGGCGGCCAGCGCGGTGACGGCGACGGCCGCGGCCAGCACCGCCAGCTTGAGGCGGTCCACGCGCACCCCCAGCGCCCGGGCGGCGTCGTCGCCGAGGTCGAGGACGGTCAGGGAGCGGCCCAGCACCAGCAGCACGGGCAGCAGGACGGCCAGCCCGGCGGCCAGCGGCAGCGCCTGGTCCCAGCCGCGCGCGTTGAGGCTGCCGGTGATCCACAGCTGCGCGGCCTGCGCCTGCTCCACCCGCGAGCGCGTCAGCAGGTAGTTGTTGACGGCGATGAGCACGGCGCTGACGCCGATGCCGACGAGGATCAGCCGGTAGCCCTGCAGGCCCCCGCGCACCGACAGCGCGTAGACGAGGGCCGCGTTGGCGAAGCCGCCGACCAGGGCGCCGAGCGGGACGGCCGAGCCGGTGCCGCCGAGGACGAGGAGCACCACGAGGGCGCCCGTGACGGCGCCGTGGGTGAAGCCGATGACGTCGGGGCTGCCGAGCGGGTTGCGGGTGACCTGCTGGAACACCGCCCCGGCCACGCCGAGCGCGACGCCCACCAGGACGCCGACGACGACGCGCGGCAGGCGCAGCCCCGTGACGACGAACGCGTCCGCGGGCCGGCCCTGCCCCAGCAGGGCGCTGACGGCCTGCGGGACGGTCAGCGGGTAGTCGCCGGTGGTCAGCAGCACCGCCACCACGGCGGCCAGCGCCGCCAGCAGGCCCGCGCACACGAGCGCGGTGCGGCCCTCCAGGCGGACGCTGAAGCGCGCCCCGGTGCGCCCGCGCAGGGTGCGGCCGCGGCGGGCGCGGTCGGCGACCCCCGTGGGCCGGGTCAGCGGCCCGGGCCGGACGTCGACGCTCACAGCTGCGCCAGCCGGCGGCGCCGGACGAGGGCCACCAGGACGGGCGCGCCGAGGACCGCGGCCACGATGCTCACCTCCAGCTCGCCGGGGCGCACGACGACCCGGCCGATCACGTCGCCCAGCAGCAGCAGGCCGGGGGCCAGCAGCGTGGACAGGGGCAGGACCCAGCGCTGGTCCGGGCCGGTCAGGGCCCGCACCAGGTGGGGGACGGCCAGGCCGACGAAGGCGACCGGGCCCACCGCGGCGGTCGCCGACCCGCACAGCAGCGTCACGGCCAGCGCCGTCAGGACGCGGGTGCGGGTCACCGAGGCGCCCAGCGCGCGCCCGGAGTCCACGCCCAGGGCGAGGGCGTTCAGCGGGCGCACCTGGCTCAGGCCCAGGGCGGTGCCGACGAGGACGAAGGGGGCCAGCTGGGCCACGACGGCGGCGTCCTGGCCGGCCAGGGAGCCGACCTGCCAGAAGCGGAACCGGTCGAAGGTGCGCTGGTCCAGCAGGATCCACGCGGTCGTGTAGGCGGTCAGCGCGGCGGTGACGGCCGTGCCGGCCAGCGCCAGGCGCACGGGCGTGGCCCCGCCGCGGCCCGCGGAGCCGATGACGTAGACGGCCACGGAGACGACGGCCGCGCCGAGCATCGCGAACCACACCAGCTGCAGGCGCGAGGTGAGGCCGAGGACCGCCAGCGCGGTGACCATGGCGGCGGCGGCGCCGGCGTTGACGCCGAGCAGGCCGGGGTCGGCCAGGGGGTTGCGGGTCAGCGCCTGCATGAGCGCCCCGGACAGCCCCAGGGCGGCGCCGACGAGGAGCCCGGCCAGGGTGCGCGGCACGCGCAGCTCGCGCACGACGAGGGCGTCCTGGCCGGTGGCGGTGCCGCGCAGGGCGTCCCAGACGGTGCCCAGGGGGACGTCGCGGGAGCCGACGGCCAGGCTGGCGACCACCGCGGCCAGCAGGACGAGCGCGGCCAGGCCGAGCACCGCGCCGCGCCCGTGCCGCCGTCCGCCGGGCCGGCGCCGCGGTGGTGGCGGGGCCGCCGCGGCGGGCAGCGGGCTCGTCGAGGTGGCCACGAGGTGAGGTTAGCCTACCCGTCGCAGGGGCGGGGGTCGCCGCCCGCGGCTCAGGTCCCGCCCTCCCCGGCCGATCGGGGCAGCGGGTCCCGTGCGGCATGATGGGTCCCCGGCGGGCGCGCCACCAGGTGCGGCCCGCGGTCGAGTGTTCAGCGCCGTCGCGGCGCGCAGGTCCCTCCTCACCGGAGCGCGGTCGGGCACCACGGCCACCCCGTCGTCCCGAGAGGAACCCGTGAGCACCTCCGCGTCCAGCGGCCCCCGCACGTCCACCGACCCCCGCACCACCCCCACCACGAACCCCTTCGCGACCCCCGCCGGCGCGCCCGGCGAGGGCGTGCCCGCCCCCCGTCGCCGCCGTCGCGGCGGCCGCGGGCGCGGCGGGCAGTCCGCCGCCGCGAACAGCACGACCACCGCGGCGGCCGTCCCCGCCCCGCGCGCCGACGAGCGCCCCGCCGCGCAGCCGGCCGCGCAGCCCGCCGGGCAGCCGGCCGCCCAGCCCACCGACGGGGCCCCCCAGGACGGGCGCGGCTTCGCCGAGCTCGGCGTGCCCGCCCCCCTCGTCGCCTCGCTGGCCGAGCGCGGCGTCACCGCGCCCTTCCCGATCCAGGCCGCGACGCTGCCGGACTCCCTGGCCGGTCGCGACGTCCTGGGCCGCGGGCGCACCGGCTCCGGCAAGACCATCGCCTTCGCGCTGCCGCTGGTGGCGCGCCTGGCCGCCTCCACGCGCCCGCGCCGCGCCACCCGCCCGCGCAGCCTCGTGCTGGTGCCCACCCGCGAGCTGGCCAGCCAGGTCGCCGCCACCCTGACCCCGCTGGCCGCGGCCGTCGGCCTGCGCACCACCGTCGTCTTCGGCGGCGTGGGGCAGAACCCGCAGGTCAGCGCGCTGCGCGAGGGCGTCGACGTGCTCGTGGCCTGCCCGGGCCGCCTGGAGGACCTCGTCCGCCAGGGGCACTGCCGGCTGGACGCCGTCGAGGTCACCGTCCTCGACGAGGCCGACCACATGGCCGACCTGGGCTTCCTGCCCGGCGTCAAGCGGCTGCTGGACGCCACGCCCGTCGTGGGCCAGCGGATGCTGTTCTCCGCCACCCTCGACGGCGGGGTGGACGTCCTGGTGCGCCGCTACCTGTCCGAGCCCGTGACGCACTCGGTCGACCCGGCCGTCGCGCCCGTCTCGACCATGGAGCACCACGTCCTGGAGGTGCCCGCCGACGGCAAGGGCGGTCTCGTGCGCGACCTGGCCTCCGGCCGCGGGCGCACCGTGCTGTTCACCCGCACCAAGCACGGGGCGAAGAAGCTGGCCAAGCAGCTGACCGCCTCCGGCGTGCCGGCCGTGGACCTGCACGGCAACCTCAGCCAGAACGCCCGCGAGCGCAACCTCGGCGCGTTCACCGACGGCTCGGTCAAGGTCCTCGTGGCCACCGACATCGCCGCCCGCGGCATCCACGTCGACGAGGTCGGCCTCGTCGTGCACGTGGACCCGCCCACCGAGCACAAGGCGTACCTGCACCGCTCCGGGCGCACGGCGCGCGCCGGCGCCGGCGGCACCGTCGTCACCGTCTGCACGCCCGACCAGCGCGGCGACGTGCGCACGCTGGCCAGGCAGGCCGGCATCAGCCCCCGCTGGAGCGCCGCCGCGGCCGGCGCCCCCGTCGTCGACGGCCTCGTCGGCCCGCGCGCCGAGCACGTGGACCCGGCCAGCGCGCCGGTGCCGCAGGCCCCGGCCCAGCCGCAGCGGCGCCGCACGGCCCCGCCGGCCGCTCCCGCCGGTCGCGGCGGGGAGGGCGCCGGCGCGTCCCGCCGCCGTCGCGGCGGCCGCGGTCGCAGCGGTGCCCGTCCCCAGGGCGCCTGAGGCCCCCTCGCGAGCCCGGTCCCGCCCGCCCCGCCGCCCGGCGGCGCGGGCGGGTGGGACCGTGACGGGGTGCTGACGCCCGACCTGCTCGGTTCCCTGCCCGTCGGCGCCGTCGTCCCGCAGCTGCTCGAGGCGCTGGAGGGCGCCGGGACCGCCGTCCTGCAGGCCCCGCCCGGCACCGGCAAGACGACCCTCGTGCCGCTGGCGCTGGCCGGTGCGCTGCCGGGCGGCCGCGTGGTCGTCGCCGAGCCGCGCCGGGTGGCCGCCCGCGCCGCCGCCGCCCGCTCGGCGGCCCTGCTGGGCGAGGAGGTCGGCGGCCGCGTCGGCTTCGCCGTGCGCGGCGAGCGGCGCACGAGCGCGGCCACCCGCGTCGAGGTCGTCACCACGGGCCTGCTGCTGCGGCGCCTGCTGCGCGACCCCGAGCTGCCCGGCGTCGCCGCCCTCGTCCTCGACGAGGTCCACGAGCGGCACCTGGACACCGACCTGGCCCTGGCGCTGGCGCTGGAGTCGCGGGCCGTGCTGCGCCCGGACCTGCGGCTGCTGTGCGCGTCGGCGACGGTGGAGGCCGCTCGCGTGGCGGCCCTGCTCGGCGGGACCGGCGGGCCGGCCCCCGTCGTCACCGCGACGGCCGCCGTCCACCCCCTCGACGTGCGCTGGTGCCCGCCGCCGCGTCCGGTGCGCCCGCCCGAGGGCCTGCGGGTGGACCCGGCCCTGCTCGACCACGTCGCCGCGCTGACCGCGACCGCCCTGGCGGAGCTGGCCGGCGACGTCCTCGTCTTCGCCCCCGGCGCGGGGGAGGTGGCCGCGCTGGCCGCCCGGCTGCACCGGCTGCCGGCGGCCCGCGACGTCGACGTCGTCGCCCTGCACGGCCGGCTGGGCGCCCGCGAGCAGGACGCCGCGCTGCGCCCGGGAGCCCACCGGCGCGTCGTGCTGGCCACCGCCGTGGCCGAGTCGAGCCTGACCGTGCCGGGGGTCCGGGTCGTCGTCGACGCCGGCCTGGCCCGGGTGCCCCGCACCGACCACGCCCGCGGCCTGGCGGGGCTGGACACCGTGCGGGTCTCGCGCGCGGCCGCCGACCAGCGCGCCGGCCGCGCCGCCCGCGAGGCGCCCGGCACCGTGCTGCGGGCGTGGTCGCGCGCCGACCACGCCCTGCTGCCGGCCCACCCCGACCCCGAGATCGCCACCGCCGACCTGAGCGCCTTCGCGCTGACCAGCGCCGCCTGGGGCGCGGGGGAGGACCTGCCGCTGCTGGACCCGCCGCCGCCCGGCCCGCTGGCCGCCGCGCACCGGACGCTGCGCGTGCTGGGCGCCCTCGACGACGACGGGCGCGTCACACCGCTGGGACGGGTGCTGGCCGGGACCGGTCTGCACCCGCGGCTGGCCCGCGCCCTGCACGAGGGGGCGCCGCGGGTGGGGCGGCGCCGCTGCGCGGAGGTCGTGGCGCTGTTGTCCGAGGACGGTCTCGCGCGCGGCACCGACGACCTCGTCGCCGCCTGGCGGCGGCTGCGCGCGCAGCCCGGCACGCCCGAGGCGCGCCGCTGGGAGGCCGAGGTGCGGCGCCTGCTGCGCGAGCTGCCCGACGGGGCGGGCGGGGACGGGGCGGGCGGACCGCCCGACGACCTGGCGGCCGGCGAGGTCGTCGCCCTGGCCCACCCCGAGCGGATCGCCCGCCGCCGCGGCGCGGGCCTGCTCACGGTCGGCGGCGGCGGGCTGGAGACCGCGCCCGGCTCGGCGTGGGAGGGCGCCGGGTGGCTGGCCGTGGCCGAGGCCGACGCCGGGATCGGCACCGGCCGGGCCGCGGGCCGGGTCCGCCTGGCGGCGCCGCTGGACGAGGCGACCGCGCTGCGGGTGGCCGCGCGCGAGCGCGCGCGGGACGAGGTGGTCGCCTGGCGCGAGGAGCGGGTCGTCGCCGAGCGGGTGGACCGGCTCGGCGCCGTGGTGCTGTCCCGCTCGCCGCTGCCGCGGCCCGACCCGGCGGCGGTGAGCGCGGTGCTGCTGGACGTGCTGCGCCGCGACGGGCTGGAGCGGCTGGGCTGGTCGCCGGTGGCCCGGTCGCTGCGGGCGCGGCTGGCCGCCTGCCGGGCCGCGCTGGGCGAGCCGTGGCCGGACGTGGGCACCGCGGCGCTGCTGGAGCGGGCCGGCGAGTGGCTGCTGCCCGCGCTGGCCGGGGCGCGCACCGCGCGGGACCTGGCCGCCGTCGACGCGGGCGCCGCGCTGCGCGCCCTGCTGCCGTGGCCGGCGGCCGCGCGCCTGGACGAGCTGGCCCCCGAGGCCGTCGCCGTGCCCAGCGGCCGGCGCGCGCGGCTGACGTGGCCGGAGGACCCGCCCCGGGACGGGGAGGACCCCGCGCCCCCGGTCCTGGCGGTCAAGCTGCAGGAGGTCTTCGGCTGGACGACCTCCCCGCGCGTGCTGGACGGGCGGGTGGCCGTCGTCCTGCACCTGCTGTCGCCGGCCGGGCGCCCGCTGGCGGTCACCAGCGACCTGGCCTCCTTCTGGGCCGGGCCGTACGCGCAGGTGCGCGCCGAGAACCGCGGCCGCTACCCGAAGCACCCGTGGCCGCAGGACCCGCTGACCGCGACGGCGACCTCCCGCACGACGCGGGCCGCCGCCCGGACCTACGATCACGGATCGTGACCACCCGGCCCGCGCTGCGGACGCTCGACGTCGTGGTGGTCGGCGCCGGGCAGGGCGGGCTGTCGGCGGCCTGGTTCCTGGAGCGCGCGGGCCTGCGGCCAGGCCGGGACTTCACCGTCCTGGACGGCGGCGAGGCCCCCGGCGGCGCGTGGCGGCACCGCTGGCCGTCCCTGCGGATGGAGCGCGTGCACGGCGTGCACGACCTGCCGGGCCTGCCGATGGGGCACGTCGACCCGCGCGAGCGCGCCGCCGACGTCGTGCCGGACTACTTCGCCGCCTACGAGGAGCTGCTGGGTCACCCCGTCGAGCGGCCCGTGCACGTCCTGGAGGTCCGCCGCGGCGGCCCGCGCCTGCTGGTCGTCACGGACGCCGGGACGGTCGCGGCGCGCGCCGTCGTCAGCGCCACCGGCACCTGGAGCCGGCCGTTCTGCCCGTGGTACCCGGGGCGCGACGTCTTCGCCGGCCGGCAGCTGCACACCGCGCAGTACCGCGGCCCGGAGGAGTTCCGCGGGCAGCGCGTGGTGGTCGTCGGCGGCGGCGCCTCCGCGGTGGAGCACCTGCTGGAGCTGGACGGCGTGGCGGAGACCACCTGGGTCACCCGCGGCGAGCTGCGGGTGCGCGAGGACTTCGCCGACGAGGCCGTGCGCCGCGAGGCCGTGGCCGTGGTCGCCGACCGCGTGGCGGCGGGTCGCCCGCCGGGCAGCGTCGTCTCGGCCACCGGCCTCGTGCTGACCCCGCAGGTGGCGGCGCTGCGCGAGCGGGGGCTGCTGCACCGGCGCCCGCCGCCGCGCCGCCTGGTCGCCGACGGCCTGGAGTGGGACGACGGCACCCGCCTGCCGGTGGACGCCGTGCTGTGGGCGACGGGCTTCCGGCCCGCGCTGGACCACCTGCGCCCGCTGCGGCTGCGCGAGCGCGGCGGCGGGGTGCGGGTGGCGGGCACCCGCGCGGTGGCCGAGCCGCGGCTGCACCTGGTCGGCTACGGGCCCTCCGCCAGCACGGTCGGCGCCTCCCGCGCGGCGCGCGAGGCCGTGCGGGAGCTGGTGCGCGACGTCCTCGCCGGGCGCTGAGCCTCGTCTCGCCTGTCGAGACCGACGTACCAGATGCTGGACGCGACGCGGGCCGCCCGCCAGGGTCCGGCCATGACCACGACGCCCGGGTACGTCCACGGCCACGCGGCCGCGGTGCGCCGCTCGCACGCGCACCGCACGGCGGAGAACTCCGCCGCCCACCTGCTGCCCCACCTGGTGCCCGGGCTCGACCTGCTCGACGTCGGCTGCGGCGTCGGCACCCTGACCGCCGACCTCGCCGCCCGCGTCGCCCCCGGCCGGACCGTCGGCGTCGACGCGGCCGCCGGTGTGCTGGCCGACGCCGCCGCGGC
The DNA here is from genome assembly GCF_041020755.1 of Kineococcus terrestris. Taxonomy (NCBI): domain Bacteria; kingdom Bacillati; phylum Actinomycetota; class Actinomycetes; order Kineosporiales; family Kineosporiaceae; genus Kineococcus; species Kineococcus terrestris. The sequence continues at coordinate 53,449 of NZ_JBEUEI010000023.1, read as the reverse complement.
CGCCCGCGAGCGCGGGGTCGCCGTCGAGCTGGCCGTCGCCGAGGCCGGCGCGCTGCCCTTCGCCGACGGCGTCTTCGACGTCGTGCACGCCCACCAGGTGCTGCAGCACCTGGCCGACCCCGTCGCGGCCCTGCGCGAGATGGCCCGGGTGTGCCGGCCCGGCGGCCTGCTGGCCGTGCGCGAGGCCGACTACGCCTCCGTGCACGCCCACCCCGACCCGCCCGGGCTGCGCACGTGGGGCGAGGCGTACGCCCGCGCGGCCCGCGCCGCCGGCGGCGACCCCGACGCCGGCGCCCACCTGCTCGCCCTGGCCCGCGCGGCCGGGCTCGCCGAGCGCGGCGAGCTCGTGCCCAGCGCCTCGGTGTGGCTGTTCGCCACGCCCGCCGACCGGGCCTGGTGGGGCGGCACGTGGGCCGAGCGCACGGAGGGCGAGCCGCTGGCCGGGCGCCTGCGGGCCGCCGGTGCGGGCGAGGACGACCTGCGGGCGGCGGGCGCCGCCTGGCGGGAGTGGGCCGCGCACCCCGACGGCTGGATGACGATGACCCACGGCGAGCTGCTCGTGCGCCTGCGCTGAGGAGGGCCGCTCACCGGGAGCCCGCGCGCCTCAGGAGCCGGTGCGCTCCCACGCGAAGGCGTGCCGCGGGTCCCAGGTGCGCGAGCAGCGCGTGCACGAGGACGCCCGCGCCGGGCGCCGGTGCCGGGTGACGGTGTGCCCGGCGGGGCACGTGCCCGTCCACGCGCCCGGCAGCCGCGGCGCCGAGGGCGGCAGGGTGCGCCGGTCGTCGCCGCCGATGCGGCGCACCCGCGCGCGCCAGACGGCGTCGTGCCCGTGCTCGGGGCCCACCAGCGCGTGCGCGACCTCGTGCAGGACGGTCAGCCGCACCTCCTCCTCGCCGTGCAGCGCGGTCAGCGGCCGGCTCAGCCCGATCTCGCGCCGGTGCGCTCGGCAGACGCCCGCGCGCGTGCGCGCCCGGTCCAGCACGACCGTCCAGTCCCGCAGCCCGTGCTCGTCCAGCACCCGCCGCGCCATCGCCACCGCCGCGACCACGTCCACCCGCGTCCGCTCCCGTCCCCCGCGCCGCGGGCCCGTCCCGCCGGCGCCGGGCAGTCCACCACGCGGCCCCGACGCGCCCGCGCCCGGCGCGCCGCCCCGCGCCGGCCGTGGCAGCCTCGCGGGGTGCCCGACGCCGTGGTGGTGGGGGCGGGGCCCAACGGGCTGGCCGCCGCGCTCGTGCTGGCCCGCGCCGGGCTGGAGGTGGAGGTGCGCGAGCGCTCCGGGACCGTCGGCGGTGCCGCGAGCACCCGGGAGCTGACGCTGCCCGGGCACTGGCACGACGTGGGCTCCGCCGTGCACCCGATGGCGCTGGCCTCGCCGTTCTTCCGCGCCGTGGACCTGCCCTCGCTGGGGGTGGAGCTGCTGCAGCCCGACGTCGCCTACGCCCACCCCCTGGACGGCGGCCGCGCCGCGCTGGCGCTGCGGGACCTGGACGCCACCGCCGAGGGCCTGGGCGCCGACGGCCCGGCGTGGCGGGGCCTGCTCGGCCCGCTGGTGCGCCGCTGGCGCGAGGTCGTCGACCTGGCCCTGGGGGACCTGCGCCACCCCGCGCCCCGGCCCGCCGCCGCGCTGCGGCTGGCGCTGGCGGTCGCCGAGCAGGGCGGCCCGGCGTGGGGGGCCCGCTTCGGCGGCGACCTGGCCCCGGCGCTGCTGACCGGGGTGGCCGCGCACGCCGTGGCCCCGCCGCGCGCGCCCGGCCCGGCGGGCGCGGGGCTGCTGCTGGCGACGCTGGCGCACGCCGTGGGCTGGCCGGTGCCGCGCGGCGGCTCGCAGAGCGTCAGCGACGCGCTGGCCGGCGAGGTGCGCCGGCTGGGCGGGCGCGTCGTGCTGGACGCGCCGGTGACGTCCCTGGCCGAGCTGCCGCCCGCGCGCGCGGTCCTGCTGGACGTCCTGCCGGGCGCGCTGGCCCGGATGGCACCGCAGCTGCCGTCCGGGTACGCGGCGCGGCTGCGCCGCTGGCGGCACCGCTCGGCGGCCTCGCCCGTGCACTTCGTCCTGGACGGCCCGGTCCCCTGGGCGGCCCCGGGCGTGGACCGCGCCGGGACGGTGCACGTGGGCGGCCCGCGCGGGGAGGTGGTCGCCGCCGAGCGCGACGTCGCGGCCGGCCGGCACGCCCGGCGCCCCTACGTGCTGCTGTCGCAGCCGTCGCTGCTCGACGGCGGGCGGGCCCCGGCGGGCCGCTCGACGCTGTGGACGTACGCGCACGTGCCGTTCGGCTCGACGCTGGACGTGGGGGAGGCGGTGCAGCGGCAGGTGGAGCGCTTCGCGCCGGGCTTCTCCGACCGGGTGCTGCACCGCACGGCCGTGCCCGCCGCCGAGCTGGAGCGGGGCAACCCGAACCTGCCCGGCGGGGACGTCACGGGCGGGGCGGTCACGCCGTGGCAGCTGCTCGCGCGGCCGGTGCCGCGCTGGGACCCGTACCGGACGCCGCTGGAGGGGGTGTACCTGTGCTCGGCGGCGACCCCGCCGGCCTCGGGAGTGCACGGCATGTGCGGCGTGCACGCGGCGCGGCGCGCGCTGCGGCAGCGGTTCGGGATCGTGGTGGGCCCCGACGGGCTGACGCCCGGCTGAGGCCGGTGGAGAGGTGGGTGCCCCCGGCAGGACTCGAACCTGCGCACACGGCTCCGGAGGCCGATGCTCTATCCGCTGAGCTACGGGGGCGCAGCGAGCGAGGTGGACACTACCAGCGCCGCGCCCGCGGACCGACCACGGACCCCTCGACCGGCCCCTCGACCGGCCCGGTCTGGCCCGCGGACGGCGGCGGGGAGGGTCCGGGCCCGCCGGTAGGCTCGGGGCGTGACCCCCGCCGAGCTCTCCTCCGCCCTGAGGGACGCCCTGACCGCGGCCGTCGCCGCCGGCGAGCTGTCCCTGGACCCCGCCGACGTCCCGGCGGACGTGCGGGTGGAGCGCCCCAAGAACCGCGACCACGGCGACTGGGCGACCAGCGTCGCCCTGCAGCTGGCCAAGCGCGCCGGCCGCCCGCCGCGCGAGGTCGCCGACGTCCTGCACGCGCGCCTGCTCCAGGTGCCCGGTGTGCGGGCCGTGGACGTCGCCGGTCCCGGGTTCCTCAACGTGACGCTCGAGGCCGCCGCCGCGGGCGAGCTGGCCCGCGCCGTCGTCGAGGCCGGCGAGCGCTTCGGCACCGCGGCCGCCCCGACCGGCGAGCGCGTGAACCTGGAGTTCGTCTCGGCCAACCCCACGGGCCCGATCCACCTGGGCGGCACCCGCTGGGCCGCGGTCGGCGACTCCCTGGCGCGCGTCCTCACCGCCACCGGCGCGCAGGTGACGCGCGAGTACTACTTCAACGACCACGGCGCGCAGATCGACCGGTTCGCCCGCTCGCTGCTTGCCCGGGCGCACGGCGAGCCCGCCCCCGAGGACGGCTACGGCGGCGACTACGTCGGCGAGATCGCCGACGCCGTCCTGGCCCGCGTGCCGGACCTGCTGCAGCGCCCGCGCGACGAGCAGCAGGAGGTGTTCCGCCGCGAGGGCGTGGACCTCATGTTCACCGAGATCAAGCAGAGCCTGGCCGAGTTCGGCGTGCGGTTCGACGTCTACTTCCACGAGGACTCCCTGCACGCCTCCGGCGCCGTGCAGCGCGCCGTGGACAAGCTGCGCGAGCTGGGCCGGGTCTACGACGCCGACGGCGCGGTGTGGTTGCGCACCAGCGACTTCGGCGACGACAAGGACCGCGTCGTCATCAAGAGCGACGGGAACCCGGCGTACATCTCCGGCGACCTGGCCTACTACCTCGACAAGCGCGAGCGGGGTTTCGACCGGGCGGTCATCATGCTCGGCGCGGACCACCACGGCTACATCGGCCGGATGATGGCGATGTGCGCCGCGTTCGGCGACGAGCCGGGGGTGAACCTGGAGATCCTCATCGGGCAGATGGTGAACCTCGTCAAGGACGGCGCCCCGGTCCGGATGAGCAAGCGCGCCGGGACGGTCGTCACCATGGAGGACCTCGTCGGCGCCGTCGGCGTGGACGCGGCCCGCTACTCGCTGGTGCGCTCCTCGGCGGACACCGCCATCGACGTCGACCTCGACCTGCTCGTCAAGCGCAGCAACGACAACCCCGTCTTCTACGTGCAGTACGCGCACGCGCGCACCTCGAACGTGGCGGTCAACGCCGCCGCCGCCGGGGTGCGCCGCGAGGACGCCTTCGACCCCTCGCTGCTCGTGGAGGAGACCGAGTCGCTGCTGCTGGCCGCGCTCGCGGAGTTCCCCGCGGTCGTGGCGCGGGCGGGCGAGCTGCGCGAACCGCACCGCGTCGCGCGCTACCTGGAGGAGCTGGCGGGGCGCTACCACAAGTTCTACGACGCGTGCCGGATCACCCCGCGCGCCGAGGAGGAGGTCCAGGACGTGCACCGCACCCGCCTGTGGCTGAACGACGCGACGCGGCAGGTCCTGGCCAACGGCCTCGGTCTGCTCGGCGTCTCGGCCCCGGAGCGCATGTAGTGGCCCCCTCGCACGAGGCCGGGACGCTGCACGCCCCCGGCAGCGGCCAGACCGCGATCGTCCCCTCCTGGCTGCGCGCGCCCGACGACGTCAACGAGCTGCTGCCCGCGCTGTGGGCGCGCACGGTCGAGCGCGGCGCGGACGGCGCGCTGCGGGTGGGCGGGGCCAGCGTCACCGACCTGGCCGCCACGCACGGCACGCCGCTGTTCGTCCTGGACGAGGTGGACTTCCGCGCCCGCGCCACGGCCTTCCGCGACGCGTTCGCCGACGCGTTCGCCGGCCTGTGCGGCGGCGCGGACGTGTACTACGCGGCGAAGTCGTTCATGGCCACCGGCGTGGGCCGCTGGCTGGCCGAGGACGGGCTGTCCCTGGACGCCGCGAGCGCCGGCGAGATGGAGCTGGGGCTGCGGGGCGGGGTGCCCGGTCCGCGGATCGCCTTCCACGGCAACAACAAGTCGCGCGCGGAGCTGCGCGGCGCCCTGGAGCGCGGGGTCGGGCGGGTCGTCGTCGACAACCTCACCGAGGTCGAGGTGCTGGCCGGCGTGGCCCGCGAGCTCGGCGTCGTGGCGCCGGTGATGATCCGCGTGACGGTCGGCGTGGAGGCGCACACGCACTCCTACATCGCCACCGCCCACGAGGACCAGAAGTTCGGGCTGTCGCTGGCCGGCGGCGGCGCGGAGGCCGCCGTGGCCGCCGTGCTGGCGCGCCCGGAGCTGCGGCTGCTGGGCCTGCACAGCCACATCGGCTCGCAGATCTTCGACATGTCCGGTTTCGAGGTCTCCGCGCGGCGCCTGCTGGGGCTGCACGCGCGCGTCGAGCGCGAGCACGGCGTCGCGATGCCGGAGGTGGACCTCGGCGGCGGGTACGGGATGGCGTACACCTCCGAGCACGAGCCGCTGGCGCCCGCGGAGATCGCGGGCCGGCTGGCGCAGATCGTGGAGCGCGAGTGCCGCGCCGAGGGCGTGGCGGTGCCGCGGGTGTCGGTCGAGCCGGGCCGCTCGATCTCGGGGCCGAGCACCTTCACCCTCTACGAGGTCGGCAACGTCAAGGACGTCGAGCTCGGCGGCGGTGCCAGCCGCCGCTACGTGGCCGTCGACGGCGGCATGAGCGACAACATCCGCACCGCCCTGTACGACGCGGACTACTCCGCGACGCTGGCCTCGCGCCGCTCGGACGCCCCGGCCGTCCTGAGCCGGGTCGTCGGCAAGCACTGCGAGAGCGGCGACGTCGTCGTCAAGGACGAGTTCCTGCCCGGGGACACCGGCCGCGGGGACCTCGTCGCCGTGCCCGGCACGGGCGCCTACTGCCGCAGCATGGCGAGCAACTACAACCAGCTGCCGCGCCCGGGCGTGGTCGCGGTGCGCGACGGCGCCGCGCGGGTCCTGGTGCGCCGCGAGACGCCGGAGGACCTCCTGGCGCTCGACGCGGGCTGAGCGGCCCGAGGGCTGGTCGGACCCCGCGGGGGGTCCGTGGGAGGGTTGTCGGCGGTCCGGGCGGGGTGCCCGGCGAACGGAGCGGGGGGACGTCTGCGGTGGAGCCGGTGAAGGTCGCGTTGCTCGGGTGCGGGGTCGTCGGCACCGAGGTGGCGCGTCTGCTGACGAGCCAGGCCGACGAGCTGGCCGCCCGCGTGGGCGCCCCCCTGGAGCTGGTGGGCATCGCCGTGCGCCGCCTGGGCCGCGCGCGCGACCTGGACGTGCCGGCGGAGCTGTTCACCACCGACGCCGAGGAGCTGGTGACCCGCGCCGACGTCGTCGTGGAGGTCATCGGCGGCATCGAGCCCGCGCGCGGCCTGCTGCTGCGCGCGATGGAGCACGGCGCCGGCGTCGTCACCGCGAACAAGGCGCTGCTGGCCGCCGACGGCCCGGCCCTGTACGAGGCGGCCGCCGCGAACGGCGTGGACCTGTACTTCGAGGCGTCGGTGGCCGGGGCCATCCCGCTGCTGCGCCCGCTGCGCGAGTCGCTGGCCGGGGACCGGGTGACCCGCGTCCTGGGCATCGTCAACGGCACGACGAACTACGTGCTGGACCAGATGGACACCACGGGCATGGGCTTCGGCGAGGCCGTGGAGCAGGCGCAGGCGCTCGGCTACGCCGAGGCCGACCCGACCGCCGACGTCGAGGGCTTCGACGCGGCCGCCAAGGCCGCCATCCTCGCCTCGCTGGCCTTCCACACCCGCGTGGACCTGGACCGCGTGCACCGCGAGGGCATCACCGAGGTCAGCGCCGCCGACGTGCGCGCGGCCCAGCAGCAGGGCTGCGTGGTCAAGCTGCTGGCGATCTGCGAGCGCGCCCGCACCGCCGACGGCGCCGAGGCCGTCTCGGTGCGCGTGCACCCGGCGATGCTGCCGCGCGAGCACCAGCTGGCGGGCGTGCGCGGCGCCTTCAACGCCGTGTACGTGGAGGCCGAGGCGGCCGGGCAGCTGATGTTCTACGGCCCGGGCGCGGGCGGGCAGCCGACCGCGAGCGCCGTGCTGGGCGACGCCGTCGCCGTGGCCCGCCACCGCGTGCTGGGCGGGCGCGGGCCGGGGGAGTCGGCGTACGCGGACCTGCCGGTGCAGCCGATGGGCGAGACGGTCACCCGCTACCACGTGCGCCTGGACGTGGCCGACCGCCCGGGCGTGCTCGCCCAGGTGGCGGGGGTCTTCGCCACGCACGGCGTGTCGATCGAGGCGGTGCGCCAGCGCCAGGACGACGCCGGGCGCGCCGTCCTGGTCGTCGTCACGCACGCGGCGCCCGACGCCGCGCTGGCCGCGACCGTCGACGAGCTGGAGCAGCTGGACATCGTGGAGTCCGTGGCCGGTGTGCTGCGGGTCGAGGGCGCCGACGGCGCCGGCAGGGGAGGGGACGCCTGATGGCGCACGTGTGGCGCGGCCTGGTCGAGGAGTACCGGGACCGCCTGCCGGTCACCGCGGACACGCCGGTGGTGACGCTGCACGAGGGCGGTACCCCGCTCGTGCCCGCGCGCAAGCTGTCGGAGCTGACCGGCTGCGACGTGCGGCTGAAGGTCGAGGGCTGCAACCCCACGGGCTCCTTCAAGGACCGCGGGATGACGATGGCGATGTCCAAGGCCAAGGAGGCCGGCGCGGAGGTCGTCATCTGCGCCTCCACGGGCAACACGTCGGCCTCGGCGGCCGCGTACGCGACGGCGGCCGGCATCCGCTGCGCCGTCCTCGTGCCCGACGGCAAGATCGCGATGGGCAAGCTGTCGCAAGCCGTGGCGCACGGGGCGACGCTGCTGCAGGTCGACGGCAACTTCGACGACTGCCTGACCCAGGCGCGCAAGCTGGCCGAGGCGTACCCGGTCGAGCTGGTCAACTCGGTGAACCCGTACCGCATCGAGGGCCAGAAGACGGGCGCGTTCGAGGTCGTCGACGTCCTGGGCGACGCCCCGGACATCCACGCGCTGCCCGTCGGCAACGCCGGCAACATCACCGCGTACTGGAAGGGCTACGTCGAGTACGCCGCGGACGGGGTGGCCTCGCGCCGTCCCCGCATGTGGGGCTTCCAGGCCGCCGGCGCCGCGCCCATCGTGGCCGGGCACCCCGTCGACCAGCCGGAGACCATCGCCACCGCCATCCGGATCGGCAACCCCGCCTCCTGGACGGGCGCCACGACGGCCCGCGACGACTCCGGCGGGCGCATCGACGCCGTCGACGACGAGCAGATCCTCGAGGCGCACCGCTGGCTGAGCGCCGAGGAGGGCGTCTTCGTCGAGCCGGCCTCGGCTGCGGGCGCGGCGGGGGTCCTCGCCGCCCACCGCGCGGGCGAGCTGGAGCGCGGCCTGCGGATCGTCATCACGGTCACCGGGCACGGGCTGAAGGACCCGCAGTGGGCGCTGGAGCTGGCCGGGGAGCGCGAGGGCGGCCTGCGCCGGCCCGTGCAGCCCGTGCGCGTGCAGCCGGACGCGGTGACCATCGCCCGCGCCCTGTCGCTGGACGTCTGAGCGGGCCCGGGGCAGCCGTGGAGCTGACGGGGGTGCCGGTCCCGCCGCGCGGCCGCGTCGCGCCCGCGGAGCCGCTGCGGCGGCTGCCGCAGGGGGCGGCCGCGCGGGTGTCGGTGCCGGCCACGAGCGCCAACCTCGGGCCGGGCTTCGACGCCTTCGGCCTGGCGCTGGAGGTGCGCGACACCGTCGAGGCGCGCGCGCTCGCCCCGGGCGAGGGCCTCGTGGTGCGGGTGGAGGGCGAGGGCGCCGGGCGGGTGCCCACCGACGGCCGGCACCTGGTGGTGCGGGTGCTGCGCGACGAGCTGGCCGCCCACGGCGTCGAGGCCCCCGACCTGCACCTGCTGTGCCGCAACGCGGTCCCGCACGGGCGCGGGCTGGGCTCCTCCGCCTCGGCGATCGTGGCGGGCCTGGCCGCCGCGCACGGCCTGCTGGCCGCCGCGGGGGAGGCGCGGGGCGGCGCGGCGGAGGACGCCGCGGTGCGCGAGCGCCTGCTGAGCGAGGCCACCCGGCTGGAGGGGCACCCCGACAACGCCGCGCCCGCCGTGGTGGGCGGGTTCACCATCGCCTGGACGCGCGGGGACGACCCGGCGCACCCGCAGGCCGTGCGCACCGTGCGCCTGGACGTGCACGAGGACGTGCGCGCGCTGGTGTGCGTGCCCGACGAGGAGCTGGCCACCTCGCGCGCCCGCGCTCTGCTGCCGGCGACGGTCCCGCACGCGGACGCCGCCCTGACGGCCGGGCGCGCGGGACTGCTCGTGCACGCCCTGACCCGCGACCCGTCGCTGCTGCTGGACGCCACCGAGGAGCGGCTGCACCAGGCGCAGCGGGCGCCGGCGATGCCGGCCACCGCCGACCTGCTGGCCCGGCTGCGCGGGGCCGGACTGCCCGCGGTGGTCTCCGGCGCCGGGCCGAGCGCCCTCGTGCTCGCGCCCGCGGACCGCGCGGCCGAGGTCAGCGCCCTGGCCGGTGCGTCCGGCGGCTGGCGCGTGCGCGAGTGCGCCGTCGCGGCCGGTGGCGTGACGTGGGAGGTCCTGCGGGACGTGGGCGACCTGCGGGACCCGGGCACCGCGGTGCGCTGAGCGCACCCGCGCGCACCCGTCCGGGTGGCCGGGGGTGTCGGGAACGATCCGCCGGGGCCCGGGTGTTACAGTCGTCAGCAGCACCTCCGGCGAGACCGCGACGCGTCGTCGACGTCCCTCGCAGGCACCTCTCGCCTCACGGTGCGCCTCCACGACTTCCTCGCGCTTCCCCGCGCGTCCGTGGAGATCTGACAGCTGCCCCACGGGCAGGCATCGCGACCGTGCCTCATCTCTCCTGGCCGTCGCTGGACGAGGGGGAAGGACCTTCGTGACAGACACCACCGACATCGCTGCCACCGCCGCGACCGACGGCACCGCCGGCGCGGACGCCGGCGCGCCGCGCCGCACCGGCAGCCTGTCCGCCCTGCGCCTGCCCCAGCTGCAGGCCCTCGCCGCCGAGCTGGGCATCTCCGGCACCGGCCGCATGCGCAAGGTGGACCTGCTCGCCGCCATCCGCGAGCACCAGTCCGGCGTCCCGCGGGCCGCGGCCCGGGCCGACGTCCCCGCCGACGCCCCCGCCACCGAGGTTCCCGCCGCGCGCGACGGCGCCGGCGAGGCGCCCGCCGAGCAGCCCCGCAGCCGCTCCCGCCGCGCCTCCGCGCCGGCCGGTGCGCCGTCCGCCCGCCAGGACGCCCTGGCCGCCGACGCCGGGCAGGACGAGCGCGCCGCCCAGCTGCCCGCCCGCCCGGCCGACGGTGCGGACGTGCCCACCCGGGCGACGACCGACACCGCCACGGGCGCGCTGACCCCGGGCACCGCCCCGGTGGAGTCGCCCGCCGGCAGCGAGAACGGCCCCAGCCGCACCGGCGAGCTGTCCACCCCGTCCGTGCCGAGCCTGGACGACTTCGCGGCCCGCTCGCGCCCGGAGCAGCGCGAGCGCCTCGAGGCCCGCGCCGAGGGCGAGCGCTCCGAGCGCCTCTCGCGCCGCGAGCGCGCCCGCCGCGACCGCGTGCGCGAGCCCGACCAGCAGGTCGAGCTGCCGAGCATGCCGGTGCGCGAGCGCCCCGAGCAGGCCGAGCGCCCGGAGCAGGCCGACCGGGCCGACCGGGCCGACCGCGCCGAGGACGTCCGCGCGGACGACCGGGGCGAGCGCGGCGAGCGCCGTCCCGAGGACCGCGCCGACCGCGGTGACCGCGCCGCGCGCGCCGACCGGGCTGACCGCACCGACCGTCCCGAGCGCGCCGACCGGGCCGCCACCGCGGGCCCGGCCGACGACGACGACGAGCGCGGCGGCCGCCGCGGCCGGGGCCGCAACCGCTACCGCGACCGCAAGGGCCGTCGCGGCGGGCGCGGCGAGGCCCCCGAGGTCGACACCGACATCAGCGAGGACGACGTCCTCCTGCCGGTGGCCGGCATCCTCGACGTGCTGGACAACTACGCGTTCATCCGCACCTCCGGCTACCTGGCCGGCGCGAACGACGTGTACGTCTCGCTGGGCCAGGTGAAGAAGAACAACCTGCGCCCCGGCGACGCCGTCACCGGCGCGGTGCGCCAGCCCCGCGAGGGCGAGCAGCAGAACCAGCGCCAGAAGTTCAACGCCCTGGTGCGGGTGGACACCGTCAACGGCGCCCCGCCGGAGCAGGCGCGCCAGCGCCCGGAGTTCACCAAGCTGACGCCGCTGTACCCGCAGGAGCGGCTGCGCCTGGAGACCGAGCCCAACGTCCTGACCACGCGGATCATCGACCTGATGTCCCCGCTGGGCAAGGGCCAGCGCGGTCTGATCGTCGCCCCGCCGAAGGCCGGCAAGACGATGGTCATGCAGGCCATCGCCAACGCGATCACGACGAACAACCCCGAGTGCCACCTCATGGTCGTCCTCGTCGACGAGCGGCCCGAAGAGGTCACCGACATGCAGCGGACGATCAAGGGCGAGGTCATCGCCTCGACCTTCGACCGTCCCGCCTCCGACCACACCGCGGTCGCCGAGCTCGCCATCGAGCGCGCCAAGCGGCTGGTGGAGCTGGGCAACGACGTCGTCGTGCTGCTGGACTCGCTGACCCGCCTGTCGCGCGCCTACAACATCTCGGCGCCGGCCAGCGGCCGGATCCTGTCCGGTGGTGTGGACGCCTCGGCGCTGTACCCGCCGAAGCGCTTCTTCGGCGCGGCCCGCAACGTGGAGAACGGCGGGTCCCTGACGATCCTCGCCTCGGCCCTGGTCGAGACCGGCTCCAAGGCCGACGAGGTGATCTTCGAGGAGTTCAAGGGCACCGGGAACATGGAGGTGCGGCTGTCGCGCCAGCTGGCCGACAAGCGCATCTTCCCGGCCGTCGACGTCCCGGCCTCGGGCACGCGGCGCGAGGAGATCCTCATGTCCCGCGAGGAGCTGCAGACCGTCTGGAAGCTGCGCCGGGTCGTCACGGCGCTCGACGCGCAGGCCTCGATCGAGCTGCTGCTGGACCGCCTGAAGAAGACCCGCAGCAACCTGGAGTTCCTGCACCAGGTGCAGAGCTCCACCCCCCTGGCCCAGAAGGACTGAGGGAACACCCGCGGGGGGCGCGCGGTTGCAGACCGTGGCGCCTCCCGCGGGACACCCCGCGGGCGACCCTGTGGGAGACTGCGCCGACCGCAGGCACCGGCTCACGCCCGACGGGCGACCCGGTGCCGACCACGCGACGAGGAGATGACCATGAAGGCCGGTATCCACCCGGAGTACGTCGAGACCCAGGTGACCTGCACCTGCGGGGCGACGTTCACCACCCGCAGCACGTCCACCTCGGGCGAGCTCCGCGCCGACGTCTGCAGCGCCTGCCACCCGTTCTACACGGGCAAGCAGAAGATCCTGGACACCGGCGGCCGCGTCGCCCGCTTCCAGCAGCGCTACGGCAAGAAGACCGCCAAGTAGCCGGCCCGCAGCGCCGGTCCCACCGCCTCCCCGGAGGCCGGAGGGGCCGGCGCTGTCGCACGTCCACCCCCTTCCCACCCCCGCCGTGATCACGGACGGTGGACGGCTCACCCATCCATGATCACGGTTGAGGAGCCCGTCGTGTTCGAGTCCGTCCAGCCGCTGCTCGCCGAGCACGAGGAGCTGGAGCGCCGCCTGGCCGACCCGGCGGTGCACGCGGACCCGGGGCTGGCGCGCTCGCTGGGGCGGCGCTACGCCGAGCTCGGCGCGGTCGTCGACGCCCACACCACCTGGCGCGCCGCCGTGGACGACGCGGGCGCCGCGCGCGAACTGGCCGCCGAGGACGCCTCCTTCGCCGCCGAGCTGCCGGCCCTGGAGGCCGCGGCCGAGGACGCCGCCGAGCGGCTGCGCCGGCTGCTGCTGCCCCGCGACCCCGACGACGGCCGCGACGTCATCCTGGAGATCAAGGCGGGGGAGGGCGGGGAGGAGTCCGCCCTCTTCGCCGGGGACCTGCTGCGCATGTACCTGCGCTACGCCGAGCGCCGGGGCTGGGCGACGGAGGTCCTGGACGCCACGGAGTCGGACCTGGGCGGGTACAAGGACGTCTCGGTGGCGGTCAAGGCCCGCGCGGCGGCGGCCGACGGGGTGTGGCACTGGCTGAAGTACGAGGGCGGGGTGCACCGCGTGCAGCGCGTGCCGGTCACCGAGTCCGCGGGCCGGATCCACACCTCCGCGGTGGGCGTCCTCGTCGTGCCGGAGGCCGAGGAGGTGGAGGTGAGCATCGACCCGGGCGACCTGCGGATCGACGTCTTCCGCTCCTCCGGTCCCGGCGGGCAGAGCGTCAACACGACCGACTCGGCGGTGCGGATCACCCACCTGCCCACGGGGATCGTCGTCAGCTGCCAGAACGAGAAGTCGCAGCTGCAGAACCGCGAGCAGGCGATGCGCATCCTGCGCGCCCGGCTGCACGCGGCGGCCCAGGAGGCCGCCGACGCGGAGGCGTCGCAGGCGCGCCGCTCGCAGGTGCGCACGGTGGACCGCTCCGAGCGCATCCGCACGTACAACTTCGGCGAGAACCGCATCGCCGACCACCGCACGGGCTTCAAGGCGTACAACCTCGACGCCGTCCTGGACGGCGACCTGGACCCGGTCGTCCGCTCGGCCGTCGAGGCGGACGAGGCGGCCCAGCTCGCCGCGGGCTGACGCGACCACCCGGCCCGGTCGTACGGAAATCTTGAACTCTCTACGCTTCGGCGTAGAGTCGTCGTCGTGGACGACGAGCGCTGGGAGCTGCTGGAGAAGCGGGTGGCCGCGCTGGAGGCGCGCGCGGCCGACGCGACCCGCCCCGGGGACCGGGGTGAGTTCTGGGCCCTGGAGGGCCTGCGCGAGCGGGCGCAGGGCCGCTCGCAGGTCGTGTTCACCGGCTCCGTGGTCCTGCCCACCGGCGAGGAGGCCGCCTGGCAGGAGGGTGCCGACACCACCGCGCTGCTCGACGGCCTCGCCCAGGCCCTGGACACCGACGCCGAGGCGGCCGTCGCGCCGCTGAGCGCCCTGGCCCACCCCGTCCGGTTGCGCCTGGTGCTGGCCGTCCTGTCCGGCCGGCGCACCGTCGCCGAGCTGGGGGAGGGGCTGGGCACGACCGGGCAGCTGTACCACCACCTGCGCCAGCTCACCGCCGCCGGCTGGCTGACCGCCAGCGGCCGCGGCAGCTGGACGGTCCCGGCCCAGCGGGTCGTCCCGCTCCTGACCCTGCTCGCCGCGGCGGGCTCCCGGTGAGCGCCCTGCGCGCCCGCCCGGCGCGCACCCGCGCCCGGGCCACCGCCCCGCCCGTCGTCGAGCTGCCGCGCCCGACCCGCCGCCAGCGGCTCACGGGCCTGCTCGCGGCCCTCGCGCTGACCGCGCTGGCCCTCGCCCTCCTGCCCCGGCCGCCCGCCCTCAGCGCCGACGCGACCGGCGACCCCGCGCTCGCCGAGCGCCTGCGCACGGCCACCGCCGACCTCGACGTGCAGGGCGTGGCCGCGGCCACCGGCACCCGGGCGGACGGCGGGACGGCCGCCGCCGTCGGCCGCGCCGACGCCCGCCCCGGCCGCGAGCGGGCGATGACGGCGGGCACCCCGCAGGAGATCGGCTCGGTCACCAAGTCCCTCACGGGCCTGCTGCTCGCCGACGCCGTCGCGCGCGGGGAGGTGGAGCCCACGACGACGCTCGGCGAGGTCCACCCCCGCGCCGGGCTGCCGGCCGACGTGGCCGGCCTGACGCTGGCCGAGCTGGTCACGCACTCCTCCGGCCTGCCGTCCCTGGGCGACGGCCGCACCCTGCGCGCCCTGCTCGCGAACCTGGCCGCGGGCAACCCCTACGCCGGCCAGAGCGCCGCCGACCTCCTCGACGAGGCCTCCTCGACGCGCCGCGACGGCGGCCGCGGCGACTACGCCTACTCCAACCTGGGGTTCGGCCTGCTGGGCCACGCGCTGGCCGAGCGCGCCGGCACGCCCTACCCGCAGCTGCTCGACGAGCGCGTCCTGCGGCCCCTGGGCATGGCGGACACCGCCGTCACGCCCGACCCGCTGCCCGCCGGGCGCGCCCACGAGGTCGCGGCCAACGGCCGCGCGGTCGAGCCGTGGACGTCGGTGGGCAGCGGCCCGGCCGGTGCGGGCGCGTGGTCGACGGCCGCCGACCTGGGCCGCCTGGCCGCGGCGGTCGCGGCCGGCACCGCCCCCGGCCAGGACGCCGTCGACCCGCGCGCGCCCACCGACCAGGAGCGGACGCGCACCGGCTGGGGGTTCTTCACCGCCGAGGTGGACACCGGCGACGGGACGCGCCGCACCCTGCTGCTGAACAACGGCGCCACCGCCGGCGGGGCGTCCTCCCTCGTCGTCGACCCGGCGACGGGGGAGTGGGTGACGGTGACGACCCCGTCGGCCGCGCCGACGCAGACGATCGCCCTCCGCCTGCTGGGCGTGGAGGTCCCGCCCGCGGGCCCGCGCGAGCGCTGGCTGTCCCTGCCCGTCCTGCTGACGCTGTTCCTGCTGGTCCTCGGCGTGGGCGCCGTGCTGCCGGCCGCCCTGGCCCGCCGCGCCCGGACCGCCGCGCAGGTGCCCGACCGGCTGCGCGTGCTCGACGCCGTCGTCACCGCCGCGACGTTCCTCGTGGTGGTCCGCCTCACCGGCGCCTGGCAGACGGTCCCGCCGGCGCTGTGGGTCGTGGCCGTCGCCCTCGCCGGTCTCGGCGCCGGGCTCCAGGTCTCCCGCTGGCGCGCGCTGGGGTGGCCGCGCGAGCACCGGGCGCGGCGCTGGGCCGGCGCCGGGCTGGGGTTCGCGGTCGTGGCCGGGCTGGCGGGAGCGGCCGTCCTCCTCTGAGCGGCCGCCGGGCCGCCGGTGGGGGAGCCGCTGGTGAGAGGGTCGCCCGGTGCCCGCCCCCACCGGACCCACCGACCCCACCGACCCGGCCCCGACCGGAGGTCCCCTCGCGCCCGTCCTGGCCGCCGCGGCCCGCCGGCTGGCCGACGCGGGCATCCCGAGCCCGCGCGCCGACGCGGAGGCGCTGCTCGCCCACGCCCTCGGCGTGGACCGCTCGCGCCTGGCCGTCCTCGTGGCCCTCGGGTCGCCGGTGGCGGTGCCCGGGGCCCTCGAGCGGCTGGTGGCCGAGCGCGCCGACCGCGTCCCCCTGCAGCACCTGACGGGCCGGGCCCCGTTCCGGCAGCTGGAGCTGTCCGTCGGCCCGGGCGTGTTCGTCCCGCGGCCGGAGACGGAGGTCGTGGCCGGGCTGGCCGTCGAGGAGGCCGCCGCGCGCGCGGCCGCCGGCGGCGCGCCCGTCGTCGTCGACCTGTGCACCGGCTCGGGCGCGATCGCGCTGGCCGTGGCCACCGAGGTGCCGGCGGCGCGCGTGCACGCCGTCGAGCTGGACCCGGTGGCGCACGCCTGGGCGCGCCGCAACGTCGAGGAGACCGCCGCGCGCACGGGCGCGGCGGTGGACCTGCGGCTCGGCGACGCGGCCACGGCCTTCGCCGACCTCGACGGCGGCGTCGACGTCGTGGTGTCCAACCCCCCGTACGTGCCGCCCGGCGCGGTGCCCCAGGAGCGCGAGGTCGCCGAGCACGACCCGGAGCTGGCCCTGTACGGCGGGGGGGAGGACGGGCTGGCGGTGCCGCGCGCCGTCGTCGCCGCCGCCGCGCGCCTGCTGCGGCCCGGCGGCCTGCTGGTCTTCGAGCACGCCGAGGTGCAGGAGGCGTCCGCGCGCCGGCTGGTCGCCGGGTCCGCGTGGGAGGCCGCGGCCGGGCACCGCGACCTCACCGGGCGCCCGCGCGCGACGTCGGCGCGGCGCGCCGCGGGGCCCGCCGGGCGACCAGCGCCGGCGGTGGGACACTCGCTGCCGTGAGACCCCCCTACGTGTGCGCCGAACCGGCCTCGCGCGAACGCGGCCTGGCGGCCGCGCACAGCGCGGTGCAGCGCGGTGAGGTCGTGGTCCTGCCGACCGACACCGTCTACGGCATCGGCGCCGACGCCTTCTCCCCGTCGGCGGTGCAGAAGCTCCTGGACGCCAAGGGCCGCGGGCGCTCCATGCCGCCGCCCGTGCTCGTGCCGGAGGTCCGCACGATCGACGGGCTGGCCACGGGCGTGCCGTTCGCGGTGCGCGAGCTGGTGGACGCCTTCTGGCCCGGCGCCCTGACGGTAGTGTGCCGGGCGCAGCCGTCCCTGACGTGGGACCTCGGCGACACCGGGGGCACGGTGGCGCTGCGGATGCCGCTGCACCCGGTGGCCCTGGAGCTGCTGCGGCGCACCGGCCCGATGGCCGTCTCCAGCGCCAACCTGTCCGGGCAGCCGGCCGCCACCACCGTCGAGGAGGCCGTGGAGCAGCTGGGCAGCAGCGTGCGCGTCTACCTCGACGGCGGCCCGAGCCCGAAGGGCTCGCCGTCCACCATCGTCGACGCCTCCGACGGCACGCTGCGCGTGCTGCGCCTGGGCGCGCTGTCGGAGGAGGAGCTGCGCCGCGCCGTGCCGAAGGGCTGGGCGGACGACCCCGCCGAGCCGGAGGGCGGGGCGGAGCCGGGGGAGCCGGAGGACGTGGCCCAGCCGGCGGACGAGCCCGCGGAACCGGTGGACGGCGCCGCCGAGCGCAGCGGCTGAGGCGCCGGCGTGAGGGCCTACCTGCTCGTCATCGTCGTCGCGGCCGCCGTGACGTACCTGACGACGCCGCTGGTGCGGCTGCTGGCGCAGCGCGTGGGGGCCGTCACCCCGATCCGCGACCGCGACGTGCACGCGGTGCCCGTGCCCCGGATGGGCGGGGTCGCGATGCTCCTGGGGGTCGGGGCCGCCCTGCTGGTGGCCTCGCAGATCCCCTTCCTGGGCCGGGTGTTCGAGACCCGGCCGGGACCGCTGTGGGTGCTGGTGGGCGCGCTCGTCGTGTGCGCGGTCGGCGTGGCCGACGACGTCGTGCAGCTGGACGCGGTCACCAAGCTCGCCGGGCAGGTGCTGGCCGCGGGCGTGATGGGCTGGCAGGGCGTCAGCCTGCTGCAGCTGCCCATCGGCGGGGTGACGCTGCTGAGCAGCCAGGCGCTCATGGCCATCACGGTGCTCGTGGTGCTCGTGTCGGTGAACGCCGTGAACTTCGTCGACGGCCTCGACGGGCTGGCGGCCGGCATCGTGGGCATCGGGGCCACCGCGTTCTTCGTCTACTCCTACGCCCTGCAGCGCGGCGCCTCTGACGACTACGCCTCGCTGGCCACGCTGGTCGCGGCCGTCACCGTGGGCTGCTGCGTGGGCTTCCTGCCGCACAACGCCCACCCGGCGCGCGTCTTCATGGGTGACTCCGGCTCGATGCTGCTGGGCCTGCTGCTGGCCAGCTCGACGATCGCCGCGACGAGCACGGTGGACCCCGAGGTCGTCTCCAGCGAGCAGATCGCCCCGGCGTTCTTCCCGCTGCTGCTGCCCATCGCGGTCCTGCTGGTGCCGTTCTGCGACATGCTCCTGGCCGTCGTGCGCCGCACCCGCGAGGGCCGGGCGTTCTGGCACCCGGACAAGAAGCACCTGCACCACCGGCTGCTGCAGATGGGCCACTCGCACGGGGTGGCCGTGCTCGTCATGTACTCCTGGGCGGCGTTCCTCAGCTTCGGCGCCGCCTCCTACGCCTTCCTGCCGCTGTCGCAGGCCCTGGCCGTCGCGCTGGGCGCGGGGCTGGCGGTGCTGGCGTTCACGTTCGGCCCGCTGTACTGGCGCCGCCGGCGCGCGCCGCGCCCGCCCGCCGGGGGCGCCCCGCGCGGCGGCCCGGGGGACGGGTCGCCGCGTCCCGCCGCCCCCTCGAGCGCCGCTCGCCCGTGAGCCGCCCGCGCGCCGCCGGGGCGTCTGCGACGGTGCGTAGGAGGTGGGAGAGCTCGTGATAGCTTTCACGAAGTCTCCCCGGCGCCCCCGCGGCCCGAGGAGCAGCGCCGACGAGCCGGACCCCCCGACGACCCGCCGACGACGGAGAGCAGCCACCGTGAGCAGCAGGACCGACGACGTGTTCAGCGTCGTCCCCCGGCGCTCGCTGCCCGTCGTGGCGGGAGCCGCGCTCCTGGTCACCGGCGCCGCCGCGCTCAGCGCCGGTGCGGCCGCCGCGGTGAGCGCCCTGGTCGGCGGCGCCCTGGCCACGGCCTTCCTGGCCTCCACCTACCTGCTGCTGCGCGTCCTCAAGCACGTCGACGTGACGATGCACCTCGCGGTCGCGCTGTCCGTCTACCTGCTGAAGGTCAGCGTGCTGGCCGGCGGCGTCCTGGCGCTGAGCTCGCGCAGCGACCTGCTCGGCGGCTGGGTCGCCGGCACCGCCGCGGTCTGCGCGGTGGCGTGGGTCGTGGCCGAGGTGCGGGCGTTCACCCGCCTGCGGCTGCCGGTCTTCACCCTCCACGGCGGTGACGCCCGGTGAACCCGGCGGACCCGGCGCGGTCGGCGGCCGCGCGCCCCTGTTACCGTTCCGCGCACCATGCCTGCGCAGGACGACCCCACCCCTCCCGCACCGCGGCCGTCGTCGCCGGAGCCGGTCGAGCAGGACGCGCGCCGCGACAGCGACACGGCGTGGAACTCGGTCTCCTACCTGATGACCGGCATCTTCGGCGGGGCGCTGGCCGGGTGGGCGCTCGACCGCTGGCTGGGCACCGCGTTCCTGACGCCGGTGCTGCTGCTGGCCGGAGCGGCGTCCACCGTCTACTACGTCTGGTTCCGGTACGGTTCGCGCTGAGCCTGAGGAGCCCGGGGTGCTGACGACGTCGCCCGCCCCGCAGCACCACCACACCCGTTCCCACACCGGCGTTCGTACGGAGGAGAGGCAGTGACCCTGCAGGCGTTGGCCGCGACAGGCGGTTTCGAGGCGCCCGGCGTCAAGGACTTCTGGCAGCCGCTGGTCGGCGACGGCAACTGGGCGCTGACCCGGTCCTCCTTCGTCTTCGCCATCCTCGCGGTCCTGCTGGGCGTCGTCCTGGTCGCTGCCACGCGCAAGCTCTCCGTGGTGCCCAGCAAGGGCCAGTTCATCACCGAGAGCTTCTACGGCTTCGTCCGCAACGGCGTCGCGCGCGACATCATCGGGTCGAAGGAGTTCCTGCGCTTCGTCCCGCTGCTGTTCACGATGTTCGTGCTGATCCTGGCCAACAACCTGGTCGGCGTCATCCCGCCGGTGATGTTCCCGACGAACAGCCGCATCGCCTTCCCCCTCGCGCTGACGATCGTCGTGTACCTGACGTACCACATCGTCGCGGTGCAGCGGAAGGGCGGCATCGGCTACCTCAAGAGCCTCATGCCGCCGGGCGTGCCCGGCTACATCGCGCCGCTGGTGTACGTCCTGGAGCTGCTGACGTACTTCGTCACGCGGCCCTTCACCCTGGCCCTGCGACTGTTCGCGAACATGTTCGCGGGCCACATGCTCATCCTCGTCCTCGTCCTGGGCGGGGAGTACCTGCTGCTGCACACGAGCGGGTTCCTCCCGGTGACCGGCGTCGTCGCCTTCGTCTTCAGCATCGTCATGCTCTTCTTCGAGCTGCTGATCCAGGTGCTGCAGGCGTACGTCTTCACGCTGCTCACCGCCACCTACATCGCCGGCGCCATCGCCGACGAGCACTGACCCACCGCCCGACCCCGACCCGCGGCGCACCTGCGCCGCGGACCGAGAAGAGAGAAAGAGGACCATGGAAGGCAGCCTGAACGCCATCGGTTACGGCCTCGCGGCCATCGGCCCCGCGATCGCCGTCGGCCTCATCTTCGCCGCGTACATCAACGGCGTGGCCCGTCAGCCCGAGTCGCGCGGCATGCTGCAGCCGATCGCCATCCTGGGCTTCGCGCTCGCGGAGGCCCTCGCGCTGCTGGGCTTCGTGCTCGCGTTCATCCTCTGACGTCCGCCTGACCACCCACCCGTGAGCCTCATCGAGGAGCTGCCGTGCCAGCCTTGATCATGGAAGCGGCCACCGAGGAAGGCGGCTTCTGGGAGAACGCGTACCCGATCATCCCGCACCCCGCGGAGCTGATCGTCGGTCTGGTCTTCCTCGCCATCCTGTACTTCCTGGTGTCGAAGCTCGTCGTGCCGCGCCTCGAGACGGCCTTCGAGGAGCGTCGCGCGGCCATCGAGGGCGGCGTGGAGAAGGCCGAGCGCGCTCAGGCCGAGGCCAACGCCGCGCTGGAGGAGTACAAGGCCCAGCTCGCCGACGCGCGCGGCGAGGCCAACCGCATCCGCGAGGACGCGCGCCGCCAGGGCGCGCAGATCGTGGCGGAGATGCGCGAGCAGGCGCAGGCCGAGGCCGAGCGCATCACCACCTCGGCCCGCGCGACCATCGAGGCGGAGCGCCAGCAGGCGGCCGCGTCGCTGCGCGCGGAGGTCGGCCGCCTGGCGACCGACCTGGCCTCGCGCATCGTCGGCGAGTCCCTGCAGGAGCCGGCCCGCCAGTCCGGCGTGGTCGACCGCTTCCTCGCCGAGGTCGAGCGCGGCGAGACCACGGGGGCGACGCGTCGATGAGCCTCGACTCCGGTTCGGCGAGGGCGAGCCTCGCCGCCGCCCGCGAGGTCCTCGAGCGCCAGCTGGCGCTCGAGGGGGCCGACCCCGGCCGGGCCGGGGACGACCTCTTCGCGCTGACCTCCCTGCTCGACGAGTCCATCGGGCTGCGCCGGTCCCTGTCGGACCCGGCGCGCCCGGCGGAGGGCAAGGCCGACTTCGTGCGGCGCACCTTCACCGGCCGCGTCTCGGCGCCGGCCGTGGAGGCGCTGGCCGCGCTGGCGGCCGGCCGCTGGACGTCCGCCCGGGACCTGGCCGACGCCACCGAGCGCCTCGCGGTGCTCGCCGTCGTCGCCCAGGCCGAGCGGGCCGGGCGCGGCGAGGCCCTCGAGGACGAGCTGTTCCGCTTCTCGCGGATCATCGCCGGCAACCCGGCGCTGCGCGACGCCCTGGCCGACCGCACCGCTCCCGCGGCCAACCGCGCCTCCCTGGCGGCGCGGCTGCTCGTGGGCAGGGCCTCCCCGGAGGCCGTGCAGCTGGCCCGCCGCGTCGCCGCGTCCTCGCGCGGCGTGCGGGCCGAGCGGCTGCTGGAGGAGTACGTCGAGGTGGTGGCCGAGAGCCGCCGCCAGCTCGTCGCGCACGTCGTGACGGCCCAGCCGCTGAGCGACGTCCAGCGCGAGCGCCTCGCCGCCGCGCTGGGCCGCCAGTACGGCCGTCCCGTGCGCCTGAACGTGGACGTGGACGCCTCCCTGGTGGGCGGGCTGCGCGTGAGCGTCGGCGACGACGTGATCGACGGCGCCGTCTCCACCCGCCTGGAGGAGGCCCGCCGCCGCCTGGCGGGCTGAGCGCACGACCTGCGCACGCAGCAGCGCGGCGGGCGGGGGAGAATGAGCGGGAGACCACCGGCGAGGCCGGCACCGGGCACCGCCGCCGACCCCGCCCGCCGGACGCGCAGCAGGACGGCAGCACCTCCGCGAGGCTCCGCAGCGCAGCAGGACCGAGCACGACCGGCAGGACCCGCACGACCCGCACCACCCCGCACGACCCAGCAGCAGGACCGAGAAGGAGAGCAGGGCACCCCATGGCCGAGCTGACCATCCGCCCGGAGGAGATCCGGGACGCTCTCGACGCCTTCGTGGCGTCGTACGACCCCGGGACCGCCGCGCGCGAGGAGGTCGGTCGCGTCGTCGACGCCGGTGACGGCATCGCCCACGTCGAGGGCCTGCCCTCGGTCATGGCGAACGAGCTGCTGCGCTTCCAGGACGGCACCCTCGGCCTGGCGCAGAACCTCGACGTGCGCGACATCGGTGTCATCGTGCTGGGCGAGTACGCCGGCATCGAGGA
This sequence comes from Kineococcus terrestris, assembly GCF_041020755.1. Classification (NCBI taxonomy): domain Bacteria; kingdom Bacillati; phylum Actinomycetota; class Actinomycetes; order Kineosporiales; family Kineosporiaceae; genus Kineococcus; species Kineococcus terrestris. The sequence goes on along the minus strand of NZ_JBEUEI010000023.1, from coordinate 30,783 downwards.
GGGCCAGGAGGTCCACCGCACCGGCGAGGTCCTGTCCGTGCCCGTCGGCGACGCCTTCCTGGGCCGCGTCGTGGACCCGCTGGGCCAGCCCATCGACGGCCTGGGCGCCGTCGAGGCCGAGACCCGCCGCGCCCTGGAGCTGCAGGCCCCCTCGGTCGTGCAGCGCCAGGAGGTCCGCGAGCCCCTGCAGACCGGCATCAAGGCCATCGACGCCATGACGCCGATCGGCCGCGGCCAGCGCCAGCTGATCATCGGTGACCGCCAGACCGGCAAGACGGCCATCGCGATCGACACGATCCTGAACCAGAAGGCCAACTGGGAGTCCGGCGACCCCAAGAAGCAGGTCCGCTGCATCTACGTCGCGATCGGCCAGAAGGGCTCCACGATCGCCTCGGTGCGCCGCTCGCTGGAGGAGGCGGGCGCGATGGAGTACACGACCATCGTCGCCGCCCCGGCCTCCGACCCGGCCGGCTTCAAGTACCTGGCCCCCTACACCGGCTCGGCCATCGGCCAGCACTGGATGTACGACGGCAAGCACGTCCTCATCGTCTTCGACGACCTGTCCAAGCAGGCCGAGGCCTATCGCGCGGTGTCGCTGCTGCTGCGCCGCCCGCCGGGCCGCGAGGCGTACCCCGGTGACGTCTTCTACCTGCACTCCCGCCTGCTGGAGCGCTGCGCGAAGCTGTCCGACGAGCTCGGCGCCGGGTCGATGACGGGTCTGCCCTTCATCGAGACCAAGGGCAACGACGTCTCGGCGTACATCCCGACCAACGTCATCTCGATCACGGACGGGCAGATCTTCCTGCAGTCCGACCTCTTCAACGCCAACCAGCGCCCCGCCATCGACGTCGGCATCTCGGTGTCCCGCGTCGGCGGCGCCGCGCAGACCAAGGCGATGAAGGGCGTGTCCGGCACGCTGAAGCTCGACCTGGCCCAGTACCGCTCGATGGAGGCGTTCGCGATGTTCGCCTCCGACCTGGACCAGGCCTCGCGCAACCAGCTCGCCCGCGGCAGCCGCCTCGTCGAGCTGCTCAAGCAGCCGCAGTACTCCCCGTTCCCGGTCGAGGAGCAGGTCGTGTCCATCTGGGCCGGCACCAACGGCCACCTGGACTCCATCGCGGTCAGCGACATCGGCCGCTTCGAGCGCGAGTTCCTGGACCACCTGCGCCGCGAGCACGGCGACGTCCTGGCGGGCATCCGCGAGTCGGGCAAGTTCGAGGACGGCGCCAAGGAGTCCCTGGCCCGGGCGATCTCCGACTTCAAGCAGCAGTTCTCCTCCAGCGAGGAGGCCGCCCCCGTGGAGTCCGACGAGCCGGCCGCCGACGCCGACGACGTGTCCCAGGAGCAGATCACCACCCGCCGGGGCGCCACGGCCGCCCGCCGCGGCTGAGCACGCTGCACCGGGACCGGGCGGACGCGAGGAAGAGGAGAACGACGTGGCAGGCGAGCTGAGGGCCTACCGGCAGCAGATCCGCTCGGTCCAGGCGACCAAGAAGATCACCCGGGCGATGGAGCTCATCGCCGCCTCGCGCATCGTCAAGGCGCAGGCGGCGGTGCGGGCCTCCACCCCGTACGCGCGGGCGCTGACGCGGGCGGTGTCGGCGGCGGCGTCCAACTCGAACGACCTCGAGCACCCGCTCATCACGGAGAAGGAGCAGGTGCGCCGCGCCGCGGTGCTCCTGTGCTCCTCCGACCGCGGTCTGGCGGGCGCCTACTCGGCGAACGTGCTGCGCGAGGGCGAGCGCCTGACCTCGCTGCTGCGCGAGGAGGGCAAGGAGGTCGCGCCCTACCTCGTCGGCCGCAAGGCCAGCGGCTACTACCGCTTCCGCCGCCGCACGGTGACCGAGGAGTGGATCGGCTTCTCCGAGAGCCCGCAGTTCTCCGACGCCAAGGCCATCGGCGACCGCCTCGTCGAGGACTTCGGCAAGGAGCACGAGGAGGGCGGCGTCGACGAGATCCACGTCGTCTACACGCACTTCGTCAGCATGGTCACCCAGGAGGTCCGGGTGGTCCGCCTGCTGCCGCTGGAGGTCGTCGAGGGCGTCGAGACGTCCTCCGCGGCCGGCGACGGCAGCGGTGGCGGCGAGCTGGAGCCGCTGTACGACTTCGAGCCGGGCCCCGACGAGGTGCTCGACGCGCTGCTGCCCAAGTACGTGAACAGCCGCATCTACAACTGCCTCCTGCAGGCGTCGGCCTCGGAGCTCGCGGCCCGCCAGCGGGCCATGAAGTCCGCCACCGACAACGCGGACGAGCTGGTCAAGAAGCTGACCCGGCTCGCCAACAACGCGCGCCAGGCGGAGATCACCCAGGAGATCACCGAGATCGTCGGCGGCGCGGACGCGCTGGCGGCCTCGGGCGCCGACCGCTGAGCCCGCCCGCCCCGACACGCCCCAGATGCTGAAGGAACCGAGGAGCCGTTCATGACCGCCACCGTCACCGACGCGCCGGGCACCACCGACCGTGGCGCCACCGGCCGCATCGCCCGCGTCATCGGGCCCGTCGTCGACGTCGAGTTCTCCGTCGACACGATGCCCGACATCAACAACGCCCTGACCATCGACGTCACCCTCGGCGGCGAGACCTCGACCGTGACGCTCGAGGTCGCCTCGCACCTGGGCGACAACATGGTCCGGGCCATCTCGCTGAAGCCGACCGACGGCATGGTGCGCGGCGCCCCCGTGGTCGACACCGGCGCCCCCATCTCGGTGCCCGTCGGCAACGTGACCCTGGGCCACGTGTTCAACGCCATCGGCGACTGCCTCAACCTGGAGGAGGGCGAGCGCCTCGAGGTCACCGAGCGCTGGCCCATCCACCGCAAGGCGCCCAACTTCGACCAGCTCGAGTCGCGGACCACGATGTTCGAGACCGGCATCAAGGTCATCGACCTGCTGACCCCCTACGTGCAGGGCGGCAAGATCGGCCTGTTCGGCGGTGCGGGCGTCGGCAAGACGGTCCTCATCCAGGAGATGATCCAGCGCGTCGCCCAGAACCACGGCGGTGTGTCGGTCTTCGCCGGCGTCGGGGAGCGCACCCGCGAGGGCAACGACCTCATCGGCGAGATGGCCGAGGCCGGCGTCTTCGACAAGACGGCCCTCGTCTTCGGCCAGATGGACGAGCCGCCGGGCACCCGCCTGCGCGTGGCCCTGTCCGCGCTGACGATGGCGGAGTACTTCCGCGACGTGCAGGAGCAGGACGTCCTGCTCTTCATCGACAACATCTTCCGCTTCACCCAGGCCGGCTCCGAGGTCTCCACGCTGCTGGGCCGCATGCCCTCCGCGGTGGGCTACCAGCCGACGCTGGCCGACGAGATGGGCGTGCTGCAGGAGCGCATCACCTCCACCCGCGGCCACTCGATCACCTCGATGCAGGCGATCTACGTGCCGGCCGACGACTACACCGACCCGGCCCCGGCGACGACGTTCGCGCACCTGGACGCCACGACGGAGCTGTCCCGCGAGATCGCTTCGCGCGGTCTGTACCCGGCCGTGGACCCGCTGGCCTCGACCAGCCGGATCCTGGACCCGCTGTACATCGCGCAGGACCACTACGACACCGCGGTGCGCGTCAAGCAGATCCTCCAGCGCAACAAGGAGCTGCAGGACATCATCGCCATCCTCGGCGTCGACGAGCTCAGCGAGGAGGACAAGCTGACGGTGAGCCGCGCGCGGCGCATCCAGCAGTTCCTCTCGCAGAACACGTACATGGCGGAGAAGTTCACCAGCGTGCCCGGCTCGACCGTGCCGCTGCGCGACACCATCGAGGGCTTCAAGGCGATCGCCGACGGCGAGATGGACCACATCGCCGAGCAGGCCTTCTTCAACGTCGGCGGCCTCGAGGACGTCGAGCGCAACTGGTCGCGCATCCAGAAGGAGACCGGAGCCTGATGCCCCTGCAGGTCGAGCTCGTCGCCGCCGACCGCTCGGTGTGGTCGGGGGAGGCCTCGCTGGTGCGCGCCCGCACCACCGAAGGCGACATCGGGATCATGGCCGGTCACGAGCCGCTGCTGGCGGTGCTGGGCGCCGGTGAGGTCCACATCTCCGGCGCCGGCTCGGACGGCCTGACGGCCACCGTGGACGGCGGGTTCTTCTCCGTCGACCACGACCGGGTCACCATCGTCGCCGAGTCGGTCGACGTCGGCTCCGGACCGGGTCGCTGAGCCCCGGTCGCTGACGGACGAGCTGCCGGAGGAGCCGCGTGCGGGAACTGCTGATCTCCCTGGAGATCGCCGGCGCCTGCGCGCTGCTCCTGCTGCTCACGCTCGTCCTCGTCGTGCTGCGCCGCCGCCGCCTGGAGCGGCGGCTCGGCACGTTCGACTGCTCGGTGCGCCGCCCGGCCGCCGGGCACGGCCGCTGGGCCCTCGGGGTGGCCGCCTACCGCTCCGACCGCCTCGACTGGTACCGCACCTTCTCGCTGTCCCCGCGCCCCTCGTGCTCCTACGCACGGGGGGCGCTCGACGTGGTGGGCCGGCGCGACCCCGACGAGCAGGAGGCGGTGGCGGTGCAGCCGGGCGCGATCGTCGTCGAGTGCCGCCTGCGCGAGGGGCTCCTGGCCACCGACCTGGAGCTGGCGATGGGCGAGGACGCCTACACCGGCTTCGCCTCGTGGCTGGAGTCCGCCCCGCCGGGGCAGAACGTCAACGTGGCCTGAGCCCCCGCGGACGGGGCCCCGGGGACGGGTGCGGGTGCGTCAGCCGCGCGGCGCGGGCGGGCGGCCTTCACCGGCCAGCACCGCGCGGGCGATGCTCGCCTCCGAGGGGAAGACCATGACGCGCGGGCCCTCCGTCGTGGGGGCCAGGGTGGCGCGGATGCCGGCGTCCAGGAGGGTGCGGCGCTGCACCTCGGCCTCGATGAACGTCTCGGGCGCGGAGACGGCCTCCAGCAGCCCGTACTCGTCGCTGCCGCCCCGCTCGGGCCGGCGCTCGACGAGGGAGTGCCCGCGCGAGAACGTCCAGCGCAGCAGCACGACGAGGACCCCCACGGCGAGGAAGGCGATGGTGGGCCCGACCGCGTAGGAGTAGGAGCCGAAGGCCGAGGACCACGAGGCGAAGGCCGACACGGCTCCAGTGTCCACCCGTGCGCCGCGCCCGCCAGCCCCTCCGCCGGCACTCTCGCCGACCTCCCGCCCACGCTGCGGGCGGCCCGGCGGCCGCGGCGTCTCGGCCAGGTCACCGTTGGGCAACGCTGGCGGTGATGTCACCCGTCCAGCCGTCATCGGTGGCACTGTGTGATCACGGTGGATACCGAACGTCACGGTGTTCGCGGACCACGACGAGCGGCGCGCGACGCCGCGTGGTGCTCGTCGGCGACCGCGTGCAACCGGACGGCGCTCCGCCGCGTCTGAGCCGGAGACCACGACCGGCGTCCTCGGGGGAGGAAGAATGGCGATCCAGGTCGCTGAGCGATCGGTGGGGCGCGTCGCGCTCGAGGCCGCCGACGAGATCGCGGCCCGCCGCGCCGCCCGGGCCGGTGCCCGGGGGGCCGTGCGCGGCGCCGCGGTGGTCGAGGCCGTGCCCGGTCAGGTCGTCCACGTGTCGGGGCACCTCGACGTCGCCTCGGTGCCCGACGTGCGCGTGCGGCTGCACGCCGCGCTCGACGCCGGCACCGGGGACCTGCTGGCCCACCTGGACGAGGCCGTCGTGGCCGACGCCACCGGGCTGGGCGTCCTGGTGGGCGCCCACCGCCGGGCCCAGCGCGTGGGCCGCCGCCTCGTGCTGGCCGGGGTGCCGCTGACCACGTGGCGCCTGCTGCGGGTGACCAAGCTGCACCGCGTGCTCGTGCTCGCCGACGACGAGCGGGCCGCTCAGAACAGGCGGGCGCTGCCGTCGTCGATGCCGCGCAAGGCGTCGTAGTCCAGCGTCACGCAGCGGATGCCCCGGTCCACGGCCAGGGTGCGCGCCTGCGGCTTGATCTCCTGGGCGGCGAAGACGCCGACCACCGGACTCAGCAGCGGGTCGCGGTTGAGCAGCTCCAGGTAGCGGGTCAGCTGCTCGACCCCGTCGATCTCGCCGCGCCGCTTGATCTCCACGGCCACCGTCGCGCCGCCCGCGTCGCGGGCCAGGATGTCGACCGGTCCGATGGCGGTCATGTACTCGCGCCGCACCAGCTGGTAGCCCTCGCCGAGGGTGCCGATGTGCTCGGCCAGCAGCTCCTGCAGGTGGGCCTCGACGCCGTCCTTGACCAGGCCCGGGTCCACGCCCAGCTCGTGCACGCTGTCGTGCAGCACCTCGTGCACGTGCACGACCAGCCGGTCGTCGGTCTTCTGGTGCTGCACCGTCCAGGTCTGCTGGACGTCCCCCTCCCCGGGGGCCACCGTCAGCTTCGCGGGCGGGCTCATCCAGTTCAGCGGCTTGTAGGAGCCGCCGTCGGAGTGCACCAGGACGCTGCCGTCGGCCTTGACCAGCAGCAGGCGCGTGGCCAGCGGCAGGTGGGCCGACAGGCGGCCGGCGTAGTCGACGGAGCAGCGGGCGATGACCAGGCGCACGGGCGCCGAGCTTACGTGCCCGTGGCCTCCGGCCCGCCCCGGAGGGAGCCGCCGCGCCGCCCCGGGGACCGTCCCGAGGACGTCCCGGGCACCTCGTCCCGCCGGTGTGTAACGCCCGGGGCGGGTGCAGCGATCAGAGGGTCGAACCGGGCGCGCCACGGTGGTGTGGAGGGGACACCGCCGCGGCGGCGCCCGGTCGGTGCGTCCGGGGCCGCGCTGGGACGATGGCGCCGTGCCCCGCGCCAACCGCCGACGCTCCGACCCGCCGCCCCGCGCGCCGCTCGGCCGCGGCGTCGACCGCACGGTGGCCGGGCCCGACGGCGAGTGGGTCGTGCGCGAGCTGCGCGGCAGCGGCTCGGGCAAGACCTACCGCTGCCCCGGCTGCGCGCAGGAGCTGCCCGCCTCGACCCCCCACGTCCTGGTGTGGCCGGCGCGCGGCACCTTCAGCCCGGCCGGCGGCCTCGACGAGCGCCGGCACTGGCACCGCGCCTGCTTCCAGGCCCGGCACCGCCGCTGACGCCCCGGCCGGGCCACCCGCACGGGCGGGTACGGTCGCCGGGTGAGCAGCGCGGTCAGCACCCCCGCCCCGGCGGTCCTGCACGACCCGGGCGCGCGGGGCTTCGCCAGCGACAACGCCTCCGGGGCGCACCCCGACGTGCTCGCGGCCCTCGTGGCCGCCAACGGCGGCCACGTCGCCAGCTACGGCGGCGACCCGTGGACCGCGGCCCTGGAGGAGCGGCTGCGCGAGCAGTTCGGCACCGAGGTGGCCGCCCTGCCGTGCCTGACCGGCACGGGCGCCAACGTCGTCGCGCTGCAGGCGCTGACCCAGCGCTGGGAGTCGGTCCTGTGCTCGGACCAGGCGCACGTCCTGCACGACGAGGGCGGCGCCCTGGAGCACGTGGGCGGCACCAAGCTGATCGGCCTGGCCGCGCCCGACGGGCTGGTGGACCCCGGCAGCCTGCAGCCGGCCGTCGAGGCCTCCCACCACCCCATGCGCGCCCCCGTCGGCGCGCTGACGCTCACCCAGAGCACCGAGCTGGGCACCACCTACTCCCGCGAGCACCTGGCCGACCTCGTGCGCGTCGCGCACGGGCTGGGGCTGCGCGTGCACGTGGACGGCGCCCGCCTGGCCAACGCCGCGGTCGCGCTGGGGGAGGACCTCGGCGGGGCGAGCACCCGGCTGGGCGTGGACGCGGTCTCCTTCGGCGGCACGAAGAACGGCGCGGCGCTGGCCGAGGTCGTCGTGCTGCGCGACCCGGCCGCCGCCCCGGGCGCCGCGCGGCTGCGCAAGCAGTCCCTGCAGCTGGTGAGCAAGGCGAGGTTCGTGTCCGCGCAGCTGCTCGCGCTGCTCACCGACGACCTGTGGCGCCGCCTGGCCGCGCGCGCCAACGGGGTGGCCGCCGACCTGGCCGCCGGCGTCGAGGCGCTCGCGCGGGCCGGGCACCCGGTGGCGCTGACGCGGCCGGTGCAGGCCAACGCCGTCTTCGCGCAGCTGCCCGCCGACGTCGCCGCGCGCCTGCAGCGGCGCGTGCCCTTCCACGTGTGGGACCCCGCCCGCGCCGCCGGCGCCGTGGAGGTGCGGTGGGTGGCCAGCTGGGACACCGCCGACGTCGACGTCGAGCACCTGCTGGCCGCGCTGGGCGAGGAGCTGGGGGCCGGTCGTGGCTGAGGACGGGCCCGAGGAGATCCGCTCCGGCACGGTCCTGCCGGCCCGCCGCCGCGAGGTCGAGCTGCACACGGCCGACGGCGTGACGCTGGTGGGGGAGCTGGCGCTGCCCGCCGACCGCGACCCCGTCGCCACGCTCGTCACCCTGCACCCGCTGCCCACCGCGGGCGGGTTCATGGACAGCCACGTGCTGAAGAAGGCGGCCAACCGGCTGCCGGCCCTGGCGGACCTGGCGGTGCTGCGCTTCAACACGCGCGGCACGTCCAGCGAGCGCGGCACCAGCGGCGGCACCTTCGACGCCGGCGGCGCCGAGCGCTTCGACGTGGCGGCCGCGCTGGAGTTCGCGGAGTTCTCCGAGCTGCCGCGCGTGTGGCTGCTGGGCTGGTCCTTCGGCACGGACCTGGCCCTCGTCCACGGGCGCGACCCGCTCGTGGAGGGGCTCCTCCTGCTGTCGCCGCCGCTGCGCTGGTCCACCGACGACGACCTGCGCGCCTGGGCGGAGCTCGGCAGGCCCGTGACGGCCCTGGTGCCCGAGCACGACGACTTCCTGCGCCCGGCCGAGGCGCGCGAGCGCTTCGCGCTCCTGCCGCAGGCGGAGGTGGTCGCCGTCGAGGGCGCCAAGCACCTGTGGGTGGGCGAGAACGCCGTGCGGCGGGTCCTGGACGAGGTCGTCGCGCGCGTCAACCCCGCCCGCTCGCCGCTGCCCACCACCTGGCCGCCGGCCGGCTGACCGGCGGCCCGGGCGCGCGGGCGGTCCCGCGGGTCAGGCCGGGGCGTTCGCCCGGTCCGCCGCGGCGCTCGCGGCGGTGCTGCCGGCGCCCGCGGCGTCGACGTCGACCTCGTCGCCGGTGACGTCCACGACGGGCCGGCGCGGGCCGGTCGCACCGCCGTCGCCCTGCTCGCCCGGCAGGCCCAGCAGGCCGCGCAGGTCGTCGAGCTGCTGGGTGATCTCGTCGCGCTGCGACATCAGCTCGTCCACCTCGGCCTGGGCGCCGGTGCGGCTGCGCTCGGCCTCCTCGCGGGCGCTGGTGAGCATCTGCTGCGCGCGGGCCCGGGCGTCGGCGAGGAGCTCGTCGGCCTCCCGGCGGGCGGTCTCGGCGCGCAGCGCCGACTGGGCGGCGGCCTCCTGGCGGATGGACTCGGCCGACTCCAGGGCCTCGGCGGCGCGCTCCTCGGCCTCGCCGGCGCGCTGCTCGGCCTCGGCGATGCGCGCGGCGGTGCGGGCCGCGGCGACCTCCAGGCGCTGGCGGTCCTCCTCGGCGGCCTGCTCGCGGGCCGCGGCCAGCGCCAGCTCCTGCTCGCGCACGGCGGCCTCGGTGCGCGAGCGCAGCTCCAGGGCCTCGCGCTCGGCCTGCGCGCGCAGGGCCGTGGCCCACCGCTCGGCCGCGGCGAGCGTCTCGGCCCGCTCGTGCTCGGTGCCGGCCTCCAGCTGCTCGGCGCGCCGCTGCGCGGCGGCGGTCGTCTCGGCGGCGCTGCGCTGGGCGGCCTCCAGCAGGGCGCGGGACTCCTCCTGGGCGCGGGAGACGATCTCCTCGGCGTCGCGCGAGGCCTCCCCGGTGCGGCGGCGGGCGTCCTCGTCGGCCTGGCTGCGCGTGCGGGAGGCCTCGGCGCGGGCCTCCTCGCGCATCCGGTCCGCGTCGCGGCGCGCCGAGCGCAGGATCTCCCCGGACTGGTCCTCGGCCAGGCGCAGGAGCTTCTCCATGCGCGCGCCGAGCCCGGCGTAGGTGGGGCGCTCGTGCTCGCGCAGCTCGCGCTGGGCCTGGCTCAGCTCGCCGGCCAGGCGCAGGGCGCGCGCGTCGGTCTCCTCCACCCGGGCGCGGGCCTCGGCGAGGGCGTCCTCGAGGTGCTGCAGGCGCGCCTCGACCTGCCCGCGGTCGTAACCGCGGACGACGATGCTGAAGGCGTCGTGGGACTCGCTGGGCACCGGGACCTCCGGGCGGGGACGGCGGGTAGGAACGGCACGCAGCGTACTTCCGCCCGGGGGCCCGCGGGCGCGACGCGCGAGGCCGCCACGTGACAGACCTGTCACGTCAGGTGGTCGACAGGTCACCGAGCGTCTCTGGCCTACGGTGGCCGGGTGCTCGTCGCCTTCTCCGTCGCCCCCTCCGGTGGACCCGCGCCCGCGGACGGCGCCCCGGACTCCGTCAGCGCGGCCGTCGCCGACGCCGTCCTCGTGGTCCGCTCCTCGGGTCTGCCGCACCGCACCGACGCCATGTTCACCACGGTGGAGGGCACCTGGGAGGAGTGCATGGACGTCGTGCGCCGCGCTTGCGAGGCCGTCGGCCGGCACGGACCGCGCGTGTCCCTCGTGCTCAAGGCGGACATCAGGCCGGGCCACGAGGGCGAGCTGACCGGCAAGCTGGAGCGCCTCGAGGCCGCCGTCGAGCGCGCGCAGGGCGAGGCCGGCCGCGGCCAGTGACGGCCTCCCCGGGCTCCCCGCGGGGTCCGGGGCACCCGCCGGCGGCTCGTAGGGTGTCCCCGGCCCGGGCGCGCCGGGCCGGTCGAGCGGAGCGGGAGGCAGCGGGGTGCGGAGGGTCCTGGCGTGGCTGCTGCTCGCCGCCGGTGCCGCGGCCGCCGTCACCGGTGCCCTGCTGCTCACCGTCCTGGCCCCGCCGCAGCGGCTGACGGCCGCCACCGCTCCCGCGGGCCCCACCGGGACCACCGCGCCCGCGACCGTCACCGACCGGGGCGTGCTCGACCTCACCGGCTCCCCGGTCGAGGTGCGCGCCACCGGCCCGGGGGACGTCTTCCTCGGCGTCGCCCGCGCGGCCGACGCCGAGGCCTGGCTCGACGGCGCCGCGCGCACCCGCGTGACCGGGGTCGCCGGCGACCTCGACGACGCCCGGCTGACCACGGCCGACGAGCCGGGCGCCGGGTCCGGGGACGCCGCGCCCGACCCGCGCGCGGCCGACGTGTGGGCGCTCGCGGCCGACGGCGAGGGCTCCGCCGAGCTCGTCTGGGACCCCGCCACCACCGGCGCCCCCGACGCCGACCGCACCGGCGCCTGGGTCCTGCTGGCGACCGGCACCGCGGGCGGCGCCGGGGACGGGACCGCCGCCCTGGACTCCCTGCGCCTGACCTGGTCCCTGAGCGGCGAGGACGCCCGCCACCCCGCGGGCACGCCGCTGCTCGCGGCCGGCGCCGCGGTCCTCGCCCTCGGCGCCGTCGGCGTCCTCGTCGAGGAGCGCCGGGTCCGCCGGACCCGCCGGGCGCGCGGTGCCCGGCGCGCCGCGGGAGCGGGCGCGTGAGCCCCCGCCGCGCCGCTCCCCGCCGCGCCGCCGCCCGCACCGCGGCGGCCGTCCTCGCCGTGCCCGCGCTGCTGGCCGGCTGCGCGCAGCTGCCGCCGGTGCCCGCCGTCCCCGCCGACCCGGCCCCCGCGGCGCCCGTGGTCGCGCCCGTCCAGGCCGAGCGGGTCGTCGGCGACGTCGTGCGGGCCGTGCGCGAGGCCGGAGACGACCCCGAGGCGCTCGCCGGCCGCGTCACCGGTCCCGAGCTGGCGCTGCGCCGGGCCGCCGCCCGCGTGCGCGGGGCCGGGGCCGAGCCCCCGCCGACGGGCTCGGCCGACGAGCTGACCCCGCTGTCGTCCTCCCTGCCCCGCCAGGAGGACTGGCCGCGCTGGTTCCTCGTCGTCACCGAGCCCGGCGCCGACAGCGCCCCGTCGGTGGTCGTGCTGCGCTCGGAGTCGCCGCGCGAGCCGTACCGGGTGTGGGCGACACCGTCCCTGCTGCCCGGCACGAGCCTGCCCACCACCGAGGCGCCCGCCCTCGGCGTCGCCGTCGTCGGCCCCGACGAGGACGCCAACCTGCTCGCCTCCCCCCGCGAGGTGGCCCAGCGCTACGCCGACGTCCTCACCGACGGCGACGCCGCCCCGGCCGCCGCCGACTTCGCCGAGGACGCCTACCGCGAGCAGGTGACGCGCAGCGTCGCCGAGCAGACCGAGGCGCTGCGCGCCGGCGGCGGGACGTTCAGCCAGAGCCGGGAGCTGCTCGACGGGGTGGACGACCGGCCGCTGGTCGCCCTGCGCACCCGCGACGGCGGCGCCCTCGTCGTGGCCGGCTACCGCTGGGAGACGACGGCCACCGGCCCCGAGGGCGGCCTGCTCGGCGACCTGGACCCCGTCACCGCGGCGCTCGCGGGCCGCGAGCAGGCGCGCAGCGCGCGGCTGGTGCGCGAGGAGGTCGTCGTCCTCGACGTGCCGCCCACCGACGGCGGGGTCGTCTCGGTGCTGGCCGTCCAGAGCGGCCTGACCGAGGTCGAGGCGGGCTGAGGGCGGCGCCCCCGAGGAGGTCCGCCGGCCCGCGGCGAGCACCCCGCCGGCACCCCGCCACCGCCCCCCGGGAGCTCCACGAGCGCGTGAGAAGCTACCGGCCATGACGTCGCAGCCCTCTGCTCCGGGACCGGGTCTCAACCTGCGCGGAGCGGTCGACCTGGGCGCCCTGGCCGCCCGCAACTCCCGCCGCGAGGAGGTCGCCCGCCGCGCCGCGGCCGACCCGCGGGCCGCGGCCGCCGGCTCCCCGTTCGTCGTCGACGTGCGCGAGGAGTCCTTCGCCGAGGTCGTGCAGCGCTCCGCCGAGGTGCCCGTCCTGCTGGAGCTGTGGGCCGAGGGCTACGACACCGGCGCGGAGGTGCTGCAGCAGCTGACCGCCGAGGCGGGCGGGCGCGTCCTGCTCGCGCGCGTGGACGCGCAGGCCAACCCCCAGCTGGCGCAGACGCTCGCCCAGACGCTGCAGGCGCGGGCGCTGCCGGTGGTGGCCGCGGTCGTCAAGCAGCAGCCCGTCCCGCTGTTCACCGGCTCCTACCCGGCGCTGGAGGACGCGCGCGCCCTGCTGGAGGAGGTCCTCAAGCTCGCCGAGGCCAACGGCGTCACCGGCCGCCTCGTCGCCGGGGACGAGCAGGACGCGGAGCCGGCCGAGCCGCAGCTGCCGCCCCTGCACGCCGAGGCGCAGGCGGCCCTGGCGGCCGGCGACCTGGACGGCGCCGCGGCCGCCTACCAGCGGGCGCTGGCGCAGGACCCGCGCGACGCCGACGCCGCCGAGGGGCTGGCCCGCACCGGCGTGCTGCGCCGCGTGCAGGGGGTCGACCTCGACGCCGCCCGCGCGGCCGCGGCCGCCGACCCGGACGACGTCGCGAAGCAGCTCGTGGTCGCCGACCTGGACCTGGTCGGCGGGCACGTCGAGGACGCCTTCGCCCGCCTGCTGGCCGTCGTCGCGCGCACGACCGGGGAGGAGCGCGACGCCGCGCGCGTGCACCTGCTGGAGCTGTTCACCGTCGTGGGCGCCGCGGACCCGCGCGTGGTCAAGGCCCGCCAGGCGCTGTCCCGCGCCCTGTTCTGAGCCGGGCCCGCTAGCGTCGGCGGCGTGACCAGCGCCGCTCCCACGCCCTCCGCGACCCCCTCCGCGACCCCCTCCGCCGGTGCGCCCGCGCACCGGCTGCCGCGCGCCGCGCCCGCCGAGCGGGACGTCGACGCCGCCGGCGTCCTGGCCCTGCTGGACGCCCTGGAGTCCACGCCCGGCGTGGAGCCGCACAGCCTGCTCGTCGTGCGCGGCGGCGCCGTGGTCGCCGAGGGCTGGTGGGCGCCGTACGCGGCCGAGCGCGTGCACCTGCTGTACTCCCTCAGCAAGAGCTTCACCTCCGTCGCGCTGGGGATGCTCGTGGACGCCGGCCGCGTGGACCTGGACGACACCCTCGTAGCCCGCTTCCCCGAGCTGGACGCCGACGTCACCGACCCGCGCAGCCGGGCCGTGCGGGTGCGGCACGTGGCGGCGATGGCCAGCGGGCACCGGGAGGAGACGCTGGAGCGCGCGCAGGCCCTGGACCCGGCCGACCTGGTGCGCGGGTTCCTGCTGCTGCGCCCGGACGCCGAGCCGGGGACGGTGTTCGCCTACAACCAGCCGTGCACGTACTCCCTGGCGGCGCTGGTGCAGCGCGAGAGCGGGCAGACGCTGACGGAGTTCCTGCGCCCGCGCCTGTTCGACCCGCTGGGGATCGGCGAGGTCGGCTGGACCGCGGACGGCTCCGGGCGCCAGATCGGCTGGAGCGGCCTGCACGCGCGCACCGAGGACGTCGCGGCGCTCGGCGAGCTGCACCTGCGCGGCGGCGCCTGGGGCGGGCGGCAGCTGCTGTCGCCGCAGTGGGTCGAGACGGCCACCCGCTCGCACGTGGACAGCGCGGACGGCATGCCGAACCCGGACTGGCAGCGCGGCTACGGCTTCCAGTTCTGGCGGGCCCGGCACGGCTACCGCGGCGACGGCGCGTACGGGCAGTTCTGCCTCGTGCTGCCCGAGCAGGACGCCGTCGTGGCGATCACCTCGCAGTCGCCGGACATGCAGGCCGTCCTGGACGCGGTGTGGGAGCACCTGCTGCCGGCGCTGGGCGTGCCGGCCTCCGGCGAGCGCGACGCAGAGCTGGCGCAGCGCCTGGCGGGGCTGGCGCTGCCGCCGCTGACAGGCGGTCCGGCCCCGGAGGGCCTGGCGCAGCGGGTGGGCGCGGCCGGGGTGGAGCTGGTGCGCGCCCCCGGTGACGCGGAGGGCAGCGGCGACCAGCCGCGGCTGACCTCGGCGCTCCTGCGGCCGGCCGCGGGGACCGCGGGGGCCGGGGAGGGGGCCGGCGGGCCGGGCGCGTGGGAGCTGCAGCTGCGCGAACCGGGGTCGGTGCTGACGGTGCCCGTCGCCGTGGACGGGTGGGCCGAGGGCGACGCGGTGGCGGCCACGGCGGCCTGGCGCGGCGGCGTCCTGGCCGTGGACGTCGTCCTCGTGGAGACCCCGCACCGCCTGCACGTGCTGGCCGACCCGACCGCCGGCACCTTCACCGCCCGCTGGGAGACCCGCCCGCTGCACGGCTCGCCGCTGGGCGAGCTGCGCTGCCCGCGTCCCTGACGCCGCCGGGGGAGGGGTCAGCGCGCCGGGCCGGTGGAGGAGCGCACCACCAGCTCGGGGCGGAACTCCACCCGCCCGGGGGGCCCGGGCCGCCGCTCGCCGGCCCCGAGCAGCCGCAGGAGCTGCTCGAGGGCGGCGGCGACGATGGCGTCCTCGTCCCAGGCCGTGGTGGTCAGGGGCGGCGCGACGAGCGGCGCCAGCTCCTGGTCGTCGTAGCCGAGGACGGACACGTCGCCGGGCACGTCGAGCCCGGCGTCGCGGGCGGCGCGGTAGGCGCCGTAGGCCAGGGAGTCGCTGAGGCAGAACAGCGCGGTGGGCCGCTCGGGCGCGGCGAGCGCGGCGCGCGCCACGGCGACCGCCCCGGCCGTGGAGGCGGGGGAGGGCGCCACGGTCAGCTCCAGGCCCAGCTCGCGCGCCACCTCCTGCGCCAGCAGCTGGGAGGGCCGGCCGGGCGTGGTGGGCAGGGCGGGGGTGAGCAGGGCGACGCGGCGGTGCCCCAGCCCGTGCAGGTGCCGCAGGGACGTGCTGACGCCGTGCCGGTTGTCGAAGAGGACCGCGGAGGCGTCCGGGCGGGCGCTCAGGGCGTCGCCGATGGTGACCAGGGCGGTGCCCGGGTCGAGCAGCGTCCAGTAGTCCGCGGACGGGTCGGCGGGCACGGCGACCACGCCGTCCACGCGCTGGGCGGCGAACTGCTCCAGGACGCGCCGCTCCTGGGCGGGGTCGGCGTCGCTGTCGGCGATGGCGGCCATCAGGTCGTGCTCGCGCAGCGCGTGGTTGAGCTCGACGGCCAGGTCCTGCTGCCACAGGTCCCGCAGGGCCGCGGCGACGCCGACGGTGCCGGTGCGCCCGCTGGCCAGGGCGCGGGCGATGGGGTCGACGCGGTAGCCGAGCTCGGCGGCCACGGCGCGCACGCGCTCGATGGTGGCCGGGGCGCCGCGGGTGCCGCGCAGCGCGTAGCTGGTGGCGGCCAGCGACAGGCCCGCCGCGTCGGCGACGTCCTGCAGCGTGCGGCGCGGGGCGGGGGGCACGCCGGGCAGGGTACGTCGCCCACCTGGGGAGCGACGGGAGCGTCGGGTGTGCTGTCAAGCGCTTCACCGTGGTGGGATCCCCCGAGCGTCCCGCCCGGGCGCGCCGGTGCAGCCCGTGCCGTCCCTCCGAAGCAGCCGGAGCAGCCGTGATCACCTTCGAGGCCGTGCGCAAGGAGTTCGGCGACGGCACCGTCGCCGTGGAGCACCTGGACCTGCAGCTGCCCGCCGGGCAGATCACCGTCTTCGTGGGGCCCTCGGGCTGCGGCAAGACGACCAGCCTGCGGATGATCAACCGGATGGTCGAGCCGACCTCGGGCCGGGTGCTGCTCGACGGGCGCGACGTGGCCGCGCAGGACCCGGCGGAGCTGCGCCGGGGCATCGGCTACGTCATCCAGCACGCCGGGCTGTTCCCGCACCGCACGGTGGCCGACAACATCGCCACCGTCCCGCGCCTGTCGGGGCGCTCGCGCCGCGAGGCGCGCGCCGCGGCCGGTGCGCTGCTGGAGCGGGTCGGCCTGGACGCCGCCCTGGCCGACCGCTACCCCGCGCAGCTGTCCGGGGGGCAGCAGCAGCGGGTGGGGGTGGCCCGCGCGCTGGCCGCCGACCCGCCCGTGATGCTCATGGACGAGCCGTTCAGCGCCGTGGACCCGGTGGTGCGCGAGCAGCTGCAGCGGGAGTTCCTGCGCCTGCAGGCCGAGCTGGGCAAGACCATCGCCCTGGTCACCCACGACATCGACGAGGCCGTCGTCCTCGGCGACCGCATCGCCGTCTTCCGCCAGGGCGGGCACCTGGCGCAGTTCGGCACGCCGCAGGAGCTGCTGGAGCGGCCCGCCGACGACTTCGTGCGCGGGTTCGTCGGCCGCGACCGCGGCTTCCGCGGCCTGTCCTTCACCGGCGCGGGCGACCTGCCCGTGCGCCCGGTGGCCGAGCGGGTGCGCGGCGCCGCGCTGGTGCTCGACGCGGCCGGGCGGCCCACCGGCTGGGAGACCGCCGACGGGACGGCGCCCACGGCGGGCACCTTCACCGCCGCCGACTCGCTGCGCACCGTGGCCGACCTGGCGCTGCTGTCGCCCGTGGGCGTGGCCGTGCGGGTGGACGCGGCCGGCCGCGCGGACGGGCTGGTCGCCCACCACGACCTCGTCGACCACCTCGACGCGCGCCGGGCGCGCGCCGCCGGGGAGCGCGTGTGATCCAGTACCTGTCGCAGAACGGCGACGCGGTCCTGGCGGCGCTGCGCCAGCACGTCGTCCTGGCGGTGCTGCCGCTGCTGCTGGGCGCGCTGCTGGCGCTGCCCGTCGGCTACCTCGCGGTGCGCTTCCGGTGGCTGTACCACCCGCTGCTCAACGTCTCCGGCGTCGTCTACGCGATCCCGTCGCTGGCGCTGTTCGTCACGCTGCCGTTCGTGCTGGGCACCCGGATCCTGGATCCGCTGAACATCGTCGTCGCCCTGGGCCTGTACACGCTGGCGCTGATGGCCCGCACGGTCGCCGACGGGCTGCGCTCGGTCGACCCGCAGGTCGTCGCGGCCGCCACGGCGATGGGCTACACGCCGCTGCGCCGGCTGGTGGCCGTGGAGCTGCCGCTGGCCCTGCCGGTGGTGCTGGCCGGGCTGCGGGTGGCGGCCGTGTCGAACATCAGCCTCGTCAGCGTCGGCGCGCTCATCGGCGTCGGCGGGCTGGGGGCGCTGTTCACCCGCGGGTTCCAGCTGTTCTGGACCGCCCCGATCCTCGTCGGCGTCGTGCTGTCGGTGCTGCTGGCCGCGGCCGCCGACCTCGTCATCGTGCTGGTGCAGCGGGCGCTGACGCCGTGGACGCGCGCGAGCGCGGGGAGGGCCTGACGTGGACGAGAGCCCGTACCTGTTCCGCGCGGCCAACTGGGACCCGTCCCGGCCCGGGAGCATCCCCGACCTGCTGCTGGCCCACCTGGGCTACACCGGCCTGGCGGTCCTCGTCGGCCTGGCGATCGCCCTGCCGGTGGGCTTCTGGATCGGGCACACCGGCCGCGGCTCGTTCCTGGCGATCAACGCCGGCAACGCCGGCCGGGCCCTGCCGACCCTGGGCCTGCTGTCGCTGGTGGTGACGCTGATGGGCCTGGGGCTGACCCCCGTCGTCGTCGCGCTCGTCGTGCTCGTCGTCCCGCCGATCCTCACCTCCTCCTACGCGGGCATCCGCAGCGTCGACCCGGCCGCGGTGGACGCCGCGCGCGGCATGGGCATGACGGAGCTGCAGGTGCTGTTCCGCGTCGAGCTGCCGATGGCGCTGCCGGTGCTGCTGGGCGGGCTGCGCAGCGCCGTCCTGCAGGTGGTCTCCACCGCGACCGTGGCCGCCTACGCGGGCCTGTCGGGGCTGGGCCGGCTGCTCATCGACGGCCTGGCGCTCAACGACTACGGCCGCGTCGTGGCCGGCGCCGTCGTGGTGGCCGCGCTCGCCGTCGCCCTCGACCTGCTCATCGCGCTCGTCCAGCGCCGCGTCGTCTCGCCCGGCATCACCGGGCGCGGTCTGGCGCGTTCCCGCGAGACCGCCGGCACGCGCGCCGCCGTCGCCGGCGACAGCGCCGACCGCCGCGCCCCCGCGGCCCCCTGAACCCCCGGGCAGAGCGCCCGGACCGTCCCGACCAGGAGAACCCCATGAGACGCAGGACCCTCACCGGCGCCGTGCTCGCCGGAGCGATCGCCCCGCTGCTCGCCCTGACCGCCTGCGGTGGCGGCGGCGACCCCCTGGCCGAGGAGACCACCGACGCCACCGGCGCCCCCGGCGCGGTGACGGTCGGCTCGGCGAACTTCCCCGAGAGCGAGCTGCTCGCCGAGATGTACGCGCAGGTGCTGGAGGGGGAGGGCGTGCAGGTCGAGCGCTCCTTCAACATCGGCGCCCGCGAGGTGTACCTGCGCGCCCTGCAGGACGGCTCCATCGACCTGCTGCCGGAGTACAACGGCGCGCTGCTCGCGGCGCTGAGCCCGGACGGCGTGCCGGAGGACGTCAGCAGCCCCGAGGACGTCTACGACGCGCTGCAGGACGTCCTGCCCGACGGCACGGAGACCCTGGAGCAGGCGGCCGCGGAGGACAAGGACACCCTCACGGTCACGCGCGAGACCGCCGAGCAGTACTCGCTGACCTCGATCGCGGACCTCGCGCCCGTGGCCGGGGACCTGACCGCCGGCGGCGGCCCGGAGTTCCAGGAGCGCTACCAGGGCCTCGTCGGCCTGGAGCAGGTCTACGGGGTCACCTTCGGGGAGTACCGCCCGCTGGACGCCGGCGGCCCGCTGACGGTGCAGGCCCTGTCCGACGGCACGATCCAGGTCGCCAACCTGTTCTCCACCGACTCGGCCATCGAGACGAACGACTTCGTCCCGCTGGAGGACCCGGAGAACCTGTTCCTGGCGCAGAACATCGTCCCGCTGATCCGCTCCGAGGTGAACGACGAGTCGATCACCGAGGCGCTCAACGCGTTCTCGGCGACGCTGACCACGGAGAACCTCACGGAGTACCTGGCCCGCGTCCAGGTCGACCGCGAGACCCCCGGCGCCGTGGCGACGGCCTACCTGACCGACAACGGCCTGGCCTGACGCCCGCGGCGCCCAGCGCGCGACGCGGCCCCGGTCCCCGCGAGGGGGCCGGGGCCGCGTCACGTCCGGGGCGCCCGCCCCGGCCCGGGCGTCAGTCGTCCGCCGGCACCAGCCACGTGACGCCCAGCGGCGGCACGCGCAGCGCGAGCGAGTGCTCGCGGCCGTTCCACTCCCGCTCCTCGGCGACGAGGGGACCGGTGTTGACCACGCCGGAGCCGGCGAAGCGCTCGTCGTCGGTGTTGAGCAGCTCGCGCCAGGTGCCGCCGTGCGGCAGGCCGACGCGGAAGTCCTCGTACGGGCTGCCGGCGAAGTTGCAGACCGCGACCAGCGGCTTCCCGTCGGTGGACCAGCGCACGTAGGAGATGAGGTTGCGGGCGTTGTCGCCGCCGTCGATCCAGTCGAAGCCCTCGGACGTGAAGTCCTGCGACCACAGCTCCGGGCGCGCCTTGTACGTCGTGTTCAGCTCGCGCACCAGGTCGTGCAGGCCCTTGTGCCACGGGGTGTCCAGCAGCCACCAGTCCAGCGAGCGCGCCTCCGACCACTCGGCCTCCTGGCCCAGCTCGGCGCCCATGAACAGCAGCTGCTTGCCGGGGTGGCTCCACATGTAGGCCAGGTAGGCGCGCACGTTGGCCAGCTGCTGCCAGCGGTCGCCCGGCATCTTGCGCAGCAGCGAGCCCTTGCCGTGCACGACCTCGTCGTGCGAGATGGGCAGGCAGAACTTCTCGCTGAAGGCGTACACGAGGCTGAACGTCAGCTCGCCGTGGTGGTACTGCCGGTGCACCGGGTCCTCGGAGACGTAGGCCAGCGAGTCGTGCATCCAGCCCATGTTCCACTTCAGCCCGAAGCCGAGGCCGCCGCCGCTGGTGGGGGCGGTGACGCCGGGGAACGCGGTGGACTCCTCGGCGATCATCATGATGCCGGGGGTGCGCTTGTAGGCGGTGGCGTTGGCCTCCTGCAGGAAGCTGATCGCCTCCAGGTTCTCCCGGCCGCCGAACTGGTTGGGCAGCCACTGGCCCTCGGCGCGCGAGTAGTCCAGGTAGAGCATCGAGGCGACCGCGTCCACGCGCAGGCCGTCGGCGTGGAACTCCTCCAGCCAGTACAGCCCCGAGGCGACGAGGAAGTTGCGCACCTCGCTGCGGCCGAAGTCGAAGACGTACGTGCCCCAGTCCATCTGCTCGCCGCGGCGCGGGTCGGGGTGCTCGTACAGGGGGGCGCCGTCGAAGCGCGCGAGGGCGAACTCGTCCTTGGGGAAGTGCCCGGGGACCCAGTCGATGATGACGCCGATGCCCGCCTGGTGCAGGCGGTCGATGAGGTGCCGCAGCTCGTCGGGCGAGCCCCAGCGCGACGTGGGCGCGAAGTAGGAGGTGACCTGGTAGCCCCACGAGCCGCCGAAGGGGTGCTCCATGACGGGCAGGAACTCCACGTGGGTGAACCCGGCGTCGCTGACGTACTCGACCAGCTCGTCGGCCAGCTCCCGGTAGCCCAGGCCCTGCCGCCAGGAGCCCAGGTGCACCTCGTAGACGGAGATCGGCCCGGCGTGCGGGTCGGTGGCCCCGCGGCGCTCCAGCCACTCCGCGTCGCCCCAGGTGTAGGAGGTCTCGGCCACGACGGAGGCGGTGGCGGGCGGCACCTCGGTGGCCTGCGCCATCGGGTCGGCCTTCTGCCGCCAGTGCCCGTCCGCGCCGAGGATCTCGAACTTGTACCGGCTGCCGGCGCCCACACCGGGCACGAACAGCTCCCAGACGCCGGAGGAGCCCAGCGAGCGCATCGCGTGCTCGCGGCCGTTCCAGTGGTTGTGGTCCCCGACGACGCGCACGGCGCGCGCGTTGGGCGCCCACACGGCGAACGCGGTGCCCTCGACGGGCCCGATGGCGCCCGGCCAGCGCTTCACGTGCGCGCCGAGGACGTCCCACAGCTGCTCGTGGCGGCCCTCGCCGACCAGGTGCAGGTCGACCTCGCCGAGGGTCGGCAGGAAGCGGTACGGGTCGTCGGCGGTGACCGGCTCCCCGCCCGGGTAGGACGTCTCGACGCGGTAGTCGCCGACCTCGGCGCCGGGCAGCACGCCGACCCACACGCCGTCGTACTCGTGCACGAGACCGACGCGCGAGCCGTCCTGCGTGACGACGGTGACGGTGGAGGCGAAGGGGCGCAGGACGCGCCAGGTGACGGCGCCGTCGTGCGGGTGCGCGCCGAGCACCGAGTGCGGCGACCAGTGCGCGCCCGCGGCGACCCTGGCCAGGTCGTCGGCGTCGACGGGGGCGGGGATGGGCGCAGAGCTCATGTCGGTCAGTCTCCCGGGGGGAACGGTGGGTCGCCTCTCGGCGCGGTCGCGGAGCCTCAGCTCAGCAGGCGGCGGACGGCGCCCAGGGGCACCTCCAGCCAGGTGGGGCGGTTGCGGGCCTCGTAGACCACCTCGTACAGGGCCTTGTCCAGCTCCAGGGCACCCAGCAGGACCTGGGCGGGGGAGCCCTCGACGCGGGCGTCGGTGGCCGGGCCGGTGCCCGCCACCTCCGCGTAGCCGGCCAGGAACGCCTCGCGGCAGGCCAGCGTCCAGGCCCGCGCCGCCTCCGGGTCGACCCCGGCGGCCGGGCCCGCGGAGCTGCCGGCGTAGTCGAAGGAGCGCAGCATCCCGGCCACGTCGCGCAGCGCCAGGTCCGGCAGGCTGCGCTCGGCCAGCGGGCGCAGCGGCTCGCCCTCGAAGTCCAGCAGCACCCAGCCGCGCGCGGCCGAGTGCAGGACCTGCCCGAGGTGGTAGTCGCCGTGCACGCGCTGCAGGTCGGGTGCGCCGGTGACCGAGCGCACGGCCTCCACGCGCTCGCGGGCCGCGCCGGCCAGCTCGCGCAGCGCGGGCACCTCGGCGGCGGCCCACGCCACCCGCGCGGCCAGGGCGTCGGCCACGGCGGCCAGCCGCTCGGGGGTGGCCGGCTCGGTGGGCAGGGTACCGGCCAGCACGGCGTGCACCTCGGCGGTGGCCCGGCCGAGGGCGGCGGCCTCGGTCCCGAAGGCGCGCCCGCCGGCCACCGCGGCGGTGGCCACGCGCCAGGCGTCCTCGGAACCGGCGAGGAACTCGGTCAGGTGCGCCAGGTGCCCGCGCGCGCGGGTGCCGTCGGGCGCGGTCCACGTGCCGTCGACCCACCCGGCGGGACGGGGCACGCGCTCGCAGCCGGCGCCGGCCAGCACGGTCTGCACGACCACGTCGGGGTTGTCGCCGGCGTTCAGGACGCGGAAGACCTTGGCGATGAGGGCGGGTCCGCCGTCGTCGGGGGTGATGACGAGGGAGGTGTTCGACTGCTCGCCCGACAGCACCTTCGTCCGGGCCTCCACCGGCACGGCGAGCCCGCCGTCGGCGCTGGTGCCCTGCGCGCCGAACGCGCGGTCCCCGGCGCCCTCCTCGGAGGCCACCAGGACGCGCAGCGCGCGGGTGAACGTGGGGTCGTGGGGGCCGTCGTAGACCCACACGGGGAACCCGTCGACGTCGGGCAGGTGCCCGACCAGGGCGTGCGCGAGGGCGTCGTCGGGGGCGTGCCGCACGGTCACCGGCACCTGGTAGACGGTGGACACCGGTGCCGCGCCCTCCTCGGCGCCGGTGGTCGAGACGGTGAGGGCGACGAGGTGGGCCACGCCGGTCTCGTCGAGGGTGGTGCGCTCCAGGCGCTCCACGCGCACGGCGGAGCCCTTGTGCGCGAACCAGCGCTGGCGGGGCGCCCAGTCGGCCAGCAGGTCGGCGAGCGGGTCGGTGACGCCGGCCGCGGTGGTGGCGGGACCGGTGGCGCCGGCGCTCACGCGGCGGCCCCCAGCCCCAGCCAGTAGAAGCCGCGCGAGCCGAGGGTGACGGTCAGGCAGCCGTCGGCGTCGACCGCCGGGAACGCGGCACCGCCGAACAGGTCCCGCACGGCGGCCCCGGCGTGGTCGGGCAGGCGCAGCCGCGCGGCCTGCGGGTGGTCGGAGAGGTTGTTGACGCACAAGACGGTCTCTGCCTCCTGCTCGGGGGTCGGGGCCAGGACGCGCAGGAACGCCAGCACGGCGTCGTTGTCGCAGCTCCCGCCGGGCCGGTCGTCGGGCTCGGGCGCGTCCGCGCCGGCGGAGCGCCGGCCGGTCAGGGGCCGGTACTCGCCCAGGCCGAACGCCGGGTGGCGCCGGCGCACCGCGAGGACGCTGCGCACCCAGTGCAGCAGCGAGCTGGACGTCGCCAGCTGCGCCTCCACGTTGACCGACTGGTAGTGGTACACCAGCGACTGCACCGTCGGCAGGTACAGCTTGCCGGGGTCGGCGGAGGAGAAGCCCGCGTTGCGGTCCGGCGTCCACTGCATGGGGGTGCGCACCGCGTCGCGGTCGTCCAGCCAGATGTTGTCGCCCATGCCGATCTCGTCGCCGTAGTACAGGCAGGGGCTGCCCGGCAGCGACAGGACCATCGCGTGGATGAGCTCGATCTCCGGGCGGGAGTTGTCCAGCAGCGGCGCCAGGCGCCGGCGGATGCCGACGTTGGCGCGCATGCGCGGGTCGGGCGCGTACCAGCCGTACATGGCGGCGCGCTCCTCGGTGGTGACCATCTCCAGCGTCAGCTCGTCGTGGTTGCGCAGGAACGTGCCCCACTGGCCGCTGGCGACGGGGATGTCGGGCGTCGCGGACAGGATGTCGGTGATCGGCGTGGCCCGGCCCTCGCGCAGCGCGTAGTACAGGCGCGGCATGACGGGGAAGTGGAAGCACATGTGGCACTCCGGCTCCTCCTCGGTGCCGAAGTACTCCACGACGTCGAAGGGCCACTGGTTGGCCTCGGCCAGCAGGACCCGGCCGGGGTACTCCTCGTCGACCATGCGCCGCAGCCGCCGCAGGAAGGCGTGCGTGGCCGGCAGGTTCTCCCCGTCGGTGCCCTCCTCCTCGTACAGGTAGGGCACGGCGTCCAGGCGGAACCCGTCGATGCCCATGTCCATCCAGAAGCGGACGGTGTCGAACATCGCCTCCTCCACGGCCGGGTTCTCGTAGTTGAGGTCCGGCTGGTGGGAGAAGAAGCGGTGCCAGAAGAACTGCCGGCGCACCGGGTCGAACGTCCAGTTCGACGTCTCGGTGTCGACGAAGATGATCCGCGCCTCGGTGTACTTCTCGTCGGTGTCGCTCCAGACGTAGAAGTCCCCGTACGGGCCGTCGGGGTCGGAGCGGCTGGCCTGGAACCACGGGTGCTGGTCGCTGGTGTGGTTCATCACCAGGTCGATGATGATCCGGATGCCGCGCTGGTGCGCCTCCTGCACGAGCCGCTGGAACTCCGGCAGGGTGCCGAACTCGGGCAGCACGGCGTTGTAGTCGGAGATGTCGTACCCGCCGTCGCGCAGCGGGGAGGCGAAGAACGGCGGCAGCCAGAGGCAGTCCACGCCCAGCCACTGCAGGTAGTCCAGCCGGCTGACCAGACCGGCGAAGTCGCCGCTGCCGGAGCCGTTGGAGTCCGAGAACGCGCGGACGAGCGCCTCGTAGAAGACGGCCGTCTTGTACCACTGCGGGTCGTGCCGCAGTCCCGGTGAGGTGGCGGGGAGGGCGTCCACGGCTCAGGCGCCGCGGACGTGGAAGACGTGCGCCGGCTCGGTGTACGGGTCCAGGCGCACGTAGTCGTGCTCGCCCCACTCGTAGGTGGCGCCGGTGAGCAGGTCGGTCACGGTGAAGCGGTCCGACCACGTCCGGCCGAGGGCGGCCATGTCCAGGTGCACCGTCGTCTCGCGCACGGCGTGCGGGTCGAGGTTCACCACGACGATGATCAGGTCCTCGCCCTCGGCGGTCACCTTGCGGCGGGAGAACGCCAGGACGTTCTCGTCGTCGGTGGCGTGGAAGGCGGTGCCCCGCAGCTGCTGCAGCGCCGGGTGGTCGCGGCGGACCCGGTTCAGCTTCGCCAGGTAGGGCGCCAGGCTCCAGCCCTCGCGCTCGGCGCGCGCGAAGTCGCGCGGGCGGTACTGGTACTTCTCGTTGTCCAGCTGCTCCTCGGCGCCCGGGCGGGCGGCGTGCTCGACGAGCTCGTAGCCGGTGTAGATCCCCCACGAGGGGCTCAGCAGCGCGGCCAGCACGGCGCGCAGCTTGAACACCGGCGGCCCGCCGTACTGCATCGTCGGGGTGAGGATGTCGTGCGTCGTGGGCCAGAAGCTGGGGCGCATGTAGTGCGCCGACTCGGTGGTCAGCTGCGTCAGGTACTCGCGCAGCTCCCAGGCGGCGTTGCGCCAGGCGAAGTAGGAGTAGGACTGCTGGAAGCCCACCTTGGCCAGCGTGTGCATCATCGCCGGCTTGGTGAAGGCCTCCGACAGCCACACCACCTCCGGGTGCTCGCGGTTCACCTCGGCGATGAGCCACTCCCAGAACTCCACCGGCTTGGTGTGCGGGTTGTCGACGCGGAAGAGGGTGACGCCGTGCTCGACCCACACGTCCACGACCCGCTTGACCTCGGCGTAGATGCCCTCGGGGTCGTTGTCGAAGTTCAGCGGGTAGATGTCCTGGTACTTCTTCGGCGGGTTCTCCGCGTAGGCGATGGTGCCGTCGGCGCGGGTGGTGAACCACTCCGGGTGCTCGGTGACCCACGGGTGGTCCGGGGAGCACTGCAGCGCCAGGTCCAGCGCCACCTCCAGGCCCAGCTCGCGCGCGCGGGCGACGAAGTGGTCGAAGTCCTCGAAGGTGCCCAGGTCCGGGTGCAGCGCGTCGTGCCCGCCCTCGGCCGCGCCGATCGCGTACGGCGAGCCGGGGTCCAGCGGGCCGGCAACGAGGCTGTTGTTCGGGCCCTTGCGGTTGGTGCGGCCGATGGGGTGCACGGGCGTGAGGTAGGCGACGTCGAAGCCCATCTCGGCGATCGCGGGCAGCCGCTCGGCGGCGGTGCGGAACGTGCCGGAGACCCAGCGCCCGGCCTCCTCGTCCCAGCGGGCCCCCTCCGAGCGGGGGAAGAACTCGTACCAGCTCGTGAAGGCCGCCAGCTGCCGCTCCACCCGCAGCGGGAAGGTGGGGGAGGGGCTGACCATCTCGCGCAGCGGCAGCCGCTCCAGCGCGGCGTGCACGTCGCCCGCCAGACCGGCCCGCAGCCGGGTCTCGTCGTCCAGGGAGGTGTCGCGCAGCCGGGCGGCGGCGTGCCGCAGCGCCCCGGCGCCCTCCTCGTCGCGGCCCGGCAGCGCCGCGGCGCGCTCCAGCAGGCGCGCGCCCTCCTCCAGCATGAGGGCGCTGTCCACCCCGGCGCGCACCTTGATGGTGGCGTCGTGCTCCCAGGTGCCGTACGGGTCGGACCAGCCCTCCACGCGCAGGCCCCACTCGCCGGGGGCGTCGGGCGTCAGGACGGCGTGGTGGTCGTCCAGGCCGGGCGTGCCGAGCGTCATCCGCGCGGTCAGCTCGCTGCCGTCCGGGCGCACCAGGACGGCCGTGGCCGCCACGGCGTCGTGGCCCTCGCGGAAGACCGTCGCCGAGACCGGCACCTGCTCGCCCGGCACGGCCTTGGCGGGCCAGCGGCCGTCGTCGACGACCGGGCTCACGCCCAGCACGGGGATGCGCCCGACCTTCGTCCCGCGCGCGGCCGTGCTCGCGCGCGCCGCCGTGGAGTGCTCCGTCGTCGTCACGTGCGGCAACCTACCGAGGACCGTGCCCGGCGTCGCGTCGTCGCGCCCGCCCGGACCGCGCCCGGCTCCGGCGCGGTCCCGGCGGGCCCGGGGGTCCGCGCGGGTCCGCGCGGGTCCGCGGTGGACGGGGTGCGCCGGAGCGCCCGGAGGACTGCGCGCGGGCCCCCCGCGCGGCTACGTTGCTGACCGTGAGAGCCATCCGCCGCTTCACCGTCCGCACCGTCCTGCCCGCGCCGCTGGCGCCGCTGGGGGACCTGGCGAGCAATCTGCGCTGGTCGTGGCACAAGCCCACCCGCGACCTGTTCGAGTCGATGGACCCGGCCGCCTGGCAGGCGGTCCACCGCGAGCCCGGCGCGCTGCTGGGTGCCCTGAGCACCGAACGCCTCGAGGCCCTGGCCGCGGACTCCGCGTTCGTCGCCCGCGTGGACGCGGCGGCGGCCGACCTGCGCACCTACCTGGAGCGGCCCGGCTGGTACGCGGGCCTGGGCGCGGACGCCCCCGCGGCGGTCGCCTACTTCTCGATGGAGTTCGGCATCACGGGCGCCCTGCCGCAGTACTCCGGCGGCCTGGGCATCCTCGCGGGCGACCACCTGAAGTCCGCCAGCGACCTGGCCGTGCCGGTCGTGGGCGTCGGCCTGTTCTACGCCACCGGCTACTTCAAGCAGTCGCTCTCGCGCGACGGCTGGCAGCAGGAGACCTACCCGGTCCTCGACCCCGACGGCCTGCCGCTGTCGCTGCTGCGCGAGGACGACGGCACGCCCGCGAAGGTGTCCCTGGACCTGCCCGGCGGCCGGCGGCTCGTGGCGCACGTGTGGCGCGCGCAGGTCGGGCGGGTGCCGCTGCTGCTGCTGGACTCCGACGTGGAGGAGAACGACGAGGCGGCCCGCGGCATCACCGACCGCCTGTACGGCGGGGGCGGGGAGCACCGCCTGCAGCAGGAGCTGCTGTGCGGCGTGGGCGGCGTGCGCGCCCTGCGCCTGTGGTCGCGCCTGACCGGCGCTCCCGAGCCGGAGGCGTACCACACCAACGAGGGGCACGCCGGGTTCCAGGGCGTGGAGCGCATCGCCGAGCACGTGGCCCGCGGCCTGAGCTTCGAGGAGGCCCTGGAGGCGGTGCGCGCGGCCACCGTCTTCACCACGCACACCCCCGTGCCGGCCGGCATCGACCGCTTCGGCCGCGACCAGATCGAGCTGTACCTGGGCGCGCAGAACCCGCTGCCGGGCGTGCCCGTCGAGCGCGTCCTGGCCCTGGGGGCCGAGGACTACCCCGGCGGCGACCCGGGCGTGTTCAACATGGCCGTCATGGGCCTGCGGCTGGCGCAGCGCGCCAACGGCGTCTCCCAGCTGCACGGCGCCGTCTCCCGCGGCATGTTCGGCGGCCTGTGGCCGGGTTTCGACGCCCCCGAGGTCCCGATCTCCTCCATCACCAACGGCGTGCACGCCCCCACCTGGGTGGCGCCGGAGGTCATCGAGATGGGCAAGCAGTACATCGGCCGCGAGCTGGTCGCCACCGGCGACGGCTTCGAGAAGGTCGACCAGGTGCCCGACGAGGAGGTGTGGCGCACCCGCCGCGTGCTGCGCGCCCGCCTCGTGGAGGACGCCCGCCGCCGCCTGCGCCTGTCGTGGCTGCAGCGCGGCGCCAGCGAGGCCGAGCTGGCGTGGACGCGGGAGGTCCTGGACCCCGACGTCCTCACCATCGGGTTCGCGCGCCGGGTGCCCACCTACAAGCGCCTCACGCTCATGCTGCGCGACCCCGAGCGGCTCAAGCGCCTGCTGCTGCACCCGCAGCGGCCCGTGCAGCTGGTCATCGCCGGCAAGTCGCACCCGGCCGACGAGACCGGCAAGCGCCTCATCCAGCAGATGGTGCGCTTCGCCGACGACCCCGAGGTGCGCCACCGCATCGTGTTCCTGCCCAACTACGACATCACGATGGCGCAGACCCTCTACCCGGGCTGCGACGTGTGGCTGAACAACCCGCTGCGCCCCTTCGAGGCGTGCGGGACCTCCGGCATGAAGTCGGCCCTCAACGGCGGGCTGAACCTGTCGATCCTCGACGGCTGGTGGGACGAGTGGTACGACGGCGGCAACGGCTGGGCCATCCCCACCGCCGACGGCGTCGACGACCCCGACCACCGCGACGACCTCGAGGCCGCGGCCCTGTACGACCTGGTGGAGAACTCCGTCGCCGCGCGCTTCTACGACCGCGACGAGCGCGGACTGCCCCCGCGCTGGCTGGAGATGGTCCGGCACACCCTGGCCTCGCTGGGCCCGAAGGTCCTGGCCAGCCGCATGGTGCAGGACTACGTGCAGCAGCTGTACGTGCCCGCGGCCGCCGCCGGCCGCGCCGCCGCCGCGGGCTCGGCCGCCGGCGCCCGCGAGGTGGCGCGCTGGAAGGCCGGGGTGCGCGAGCAGTGGCCGCTGGTGCGCGTGGACCACGTGGAGTCCTCCGGCGTGGGCGACTCCGCCGAGGTGGGCGACGTGCTGCACGTGCGCAGCTTCGTCACCCTCGGCGCGCTGGAGCCGGGTGACGTGCAGGTGCAGGTCGTGCACGGGCGGGTCTCCGAGTCCGACGTGCTGACCCCCTCGGGCGTCGTCACGCTGCGGCACGCGGAGGCGTTCGGCGACGGCCGGCACCGCTTCGAGGGCGAGCTGTCCCTGCGCCAGACCGGGCCCTTCGGGTACACGGTGCGCGTGCTGCCGCAGCACCCCGGACTGGCCAACCCCGCGGAGCTCGGGCTGGTCGCCAACGCCTGACGGGCCGGGCCTCCTCCGCCGGCCCCCTCGGCCGGTACCGGCGGAGGGGGCCGGCGCGGGTCCGGCGCGGGTCCGGCGCGGGTCCGGCGCGGGTCCGGGAGGCCGCGGGCTCAGTCCCCCCGGGGGTGCCCGGGCGGGTAGCGGGTGCCGGCCGGCAGGGCGTCCGGGGTGTCCGCGTCCCGCAGCGCGCCGGCGACCTCCACCTGCCGGCACCCCCGGCGCAGCAGCTCGCGCAGCCCCGCCCCGGACGCGGCGCACTGCGCCGCGCGGTCCCAGTGCCGGTGCCCCAGGAGCACCGGGTGCCCGCCGCGGCCCCGCCACCCGGCGCGCACGAGCGCGTCCGAGGGGTCCGGCGCGGCGGCCTCCAGCACCCGGCCCACGTCGGCCGCGGTGACGTCCGGCAGGTCCACCAGCGTCAGCAGCAGCGCCCGCGCGCCCACGGCCCGCCCGTGGCGCAGCGCCGCCAGGACGCCCTCTCCCAGGCCGCGGCGCCAGCCCGGCACCTCGAGCACGTCCACCCCGTCCGGCAGGCCGGCGCGGACCTCGTCCGCGGCGGCGCCGACGGTGACGGCGACCGGCGCGCAGCCGCCGGCGCGCAGCACCCCCGCCGCGCGGGCCGCCCAGCCGGTGCCGTCCTCCGTGCGCAGCAGCGCCTTGGGCGCCCCCGCGCGCGTGCCGGCACCCGCTGCGAGCACCACGCCCAGGACCGCCACGCGCCCATCCCACCACCCCGGGGGGGGGGGGGGGGGGCCCCGCCGGGCCGGGCCCGCCCCGGGGACCGGGGGTGGTACGACGTGGCGAGCAACGCGGTCGTGCGCCGCGCCGACCTCGACCTCGCCGACCTCGACCTC
>NZ_JBEUEI010000022.1:0-65588 GCF_041020755.1 Kineococcus terrestris | reverse complement strand
GGCGCCCCGCGCCGCCCGCCCCCGGCCGCGCCCCGCGGCCCCCCCCCCCCCCCCCCCCCCCCCCGCCCCCCCCCCCCCCCCCCCCCCCCCCCCCCCCCGCTGCCGGCGTCGGGGTCCGTCGCGAACTCCTCGACGGCCGCCGGCGCGCTGCGCGGCGCCGCCTACGGCAACGTGTACCTCGTCACGAAGGACGAGGTGCCCGCCGCGGTGCGGGAGCGCATCATCTACGCCCGCAACATCGTCGTCGTCGGCAGTGAGAGCGCCATCGGTGCCGACGTGTGGACGTGGCTGCGGCAGAACACGCGGGCCGGCCTGTACCGCGTCGAGGGGCGTGACCGCTTCGAGACGTCGGTCGCCCTGTCGCGCGCGTTCTTCCCGACGCCCGCCGACGGTGCGGCCGGCCCCAGCCGGGTCGTGGTGGCCACGGGCTACGACTTCCCGGACGCCCTCACGGGCAGCGCGGCTGCGGCCCACGCGTCCTCGCCCATGCTGCTGGTGGGCCGCGACGAGGTGCCGTCCGTCGTGGCGGACGAGCTGCGGCGGCTGCGCCCGGAACGCATCACCGTCGTCGGCGGCGCCGGCAAGGTGTCCGACGCCGTGCTGCGCGAGTTGCAGGGCCTGGCCCGGAACGGCGCTGACCGCGTCTCCGGTGTCGACCGCTACGACACCGCGGTGCGGGTCAGCCACGACTTCTTCGACAGCGCCCGGGTGGTGACGCTGGCCAGCGGTGAGGGCTTCGCGGACGCGTTGGCCGCCGGCGCCCGGGCCGCGCGCGCGGACGGACCCCTGCTGCTCTCGTCCAAGACCTGCTTCACGGAGGGCACCAACCTCGAGATCGAGCGGGTCCAGGGCAGGTTCGGCGAGAACGGCGTGGCCAACTCCTTCGGCGGCCCCGGCGTGCTGTCCGAGACGGCCCGCAAGCGGACCAACTGCCAGCCCGCCGGCACCGCGCCGAAGACCTACCTGGACGAGCTGGTGAACGGGGACGGCAGCGCCCGCTACGTGTCCGACCACGCGATGATCGGGGGGCGCTTCTTCCCGCGCTCCGCGGCGTTCGACGCCGATCCCCGCAACTCGGACTACAAGGTCTGGAAGCTCGGGGACCGCTACTCGCGCTTCACCACGGTCGCCGGGCTGGACGACGCCAACCCGACGACGTTCGAGTCGACGGTCGAGGTCTTCGGCGACGAGCGCCTGCTCACCCGGCAGCGCGTGTCGCGCGGTGCGCCCACCCTCATCGACGTGGACGTGCGCGGCGTCAACAACCTGAAGCTCGTGACGACGTCGCCCGGTGCGGCGCCGCGCACGGAGGTGCTCCAGCGCAACAACCTCGTCTACTTCGGTGACGCGGCGGTGAGCTGAGTCAGCCCTCGGGACGCGGGGCCCGCACCCTCCCGGGGGTGCGGGCCCCGCGTCGTCCCCGGCCCCGTCCGCCTACGATGCTGGAGCCCGTCCCCAGCACCCAGGAGCCCGCCCGTGATCGTCCTCGTCGGTTTCATGGGCGCCGGCAAGACCACCGTCGGGCGGTTGCTCGCCGACCGCCTGGGCCTGCCGTTCACCGACACCGACGACGTCGTGCGGACCCGCGAGGGCCGCTCCATCCCGGACATCTTCGCCGCCGACGGCGAGGAGGCGTTCCGCGACCTGGAGCAGGCCGCCGTCGCCGACGTGCTCGCCGGGCCGGAGGCCGTCGTCTCCCTCGGCGGGGGCGCGTGCGGGCGCGAGGCCACCCGCGCGGTGCTGCGCGGGCACGACGTCGTGCACCTGCGCGTCAGCCTGACCGAGACCCGCCGGCGCACCGGCGGGGACGCCGACCGGCCCGTCCTGCAGCGCCCCGACCTGGCCGACCTGCACACCGCCCGTCAGCGCGTCTACGACGAGGTCGCTACCGTCGCGGTGCCCACGGACGGGCGGACGGCCGAGGAGGTCGCCCGCGACGTCCTGGACCGGCTCGAGCGCTCCCCGGAGGACCGATGACGACCACGCCCACCCGCATCACCGTCGCGGGCGATACCCCCTACGACGTCCTCATCGGCCGCGGCCTGCTCGGCGAGCTGCGCGGGATGCTCGGCGAGCGCGTCGCCAAGGTCCTCGTCGTCCACCCGCGGGCGCTGCGCACCACGGGCGAGGCCGTGCGCGACGACCTGGCCGCCCAGGGCTTGGAGGCCGTCCTGGCCGAGGTGCCCGACGGGGAGGAGGCCAAGTCCGCCGAGGTGGCCGCCTTCTGCTGGACGGTGCTGGGGCAGTCGAACTTCACCCGCTCCGACGCGGTCGTCGGCGTCGGCGGGGGAGCGGTCACCGACCTCGCCGGGTTCGTCGCCGCCACGTGGCTGCGCGGGGTGCGCGTCGTGCAGGTGCCCACGACGCTGCTGGCGATGGTCGACGCCGCCGTGGGCGGCAAGACCGGCATCAACACCGCCGAGGGCAAGAACCTCGTCGGCTCCTTCCACCCGCCGGCCGGGGTGCTGTGCGACCTGGACGCTCTCGGCACCCTGCCCCCGCACGACCTGCGCGCCGGGCTGGCCGAGGTCGTCAAGTGCGGCTTCATCGCCGACGAGCGCATCCTCGAGCTCGTCGAGGCCGACGTGGAGGCCGCCACCGAGCCGACGTCGCCGGTGCTGGCCGAGCTCGTCGAGCGGGCCGTGCGCGTCAAGGCGCACGTCGTGGGGGAGGACCTCAAGGAGTCCGACCTGCGCGAGGTCCTCAACTACGGGCACACCTTCGCCCACGCCGTCGAGCTGGTCGAGCGCTACCAGTGGCGCCACGGCGCCGCCGTCAGCGTCGGCCTCGTCTACGTCGCCGAGCTGGCCCGCCTCGCCGGGCGCCTCTCGGACGCCGAGGCCGACCGCCACCGCGCCGTCCTGACCTCCCTGGGCCTGCCGGTCACCTACCGCGGCGACCGCTGGCCGCAGCTGCTGGACGCGATGCGCCGGGACAAGAAGTCACGCGGGGCGCTCCTGCGGTTCGTGGTCCTCGACGGCATCGGCCGCCCGTCGCGGCTGGAGGGGCCCGACCCCGCCATGCTGCAGGCCGCGTACGCCGAGATCAGCGCCTGAGCGCGGTGCGGGCACGCCGGGACCGCCGGGTCCGTCCTCGGCACGCCCGCGGTGCAGCACCAGCGCCAGCGCCGCGGCCAGCGGCACCAGCTGCGCTCCCGCTTCCACCAGGGCGACGTCCACCGACCTGCTGACGTGGTAGGTCAGGACCACGAGTCCCGACAGCAGCGGCAGCGGGCGGCGCCCGACCACGTCGGCCACCACGGCGCCGAGCACGAGCGAGGCCCAGTGGTAGTCGAGCACCTGCGGTTCGAGCGCGAGCCGTGCCGCCACGCAGCAGAACAGGGCCGCCGACCACCGGTGCCGCCGCACGACCGCGGCCACCAGGAGCACCGCGAGCGCGAACTGCGACAGGCGGGCCGTGGTCGGGTACACCTGCCCGGCCAACCCCGCGACACCCAGCGGAGTCTCGGCGAAGACGACGGCCCACGACCCGGAGACCGCCGCCAGCGTTCCGGGCACCGAGAGGAACGGGACCCACGGCAGGGCTGCGGCCAGGAGCGCCGAGACCGCTGCGCGCCCGCGCCCGGCCCTCGTCGGCAGCACGACCACGAGCGGCAGCAGACCCACCGCCCACGGCTTCCCGCCGGCAGCCAGACCCAGCAGGAGCCCTGTCAGGACGGGCCGCCGGCGGTGCAGCGCGTGCAGCGCGCCCAGGAACAGCAGGACGACCGCGACGTCCTCGGGGTGCGTGTAGGTCGTGCACACCTCGGTCCACACCGGTGCAGCGGCGCACCCCGCCAGCAGGACCGTCAGCCGCGCGCGCCGCGACGGGCCCCAGCGGGCGGTGCTCAGCGACTCGGCGAGCAGGGTCGCGCACGGGACAGCCGCGGCGGACAGCAGCGCCACGGTCCACCCGCCCACCGCCTCCGGCAGCAGGGCCAGCGGGGTCCACAGCAGGAGCGGCACCGGACCGATCCACGTGCCCGGGTGCGTCCGGTAGAACGCGCCGGGGCTCACCGCCGGGTCGCGGCCGGCGAGGACCACCGCGGCGTCGCGGAAGTACCACCAGTCGTCCGGCGTCCCGAAGACCGTCAGGTACGACAGGACCACGCCGACGGCGCTCAACCCCACCAGGACGTGGCGCAGGCGCAGCAGACGGTCCAGGGTGCTCACGCCGCCGCTCCTGCCGGAGCGCGTCCGCCGCCCGGCGACGTCCACAGCCGCAGGCGCGCACCGATGTCCGGCAGCAGCAGGACCACCCCGGCCAGCAACGGGAGCAGCAGCATGGCCCCCATCACCGAGCGGTCGTCGACCAGCCAGCGCACGTCGTACAGGACGAGGACGGTGCCGATCGTCAGCCACGGCCCGGCCGCCCGCCGGCGCAGCACGTCGGCGACCAGGGCAGCGACGACCAGGCTGGCGAAGTAGTAGTCCCACGCCTGCGGTTCGAGCGCCAGGCGCGCGGCGACCGCGAGGAACGGTCCGAGGTCGGCGCGCCCGACGGCGACGGCGAGGGCGACGACTCCCAGGGCCAGCAGGAACTGCACCGGGCGGACCCAGCCGGGGACCGGTTCCTCCGCGAGCCCCAGCAGGGCCAGCGGCGCCGAGCTCCACACCGCGACGCGGTAGCCCGACAGCGCCAGCAGCGTGGCCGGGTCCAGGAGCACGAAGGGCGCCCAGGGCGCCAGCGCCGCCGCACCCGCCAGGAGCAGCCGTCGCCACCGGGCACGGCCGCCGAAGGCGAGCGCGAGGACCAGCAGCCCGACGGCCCACGGCTTGCCCGAGACCGCCAGTCCCAGCAGCACCGACCCCAGCAGCGGGCGCCCCCGCGCCCCCACCAGCAGCCCCGCCACCCCGCCGGCGACGACGAGCGCGTCGTCGGGGTGGGCGAACTCACCGCCCAGGCGCCACCACCAGATCGCGGCGAACAGCCCGCCGACGAACGTGGTGGCCGGCCGCCACGGCGAGGGACCGCGCCAGTGCTCGCCCAGCAGCTCCAACCAGCGGCACGTCAGCGGCAGCAGCGCGGCGACCAGCGCGCACGCCAGCACCCCGCCGACCGCCGGGGGCAGCAGCGTCAGCGGCGCCGTCAGCAGCAGCGGCACGGGACCGATCTGGACGTCGGGGTGGGCGGCGTACAGCTGCCACGGCGCGACCTCACCGCGCCCGAGGAGGACGTCCGCCCCCTGCGAGAAGAACACCCAGTCACCGGGTACCCAGCCGCCCCACAGGCACACGAGCGCGGGCACGGCGACGGCCAGCCACAGCAGGACGGCGCGGTGACGCAGCAGCGCCCGCAGCGCGGGAGGCGGTGCGGCCGGCAGCGCCCACCGGGACCGGGATGTCGTCACGGTGGATGATCGGCACCGGCGGCGGGGCGCTTCAGCGGCCAGTGTCGCTCACACCGGGCAGGGCACGCGCACGAACCCCACGCCCGACAGGTAGTCCACGGCCGGCCCCAGCACGCCCTCGGCGTGCAGGCAGAAGCGCACCGCGTCGGCGGAGACGATCCGCACCTGGTTGGCCGTCTCCGTCGCCGGCAGGTCGAGCGCCGAGCGGTCGGTCGTGTAGCTGCCGTGCCGGGCGCGGTGGCGCTCCAGCGAGGCGGCCACGTCGCGGACGTCCGCCTCGACGCTGGCCCGCGACCACGCCTCGGCCCGCGACCAGACCGCGGGCGCGGCCCGCCAGCCGGTCACGCCCAGCACCGCCACGACGAGCAGCGCGACCAGGGCGCGCCGGCCCGAGCGGCGCCGGCGGCGGCCGGTGACCGCCCCGGCGCCGGTCGTGGTCCGGTTGAAGCCCGCCGCGTAGGCCGCGGCCGAGCGCCTGCCCGGGTTGAAGGGCACCGGGCGGGCGGAGGAGCCGAAGGAGGCGTCGACGGCGGCCGGGCGCGCTCCGGCGTCGTCCGGGCCCTCGGCCGCTCCTGACCTCACCCCGCACACGTCGGCGCCCGCGGGGCCCTCCTGGAGGGGCAGTCACCCGGGCGGGCGCACCCCCGTGACCCCGTCCCGCGGCGCTCGCCGCCCGGACGCCCCCGCGCCGCTCGGTACGATGGCGCCGACAGGCGCGCGCCCCCCGGCCGCGCTCGACCAGCGGAGACGGACAGAGAGACACGTGGCGACGACCAACGACCTGAAGAACGGCACCGTGCTCAACCTCGACGGGAACCTGTGGTCCGTCGTGGAGTTCCAGCACGTCAAGCCCGGCAAGGGCGGGGCCTTCGTCCGCACCAAGCTGAAGAACGTGCTGTCCGGCAAGGTGGTCGACCGCACCTTCAACGCCGGCACGAAGGTCGACACCGCGACCGTCGACAAGCGCGACATGCAGTACCTGTACCGCGACGGCGAGGACTTCGTGTTCATGGACTCCTCGACGTACGACCAGATCACGATCCCCGAGGCCACCGTCGGCGACGCGGCCAACTACATGCTGGAGAGCCAGGAGGCCGTCGTGGCCACCCACGAGGGCACCCCGCTGTACGTGGAGCTGCCGACCTCGGTCGTGCTGGAGATCACCTACACCGAGCCGGGCCTGCAGGGCGACCGCTCCACGGGCGG
Organism: Kineococcus terrestris; assembly: GCF_041020755.1. Lineage (NCBI taxonomy): Bacteria > Bacillati > Actinomycetota > Actinomycetes > Kineosporiales > Kineosporiaceae > Kineococcus > Kineococcus terrestris. The sequence goes on along the minus strand of NZ_JBEUEI010000022.1, from coordinate 59,032 downwards.
CACCAAGCCGGCGACGGTGGAGACGGGCTACGAGATCCAGGTCCCGCTGTTCCTGGAGCAGGGCACCAAGGTCAAGGTCGACACCCGCACCGGTGACTACCTCGGCCGCGTGAGCTGACGTGGCCGCCCGCCGCAAGGCGCGGCTGCGCGCGGTGGACGTCCTCTTCGAGGCCGACCAGCGCGAGCGCCCGGCGCTCGAGGTCCTCAAGGCCAAGATCCAGCGCGCGGACCCGCCCGTGGGCGAGTACGCGGTGACCCTCGTGGAGGGCGTCGTCGCCCACCAGGAGCGCATCGACGAGGTCCTGTCGACGTACTCGATGGGCTGGACGGTCGACCGGATGCCCGCGGTGGACCGCGCGGTGCTGCGGATGGCCACGTGGGAGCTGCTGCACGCCGACGACGTGCCCGACCACGTCGCGATCAGCGAGGCCGTGGAGATCTGCCAGGAGCTGTCCACCGACGAGTCGCCGCGCTTCGTCAACGGCCTGCTGGGCCGCATCGCGGAGCTGGCCGAGACGCTGAAGGCCTGAGGTCCGCACCACGCGCGACGGCGCGGCGCGCGTCGGCGTTGAGCACGCCCCAGGCGATGAACTCGTCGCACAGGGTGGTCGCCGGCACGTCGTAGATGACGGCCAGGGTGCGCAGGTCGTCCGCCCGGATGGACAGGACGCGCCCGTTGTAGTCGCCGCGCTGGGACTGGATGGTCTTCGCGTAGCGGTCCAGGGGGCCGGCCTTCTCGGCCGGGACCTCCTGCAGGCGCTCCAGGTCGAGCACGAGCCGCGGCGGCGGCTCGGAGCTGCCCTGCGGCGCGCCCTCGGGCAGGAGGGCCGAGACGGGGACCCCGTAGAAGTCCGCCAGCTCGGCGAGTCGCTGGACGGTCACCGCACGGTCGCCCCGTTCGTAGGAGCCGACGACGACGGCCTTCCACCGTCCCTCGGACTTCTCTTCGACGCCGTGCAGGGACAGCCCCTGTTGGGTACGGATGGCGCGAAGGCGCGATCCGAGTGCGCGGGAGTAGTCCGATGCCATGCCCAGAATCGTCACTGTACGTGAACGCCCTCGTCAAGCTGACCTGCCGCTTCGCCCACCGCGGACACAGGATCCCACCCGGACGGCACGACTTCCGTTACTCCACGTGAGCGCTTGACCTCACAACGAGGTGCACGGGCTGTCGCGGGCGCGTCGCATCCCGGACCGGGCCCCCGCGAGCCCCCGCGAGCCCCCGCGGGCCGTCGCGGGGGACGACCGGCCCTCCGGTAGGGTCGCCGCGACGGTCGGCCGCTGTCCAGGGCCGGCCCGCAGACGTCCTTTAAGGAACCGTCCCGTGAGGCGGGGAAGGAGGTCGGTGGTGACCGCTGCCCACGACCCGGCCGGGTCGGCGCCGGCGACGGCGGACCGGGTGCTGCTGGAGGCCCCGGACGTCGCGCGCGCGCTCACCCGCATCGCGCACGAGCTGCTGGAGGCCAACAAGGGCCCCGGCGACCTGGTGCTGCTCGGCATCCCCACGCGCGGCGTCCCGCTCGCGCAGCGCCTGGCCCGGCGCCTGGCCGAGGTGGAGGGCACCGCGGTGCCCGTCGGCTCCCTCGACGTGACGATGTACCGCGACGACCTGCGCCGGCACCCCGTGCGCGCCCTGCTGCCCACCGAGCTGCCCGCCGGCGGCGTCGACGACAAGGTCGTCGTCCTCGTCGACGACGTCCTGTACTCCGGGCGCACGGTGCGCGCCGCGCTGGACGCCCTGAACGACCTGGGCCGCCCGCGCGCCGTGCGCCTGGCCGTCCTCGTCGACCGCGGCCACCGCGAGCTGCCCATCCGCGCCGACCACGTCGGCAAGAACCTGCCCACCTCCTCCGCCGAGCGGGTGCGGGTGCTGCTGGCCGAGGCCGACGGCCGCGACGCCGTCGTCCTCACCACGCCCGTGGCTCCCGCGGGGGGCGACGCCTGATGCGCCACCTGCTGTCCGCCGCCGACCTCGACCGCGCGGGGGCCGTGGAGGTCCTCGACGTCGCCGAGGAGATGGCCGCCACCCAGCGCCGGGAGATCAAGAAGCTGCCCACGCTGCGCGGGCGCACCGTGGTCAACCTCTTCTTCGAGGACTCCACCCGCACCCGCACCTCCTTCGAGGCCGCCGCCAAGCGGCTGTCCGCGGACGTCATCAACTTCTCCGCCAAGGGCTCCAGCGTCTCCAAGGGCGAGAGCCTGAAGGACACCGCGCTGACCCTGGAGGCCATGGGCGCCGACGCGGTCGTCGTGCGGCACTCCGCCTCCGGCGCCCCGCACCGCCTCGCCCACGCCGGCTGGACCCGCGGGGCCGTCGTCAACGCCGGCGACGGCACCCACGAGCACCCCACCCAGGCCCTGCTGGACGCCTACACGCTGCGCCGGCACCTGCGCGCGAGCGGCGAGGGCCTGGACGGCGTGCGCGTCACGATCGTCGGGGACGTCCTGCACAGCCGGGTGGCCCGCTCCAACGTCCTGCTGCTGCACACCCTCGGCGCGCGCGTCACCCTCGTCGCCCCGCCCACCCTGCTGCCGGTGGGTGTCGAGGCCTGGCCGTGCCAGGTCACCAGCGACCTCGACGCCGCCCTGACCCTGGGCGAGCCGGACGCGGTGATGATGCTGCGCGTGCAGCGCGAGCGCATGGAGGCCGCCGGCGGCGGGTTCTTCCCCTCCGCCCGCGAGTACACCCGCCGCTACGGCCTGGGCCGCGCGCGGCTGGCCGCCCTGCCCGACCACACCCTCGTCATGCACCCCGGGCCGATGAACCGCGGCCTGGAGATCTCCGCCGACGCCGCCGACAGCGCCCGCTCGACGATCGTCGAGCAGGTCGGCAACGGCGTCGCGGTGCGCATGGCCGTCCTGTACCTGCTGCTCGCCGGTGAGCGGGCCGAGACCCCCGGAGGTGCGCGGTGAGCGTCCTCGTCCACGGCGCCCGCGTCCTCGGCGGCGAGCCGACCGACCTGCTGCTGCGCGGCGGCGTCATCGCCGAGGTCGGAACGCTCGCCGGGACCCCCGCGGCCGAGGGCGCCACCGTCCTCGACGCGAGCGGCCTGGTCGCCCTGCCCGGCCTGGTCGACCTGCACACCCACCTGCGCGAACCCGGCCGCGAGGACGCCGAGACCGTCGAGTCCGGCACCCGCGCCGCCGCCCGCGGCGGCTACACCGCCGTCTTCGCGATGGCCAACACCTTCCCCGTGGCCGACACCGCCGGCGTCGTGGAGCAGGTCAAGCGCCTGGGCGACGAGGCCGGCTGGGCCGAGGTGCGCCCCGTCGGCGCCGTCACCGTCGGCCTGGCCGGCGAGCAGCTGGCCGAGCTGGGCGCGATGGCCGACTCCGCCGCCGCCGTGCGCGTCTTCTCCGACGACGGGCACTGCGTGTCCGACGCCGTCCTCATGCGCCGCGCGCTGGAGTACGTCAAGGCCTTCGACGGCGTCATCGCCCAGCACGCGCAGGAGCCGCGGCTGACCGAGGACGCGCAGATGAACGAGGGCACCGTCTCCGCCGTCCTGGGCCTGCGCGGCTGGCCCAGCGTGGCCGAGGAGGCCGTCATCGCCCGCGACGTGCTGCTGGCCGACCACGTCGGCTCGCGCCTGCACGTGTGCCACGTGTCCACCCGCGGCTCGGTGGAGATCATCCGCTGGGCCAAGCAGCGCGGGGTGCGGGTGACCGCCGAGGTCACCCCGCACCACCTGCTGCTCACCGACGAGCTGGTGCGCGGCTACGACCCCGTCTACAAGGTCAACCCGCCGCTGCGCACGCAGGCGGACGTCGAGGCGCTGCGCGAGGGCCTGGCCGACGGCACCATCGACGTCGTCGCCACCGACCACGCCCCCCACCCGGTGGAGGCCAAGGACTGCGAGTGGTCCGCGGCCGCCATGGGCATGACGGGGCTGGAGACCGCCCTGTCGGTCGTGCAGCACGCCGTCGTCGACACCGGCCTGCTCACCTGGGCCGACGTCGCGCAGCGGATGTCGGCGACGCCCGCGCGCATCGGGCGCCTGGCCGGGCACGGCACCCCGCTGGCCGCCGGCGAGCCGGCCAACCTCGTCCTGCTCGACCCCGCGGCCCGCACCGTCGTCGACCCGGAGGCGATGGCCACCAGCGGGCGCAACTCCCCGTTCCGCGGCATGGAGCTGCCCGGGCGCGTGGAGGCCACCTTCCTGCGCGGCGAGCCCACGGTGCTCGACGCGCGCCTCGTCGAGAGGACCCCGAGCTGATGCGCTGGATCGCCGTCGCCCTGCTGGTCATCGGCCTGCTGATCCTGTGGCGGATGATGTTCGCCGGCTACCGCGGGCGCGCGCTGCGGCAGAAGATGCTGCCGCGCCCGGTCGGCGCGCGGGACTGGGACGCGCTCACCGACGCCATCGAGGGCGTGTACGTGTCCACGACCGACGCCGAGAACGCGCTGGACCGCGTGGCCGCCCACGGCCTGGGCACCCGCAGCGCCGTCGCCCTCGGGTTCGTCGACGGCGGGGTGGGGTTCCTGCGCCAGGGGGCGCGCTCGTTCGTGGTGCCCGCCGACGCGATCGTCGGCGTCGGCCACGGCCCCGGGATGGTCGGCAAGTGGATGGGCAGGCCCGACGGGCTCCTCGTGCTGCGCTGGCGGCTCGGGGACCGCGTCGTGGACACGGGGGTGAAGCCGCGGCACCCGGCCGAGGGCAAGCGCTTCGCCCAGCAGGTGGAGGAGCTCGTGCGCAGCGCGGAACGGGCGCGGCGCACGCAGCGCGAGCAGCAGGGAGGCCAGGAGTGAGCACAGGCGCGAGCGGCGCCCGCACCCCCGCGGTGCTGGTGCTGGAGGACGGGCGCACGTTCCGCGGCGACGCCTACGGCCGCGTCGGCGAGACGGTCGGCGAGGCGGTGTTCTCCACCGGCATGACCGGCTACCAGGAGACGCTGACCGACCCCAGCTACCACCGCCAGGTCGTCGTCATGACGGCCCCGCACGTGGGCAACACCGGGTACAACGACGAGGACGACGAGTCCTCGCGCATCTGGGTCGCCGGCTACGTCGTGCGCGACCCCGCCCGCGTGCCCTCGAACTGGCGCTCGCGGCGCACCCTGGCCGACGAGCTGGACGCGCAGGGCGTCGTCGGCATCTCCGGCGTGGACACCCGCGCGCTGACCCGGCACCTGCGCGAGCGCGGCGCCATGAAGGTCGGCGTGTTCTCCGGGGAGGCCGCCGCCCGCCCGCTCGAGCAGCTGCTGGACGCCGTGCGCGGGGCCCCCGACATGGTCGGCACCGACCTGGCCTCCCTGGTCAGCACCCCCGAGGCGTACACCGTGCCGGCGCGGGGGGAGCGGCGCTTCACCGTCGCCGCCGTCGACCTGGGCATCAAGTCGATGACGCCGCAGCGGCTGGCCGAGCGCGGCGTCGAGGTCACCGTGCTGCCCTCGACCGCGACGCTGGAGCAGGTCCTGACCGCCGGGCCCGGCGGTTCCGCTCCCGACGGGGTGTTCTTCTCCAACGGCCCCGGCGACCCCGCCGCCGCCACCCACGAGATCGAGGTGCTGCGCGGCGTGCTGGAGCGCAAGGTGCCGTTCTTCGGCATCTGCTACGGCAACCAGCTGCTGGGCCGCGCCCTCGGGTTCGGCACCTACAAGCTGAAGTACGGCCACCGCGGCATCAACCAGCCCGTCATGGACCTGGCCACCCGCAAGGTCGAGGTCACCGCCCACAACCACGGCTTCGCCGTCGAGGGCCGCGCCGGGGAGGTCCGCCAGACGCCCTACGGGCGCGCCGAGGTCAGCCACGTCTGCCTCAACGACGACGTCGTGGAGGGGCTGCGCTGCCTGGACGCCCCGGCGTTCAGCGTGCAGTACCACCCCGAGGCCGCCGCCGGCCCGCACGACGCCTCCTACCTCTTCGACCGGTTCCTCGCCCTCATGGAGGGCGTGCCGGCCGCGCAGCTGGTCGACGACACCGGCGCCGCGGACACCACCGAGGCCGACACCACCGAGAACCCCGCCGCCGACGGCGCGACCGCGAAGGACGCCTGATGCCCCGCCGCACCGACATCTCCTCGGTCCTCGTCATCGGCTCCGGGCCGATCGTCATCGGCCAGGCCGCGGAGTTCGACTACTCCGGCACGCAGGCCTGCCGCGTCCTGAAGGCCGAGGGCCTGCGGGTCGTGCTGGTCAACTCCAACCCGGCGACGATCATGACGGACCCGGAGATGGCCGACGCCACCTACGTCGAGCCCATCACCCCCGCCACCGTCGAGGCGATCATCGCCAGGGAGAAGCCCGACGCGGTCCTGGCGACCCTGGGCGGGCAGACCGCCCTGAACACCGCGATCGCCCTGTACGAGAGCGGGGCGCTGGAGCGGCACGGCGTCGAGCTCATCGGCGCCGACGTGGACGCCATCAAGCTGGGCGAGGACCGCCTGCTGTTCAAGGGCGTCGTCGAGCGCTGCGGCGCGGAGTCCGCCCGCAGCCACCTGTGCCACTCCATGGACGAGGTGCTGGCCGCGGCCGGGGACCTCGGCTACCCCGTCGTCGTGCGCCCCAGCTTCACCATGGGCGGCCTGGGCTCCGGGTTCGCGCACACCGAGGAGGAGCTGCGCCGCATCGCCGGGCAGGGCCTGCACCACTCCCCGGTGACCGAGGTGCTCCTGGAGGAGTCGATCCTCGGCTGGAAGGAGTACGAGCTGGAGCTCATGCGCGACCGCGCCGACAACGTGGTCGTCGTCTGCTCCATCGAGAACTTCGACCCGATGGGCGTGCACACCGGCGACTCCATCACCGTCGCGCCGGCCATGACGCTCACCGACCGCGAGTACCAGCGGATGCGCGACATCGGCATCGCCGTCATCCGCGAGGTCGGCGTCGACACCGGCGGCTGCAACATCCAGTTCGCCGTGAACCCCGCCGACGGGCGCATCATCGTCATCGAGATGAACCCGCGCGTCTCGCGCTCGTCCGCGCTGGCGTCCAAGGCGACCGGGTTCCCCATCGCCAAGATCGCCGCGCGCCTGGCCGTCGGGTACACCCTCGACGAGATCCCCAACGACATCACGCGGGAGACCCCCGCCAGCTTCGAGCCGACGCTGGACTACGTCGTCGTCAAGGTGCCGCGGTTCGCGTTCGAGAAGTTCCCGGCCGCCGACCCCACGCTCACCACGACGATGAAGAGCGTCGGCGAGGCCATGGCGCTGGGCCGCAACTTCACCGAGGCCCTGCAGAAGGCGCTGCGCAGCACCGAGAAGCGCGGCGCGCCCTTCACGTGGGCCGGCGACCCCGGCGACCTGGACGACCTGCTGGAGCGCGCGCGGCAGCCCACCGACGAGCGCATCGGCCTGGTCATGCGGGCGGTGCGCGCCGGCGCCACCCCCGAGCAGCTGTTCGAGTCCACCCGCATCGACCCGTGGTTCCTGGACCAGCTGTTCCTGCTTGACGAGGTGGCCCGCGAGGTCCGCGACGCCGAGCAGCTGACGCCCGAGCTGCTGCGGCACGCCAAGCGGCACGGCTTCTCCGACGCCCAGCTCGGGGAGCTGCGCCACCTGCCCGAGGACGTCGTGCGCGGGGTGCGGCACGCGCTGGGCGTGCGCCCGGTCTACAAGACCGTCGACACGTGCGCGGCCGAGTTCGCCGCCCGCACGCCCTACCACTACTCCAGCTACGACGAGGAGGACGAGACCCGCCCGCGCGAGCGGCCGGCCGTCGTCATCCTCGGCTCAGGGCCCAACCGGATCGGGCAGGGCGTGGAGTTCGACTACTCCTGCGTGCACGCCTCCTTCGCCCTGCGCGACGCCGGGTTCGAGACCGTCATGGTCAACTGCAACCCCGAGACGGTCTCCACCGACTACGACACCTCCGACCGGCTGTACTTCGAGCCGCTGACGCTGGAGGACGTCCTGGAGGTCGTGCACGCCGAGACCCGCTGCGGTCCCGTGCACGGCGTGATCGTCCAGCTGGGCGGGCAGACGCCGCTGGGGCTGGCGGCCGGGCTGCAGGCCGCCGGGGTGCCGATCATCGGCACCCAGCCGGAGGCCATCGACCTGGCCGAGGAGCGCGGCGCGTTCGGCCGCGTCCTGGACCGCGCGGGCCTGCCCTCGCCGCAGCACGGCACCGCCGTCAGCGTCGAGGAGGCCACCGCCATCGCCGCCGGGATCGGCTACCCCGTCCTCGTGCGCCCCTCGTACGTCCTGGGCGGGCGCGGCATGCAGATCGTCTACGACGAGGCCTCGCTGCGCGACTACATGGCCACCGCCACGGAGGTCTCCCCGGACCGTCCCGTGCTGGTGGACCGGTTCCTCGACGACGCCGTGGAGATCGACGTCGACGCCCTGTTCGACGGCGAGGAGATGTACCTCGGCGGGATCATGGAGCACATCGAGGAGGCCGGCATCCACTCCGGCGACTCCGCGTGCGTCATCCCGCCCGCCACCCTGGGCCGCGCCGAGCTGGAGCGCGTGCGCCGCTCCACCGAGGCCATCGCCCGCGGCGTGGGCGTGCGCGGCCTGCTCAACGTCCAGTTCGCCCTGGCCGCCGACACCCTGTACGTGCTGGAGGCCAACCCGCGCGCCTCGCGGACCGTGCCGTTCGTCTCCAAGGCGACCGGGGTGGCGCTGGCCAAGGCCGCCGCGCGCGTCATGGCCGGCTCCTCGATCGCCGACCTGCGGGCCGAGGGCCTGCTGCCGGCGCGCGGCGACGGCGGCGTCCTGCCGCTGGAGGCGCCCACCTCCGTCAAGGAGGCCGTGCTGCCCTTCGCCCGGTTCCGCACGGCCGAGGGGGAGGTCGTCGACTCGCTGCTGGGGCCGGAGATGCGCTCCACCGGCGAGGTCATGGGCATCGACGTCGACTTCCCCACGGCCTTCGGCAAGGCGCAGGCCGCCGCCTACGGCGGGCTGCCCACGACGGGCACGGCGTTCATCTCCGTGGCCGACCGCGACAAGCGCGCCATGGTGTTCCCCGTCAAGGGCCTGGCCGACCTCGGGTTCCGGCTCCTGGCCACCCAGGGCACCGCGGACGTGCTGCGCCGCAACGGTATCGAGTCCACCGTGGTGCGCAAGCACTCGGCGGGCCCGGGGGAGTCGGGGGAGCCGACCATCGTCGCGCAGATCGCCGCCGGCGAGGTCTCCATCGTCGTCAACACCCCCTCGGGCAACCAGGCGCGCGCCGACGGCTACGAGATCCGCGCGGCCTCCACGGCCGTGGGCGCGCCCATCATCACGACCGTGCAGGAGCTCGCGGCGGCCGTGCAGGCCATCGAGGCGCTGCGCGCCGGGCACGGCACGTCGGTGGCGCCGCTGCAGGAGCACGCGGCCGTCCTGGCCGCGGCCTGGGACGGGTTCCGGGCGTGAGCGCGCCGCCGGTCGCGGCCGGGCGGCGCTTCGGCGCCCGCCTGGCCGCGGCCGTCGAGCGGCACGGCCCGCTGTGCGTGGGCGTCGACCCGCACCCGCCGCTGCTGGCCGCGTGGGGGCTGGACGACGACGCGGCCGGTGTCGAGCGCTTCGGGCGCACCGTCGTGGAGGCCGTCGCCGGGCACGTGGCGGCGCTCAAGCCGCAGGCGGCGTTCTTCGAGCGGCACGGCTCGCGCGGGGTCGCCGCCCTGGAGCGCGTCGTCGCCGACGCCCGCGAGGCGGGACTGCTCACGGTCGTGGACGCCAAGCGCGGCGACATCGGCTCGACGATGGCCGCCTACGCCGACGCGTTCGCCGGGGACTCCCCGCTGGCCGGGGACGCCGTGACGGCCTCGCCGTACCTGGGGTTCGGGTCCCTGCGCCCGCTGCTCGACGTGGCCGCCGCCCACGGGCGCGGCGTGTTCGTGCTGGCGCTGACGTCCAACCCCGAGGGGCCGGGCGTGCAGCACGCCACCGGCGCCGACGGGCGCCCGGTCGCGCGGGCCGTCGCCGAGGCGGCGGCCGCCGAGAACGCCGGCGCGCCGGACATGGGCGACGTCGGCCTCGTCGTCGGGGCCACGGTCGGCACGGCCGTGCGCGACCTGGGCATCGACCTCGCCGCGGTCCACGGGCCGCTGCTGGCGCCCGGCGTGGGGGCGCAGGGGGCCACGGCGGCCGACCTGCGCGCGGTGTTCGGCGACGCCCGCCGGTACGTGCTGGCGGCCAGCTCCCGCGAGGTCCTGTCCGCCGGGCCGGACCGACGGGCGCTGCGCGAGGCCGCCCGGCGCTCCGCGGACGCCGTGCGCGCCGCGCTGTCCGGGTGAGCCGCCGCCCCGCGGCGGCCGTCAGCGCAGGGGGTCGAGCGTGTCCCGGCTGGGCGGGACGCCGAAGAGCCGGCGGTACTCCCGGCTGAACTGGGACGCGCTCTCGTACCCCACGGAGTGGCCGACCGAGGCGACGTCGTCCGTGGTCGTGGCCAACCGGACGCGCGCGCGCTGCAGCCGCAGGCGCTTCTGGAACTGCAGGGGCGTCAGGTCGGTGACCGCCCGGAAGTACCGGTTCAGCGTCGGGGCGCTCACCCCGACGTGCGCGGCCAGGTCGTCGACGCGGACGACCTCGTCGAACCTCTCCGTGATCCGGCGCACGGCCCGGCCCACCACCGCGACGCGCTGGTCCAGCCTGGCGACCTGCCGCACCGTGGGTCCCAGGGGCCCGCTGAGCAGCCGCCAGTGGACCTCGCGCTCGGCCGCCGCGGCCAGCACGGCGAAGTCGGCGGGGCTCTCGGTCAGGCGCAGGAGGCGCACGACGGCGTCCAGGAGCGCCCCGTCGGCGTCGCCCACGGCGAGCGCGTGCACCGGGCCCCGCCGGGGGAGCGGACCGCCCGCCACGGACAGCTCGGCGACCAGCTCCGGCCGCAGCGCCAGCCCGATCCCCAGGTAGGGGTCGGCCTCGAGGACCCGCCCGGTCACCGGCAGGTCGAGCGTGGCCATCAGGTACTGCCCGGCGCGGTACTCGAACGTGCGGCGGCCCAGCACCGTCTGCTTGGCCCCGCGGACCGTCAGGGCCAGGGTGGGCCGCGTGTGGCCCTCCGCGGGGTGGCCGGCACCGGTGCTGCGGTGCACCGTCAGACCCGCCGGCCACGTCCGCGGCCGGGGGCGCGTGGCCAGCCGCTCCACCCGGGCGGCGAGCTCCTCGAGCACTTCCACACGCCCAGTGTGCGGGCGAGCTGATCGGATCGTGCGCGCGCCCGCGCGGATCGGTCTAGGGCGCGGCCCGTCGCCCGGGTGGACTGGGAGCCGTCCAGCTCGCGCACGGAGGAGGAGTCCTGTGTCCCTCGACGCCTACGTCACCCTCGGCCGCTCGGGCCTGCGGGTCAGCCCGTTCACCCTCGGCACCATGACCTTCGGCGAGGACTTCGGGTGGGGCTCGACGCCCGAGGAGTCCGCCCGCGTCCTGTCCGCCTACGTGGAGGCGGGCGGCAACTCGCTCGACACCGCGAACCTCTACACCAACGGCCACTCCGAGAAGATCATCGGCGACTGGCTGGCCGCCCGCCCCGGTCAGCGCGACCGCCTCGTGGTGGGCACCAAGTTCTTCGGCAACCTCCACCCGGGCGACCCGAACGGCGGCGGGGTCGGCCGCAAGGGGGTCCTGCACCAGCTGGAGGACTCGCTGCGCCGCCTGCGGACCGACCACGTCGACCTGTACTGGGTGCACAACCTCGACCCGGTCGTCCCGCTGGAGGAGACGATGCGGACCTTGGACGACCTGGTCACCGCCGGGAAGGTGCGCTACGTGGGCCTGTCCGACCTGCCGGCCTGGCGGGTGGCCCAGGCCGCGACGACGGCGCAGTTCCGCGACCGGGTCCCGGTCACCGCCCTGCAGCTGGAGTACTCGCTGCTGGAGCGCACCTCGGAGGCCGAGCTCCTCCCGGCGGCGCAGGCGCTGGGGGCGGGCGTGATGCCGTGGGGCCCGCTGCGCAACGGGATGCTCACGGGCAAGCACTCCCGCGCGACGGGCGGCCCGACCCGGGCGATGGTCGACCCGCCGCGCGAGAGCGACTGGGCGGTCGTCGACGCGGTCGTCGAGGTGGCCGCCGAGGTGGGTGCCGACCCGGCCGCGATCGCCCTGTCCTGGCTGCGGGGGCGCCACGGCGTGTCGTCGACGATCGTCGGTGCCCGCAGCGCCGACCAGCTGACCCGCAACCTGACCGCGCTGGACCTGGAGCTGCCGGCCGGTGCGCGGGCGCGGCTGGACGAGGTGTCGGCGCCCTCCCTGCCGTTCCCGGCGTGGGCCAACGCCCGGGCCTCCGTCCTGCAGTTCGGCGGTACGACGGTGGACGGCGTGAGCCACCCGGAGAACCCCCTCCTGTCGGCGAGCCCGGCGCGGTACTGAGGCGTGCTCGGACGGTGAGACCGACGTCACGGGAGGTGCTCGTGACGGCGACAGGATAGGTGTGGCTAAGCTCCGTGAGGCCAGGCTCGCCTCACCGCTGAGCCGGCTCCACCGCACCCTGCCCGGAAGGCTCCACCCGTGCTCACCCACGTCTCCCGCCGCGCGCTCGCCGGCGCGTCCGTCGCCGTCGGCGCCGCCCTCCTGACCGCCTGCTCCGGCGCCGAGGCCGGCACCGGCGACGGCACCGAGACCGCGACCGTCGTCGTCAGCGCCAACAACGGCGAGGTCGAGGTCCCCGCCGAGCCGCTGCGCGTCGCCGTCCTGGACAACACCGCGTTCGAGACCGTCAAGGCCTTCGGCATCACGCCCGTGGCCGTCCCCAAGCCGCTGCTGCCCGGTACCGGGTTCGAGGACTGGGAGGCCGACGAGTCCATCGCCGACGCCGGCAGCCACCGCGAGCCGGTCCTCGAGGCCGTCAGCGAGGCCGAGCCCGACCTCATCCTCGGCGGCTACCGCTTCGAGGACCACACCGAGCAGCTGAGCCGGATCGCCCCCGTCCTCGACCTGGCCCCCAGCGAGGACCACGAGGGCGGGTACGTCGAGTCGCTCAAGCGCCAGACCGAGACGCTGGGCGAGGTCCTCGGTCACCCGGAGGAGGCCGCGGCGCTCATCGCCGACCTCGAGGACTCGGTGGCCGCCGCGGCGGCCGCCACCGGCGGGGAGAGCGTCTTCCTCGCCGTCGCCAGCGGCGGCCGGATCGACAACGGCGCCAGCCGCCTCGGGCGGATCCTCGAACCCCTCGACCTCGTCAACGTCCTCGCCGACGAGGGCGACGCCGTCCACAGCGACTCCGGCCTGGCGCCCGAGACGATCGCCCAGCTGAACCCCGACTGGATGGTCGTCCTGGACCGCGACGCCGCCGTGGAGGAGGGGGCGACGTCCCCGGCCCGCCAGCTCGTCTCCGAGCAGGAGGCCTGGGCGGGCACCACCTTCACCACGCAGGACCAGGTGGTCTACCTGCCGCCGACCTTCTACGTCACCGAGGGCGTCCAGGCCTACACCGCCGTCTTCGACCAGATCACCGACGCCTTCACCGCGTGAGCGGCGCCACCACGGCCGGCCGGCGGTCCCCCGCGCGCGGGCGGGGGCCGCTGGCCGCCGGCGCGCTCGTCGTCGCCGCCCTGCTCGTGCTCTCCCTCGCCGTGGGCGGGTACGACATCACCGCGCGGACGATGCTCGAGGACCCCGCCGCGCGGGAGATGTTCCTCATCTCCCGGGTGCCGCGCACCGCCGCGCTCGTCCTGGCCGCCGCCGCGATGGGCGTGTCCGGCGTCGTGATGCAGGTGCTCGTGCAGAACCGGTTCGTCGAACCCACGACGACCGGCGCCGGCGCGTGGGCCGCGCTCGGCGTCGTCGTCCTCGCCCTCGGGTACCCGGCCGCGCCGACCCTCGTGCGGATGGCCTGCGCCACCGCGTTCGCCTTCGCCGGGACGGTGGTGTTCCTCGGGGTCCTGCGCGGCGTGTCGCTGCGCTCCTCGGTCGTCGTGCCGCTCGTCGGCATCATGCTCGGCGCCGTCGTCAGCTCCGCGACGCTGTTCCTGGCGAACTCCGCCGACCTGCTGCAGATGCTCGCCACCTGGCGCTCGGGGGGTTTCAGCGGTGTCGTGCGCGGCCAGTACGAACCCCTGTGGATCGTCGCGGTCGTCGTCCTCGCCGTGTACCTGACGGCGGACCGGTTCACCGTCGCCGGGCTCGGCCGGGACGTCTCGACCGGCCTCGGCCTGGACCACCGCCGCGTCGTCCTCACCGGCACCGCGATGGTCGCGCTGGCCACGGGCGTCACCACCGTCGTCGTCGGGATGCTGCCCTTCCTCGGGCTCGTCGTGCCCAACGTCGTCGCCCTCCTGCGCGGCGACGACGTGCGCCGGAACCTGCCCTGGGTCCTGCTCGGCAGCGTCGCCCTCGTGCTCGTGTGCGACCTCATCGGCCGCACCGTCGTCGCGCCGCTGGAGGTCCCGGCCTCCGTCGTCCTCGGGGCCGTCGGCGCCACCTGCTTCGTCGCCCTCGTCCTGCACCGCCGGAGGTGGCTGCGTGTCTGACTCCCCGGCCCTGCCGGCCGCCGGTGCGCGTGCCCCGGAGGTGCTGCGCCGCAGCGGGTCCGCGTCGACCCGGTCCGCCCGCCCGGTGCTCCGCCGGCCGCGCCCGGCACTGCGCCCGGACCTGCGCCCGGTGCTGCTGGGCGTCCTCGCCCTCGTCGCGGTCGCCTGCTACCTGCTGCTGTTCGTGCGGGGCTCGTTCGCGTTCGCCCTCGAGCGGCGGGCGACCGCGGTGGGGGCGATGGTCGTCGCGGCCTTCGCCCAGGGCGTGGCCACCGTGGTGTTCCAGACGGTGACCCGCAACCGGGTCCTGACCCCCTCGATCATGGGTTTCGACTCCCTGTACGTCCTCGCCCAGACCGCCCTGGTCGTCGTGTTCGGCGGCAGCGTGCTCGCGGCCACCGACGGCCTGCCCAAGCTCGTCGTCCAGACGCTCGTCATGGTCGCCTTCGCCACGCTGCTGTTCCGCTGGTTGTTCTCCGGCCGCTGGGGCGACCTGCACGTGCTCCTGCTCGTCGGCGTCACCCTCGGGCTGGCGTTCGACAGCCTGTCCGTCTTCCTGCAGCGGGTCCTGTCCCCGACCGACCACGACGTCCTGTCGGTGCGGCTGTTCGGCCGCCTCACCGCCGTCGACCCCGCGACCCTGCCGCTCGCGGTGCTCGTCTGCGCCGGTGCCGGGGTCGTCGTCTGGCGCCGCCGGCACCGTCTCGACGTCCTGCAGCTGGGCCGCGACACGGCCACCGGCCTCGGTCTGGACCACCGGCGCGAGCTGACGGTCGCGCTCGTCGCGGTCTCCGTCCTCGTGGCGTCCTCCACCGCGCTCGTCGGGCCGATGACCTTCTTCGGGTTCCTCGTCGCCGCGCTGGCGCGGCAGCTGGCCGGCACCCACCGCCACGCGGTGCTGCTGCCGACGGCGTTCGCCCTGGGTGTGCTGACCCTCGTCGGCGGGCAGTTCGTCCTCGAGCACATCTTCTACGCCAGCGGCATGCTCACGGTCGTCGTGGAGTTCACCGGCGGCCTGCTGTTCATCGCGCTCCTGCTGCGGAAGAGGTCCCTGTGATCACCGTCTCCGGCCTGACGAAGACCTACGACGCGCAGACCGTCCTCGGGCCCATCAGCGAGCACCTCGCCGTCGGCGGCCTCACCTCCCTCATCGGGCCCAACGGCGCCGGCAAGTCGACGCTGCTGACCATCACCGGCCGCCTCGCCGCGCCGGACACCGGCCAGGTCCTCCTCGACGGCCTCGACGTGCACCGCGCGAAGTCCTCCGAGGTGGCGCGCCGGCTGGCCGTCCTGCGCCAGGAGAACCACGTCACCGCGCGCGTCACCGTCCGCGAGCTCGTCGGCTTCGGCCGCTTCCCGCACTCCGGCGGGCGCCTGCGCGCCGAGGACGTCGAGCACGTCGACCGGGCCCTGGAGTTCCTGGACCTGACGGACCTGCAGGACCGCTTCCTGGACCAGCTCTCCGGCGGGCAGCGCCAGCGCGCCCACGTCGCGATGGTCCTGGCGCAGGACACCGGGCATGTGCTGCTGGACGAGCCGCTGAACAACCTCGACATCAAGCACGCCGTGCGGATGATGGGCCTGCTGCGCCGGGCGGCCGACGAGCTGGGCAGGACGGTCGTCCTCGTCGTCCACGACATCAACTTCGCCGCCGCCTGGTCCGACCGGATCGTCGCGCTGCGCGACGGGCGGGTCGTCGCCTCCGGGACGCCGGCCGAGATGGTCACCCCCGAGGTCCTCGGGCGCGTCTTCGACACCCCCGTGCGCGTGCACGTGCTCGACGGGGTGCCCACGGCGGTCTACTACCGCTGACGGCGCGGGCCGTCCGGCCCGCCCGTCCCGGCCAGCAGGAACGGCGAGCGCCGGTCCTGCTCGCGCGAGGTGGCCAGGTGCACCAGCGCCTCGGCGACGTCCCCCTTGGCCACGGCCCGCGCCGTCAGGCCCGGCGCCCGCTCCGACAGGACCCAGGAACCGGTGGCGTCCGCCTCGCGCAGGCGCGGCGGGCGCACCTCGGTCCAGGACAGCTCCCCGCCGGTGGCGGCGAGCAGCGCGTGCTCGCCCTCCTTGTCGCGCACCAGGTCGCCGCCGAAGCGGCGCGCCGCGGCGGACACCAGCCGCGCGCCCGGTCCCTTGCGCTCGCCCGGCACGGCGACCCCCGCCCCCGAGACGGTGACGAGCCGGGGGACGCCGAGCTCGCGCAGGGCGGTCAGCACGTGCGGCAGGGCGCTGCGGCCGACGTCGCCGCCCGAGCGGGGCGTCACCCCCACGCACCACAGCGCCGCGTCGGCGCCCTCGAGGGCCCGGCGCACCGCGGCCGCGTCCCGCACGTCCAGCTCCACGGGCACGACCCGCCCGCGAGCTCCCAGCGCGCCGACCGGGTCGGTCGGGTCCGCCGGGTCCGGGGGCGCCTGCGGACCGCGCGCCGCCGCCACGACGTCGTGCCCGCGGTCCACCGCCGCGCGCACCGCCCTGCGGCCGACCCCGCCCCGGGCGCCGAGCACCACCAGCCTCACGACGACCTCCTCGTGTCAGGTGACCTGACGCCCGACTCTACGCCCGTCCCGCGCCGCCGTCACCCGCCGGGCGCGGGCCCGCCCGGCGGCGGGGTGGGTACCGTGCCCGGGTGGACCGCGTACCGCTGGCGCTGCTGCTGCTGCGGGCCAGCCGCTGGTTCGACCGCCAGCTCCTCGACGGCCTGGAGGAGGCGGGCTGGCCGCGCCTGAGCCCGGCGCAGTCCCTCGTCTTCGCCCACCTCGACGCCCGCGGTGTCGCGCCCGCGACCCTGGCGCGCCGGCTGGGCACCAGCCGGCAGGGCGCTCACGAGCTCGTCGCCGGCCTCGTGCGTCACGGCCTGCTCGCCGTCGAGCCCGACCCCGCCCGCGCCGGCGGCCGCCTCGTCCTGCTCACCGCCCGCGGGCGGGCGCTGGCCGCCGACGCCCGCCGCCTCCTGCGCGGTCTGGAGGAGCAGCTGGGCGGCGAGCGGGTCGCGGCGCTGCGCGACCTGCTCGCCGACGTGGGGACGGGCGCGGGGGCCGACGCCACCGACGGCCCCTCGTGAGCCCCCCGCCCCCGCGCCGCGTGTCGCCTTGCGCGGGCGCCCGCGACTGGCGGAAGGTCTGCTCGCGCCCGGGACCGGCCCGGTGCGCCGTCGAGGAGGACGAGTGCACCACCCGACCGGCGACCCGCCGGGCACGGCGACCGGGAACCGGGGAACCCGCCCACCCCGCGTCCCCTGTTACGACTGTGTGACACGTGCGTGGAGCCCTTGGTGAGCACGTGGCGACCGCCTAACGTCCCCCCGGGCCGCGCGGCCACCCCGCGCGCCGACCACCCCGACACCAGAACGAGGACCTCGATGCCTGAGTCTCCCGAGAACGCTCCCACCCGCCGCACCTTCACGCTCGCCTCGCTGGCCGTGGCGGCGACGGCCACGACCGCGGCCTGCGCGGAGAGCCAGCGCGACACCGGTGGGCAGGAGGGCGCCGAGGGCGGCGGCGGTGGCGGTTCCGAGGTCGACACCTTCGTGTTCGGCGGCGCGTCCGACCCCGACGCCCTCGACCCCGTCTTCGCCAGCGACGGCGAGACGTTCCGCATCACCCGGCAGGTCTTCGAGGGGCTCGTCAGCACCGAGCCGGGCACGACCGAGCTCGCGCCCGGCCTGGCGACCTCCTGGGAGGTCTCCGAGGACGGCCTCAGCTACACCTTCACCCTCGCCGAGGGCGTGACGTTCTCCAACGGCGAGCCGTTCGACAACCAGGCCGTCGTCGCGAACTTCGAGCGCTGGTACAACCTGCGCGGCCTGGCCCAGGGCGAGGACCTCGCGTACTACTACCGCTCGATCTTCCGCGGGTTCGCCGTCAACGACGACCCCGCGCTGGGCGCCAGCCTGTACGCGGGCAGCACCGCCAACGACGACGGCACCGTCACCGTGAACCTCACCGCGCCGTTCGCCGGTTTCCTCGCCTCCCTCACGCTGCCGGCGTTCGCCATGCAGGAGACCGGTGCCGTCGAGGCCGGCGGCGGCAATGGCGCCGACGGTTCCGACCCGCGCCAGAGCGCCTACGCCACCGGCGGGATCGTCGGCACCGGCCCGTTCGTGTTCGACTCCTGGGAGCGCGGGCAGCAGATCCGCCTGCGCCGCAACGACGACTACTGGGGCGAGACCGCCAAGGTCGCCACCGCCGTCGTCCGGTTCATCGGCGACGGCACCGCCCGCCGCCAGGCCCTGCAGAACGGCGACATCGACGGCTACGACCTCGTCGCCCCCGCCGACGTCGACACCCTGACCTCCGCCGGGTTCCAGGTCCAGGAGCGCCCGGCCTTCAACATCCTGTACCTGGGGATGAACCAGGCCTTCCCGCCGCTGGACGACGTCCGCGTGCGCCAGGCGATCGCCCACGCGATCGACAAGGAGGCCGTCATCGCCAACGCGCTGCCCGAGGGCACCGAGCCGGCGACGCAGTTCATGCCCGAGAACGTCATCGGGTACAACGCCGGCGTCACCACCTACGAGTACGACCCCGACCGCGCGCGCCAGCTGCTCGCCGAGGCCGGCCAGTCCGAGCTGACCCTGCCGTTCAACTACCCCACGGGCGTCTCGCGCCCGTACATGCCGGACCCGGAGACCATCTACAACGCGATCTCCCAGCAGCTGTCCGCCGTCGGCATCACCGTGCAGCCCGTCGCCGAGCAGTGGACCCCGGACTACCTGGGCACCGTGCAGGGCGGCAGCGACCACGGCCTGCACCTGCTGGGCTGGACGGGCGACTACAACGACCCCGACAACTTCATCGGGGTGTTCTTCGGCGCCGCCACGAACGAGTGGGGGTTCACCGACCAGGCCCTGTTCGACGGGCTGGCGCAGGCCCGTACCGTCGTCGGCGAGGACGCGCAGCAGGAGGCCTACGAGGCCCTCAACGAGCAGGTCATGCAGCTGCTGCCCGGCATCCCCGTCGCCAGCCCCGTGCCGTCGCTGGCGTTCGCCGCCGGCGTCGAGGGCTACACCGCGAGCCCCGTGCAGGACGAGGTCTGGAACACCGTCACCGTCTCCGAGGGCTGATGCTCTCCTTCGTCGCCCGCCGGCTGGGACTGCTCCTGGTGGTCCTGGCCGGCCTGTCGCTCCTGCTGTTCGCCTGGGTCCGGGCCCTGCCCGGGGACCCGGCCCGGGCGCTGCTCGGCGAGCGCGCGACCCCCGCCGGGATCGCCGCGGTCACCGAGCGGTACGGGTTCGACCAGCCGCTGTGGCAGCAGTACGTCACGTACGTCGGCCGCCTGCTCACCGGCGACTTCGGCGCCTCGATCCGCACCGGGGAACCCGTGCTGGCGACGTTCGCCGAGCGGTTCCCGGCCACGGTCGAGCTGGCCGTGGCGGCCCTGCTGATCGCCGTCGTCGCGGGGATCCCCCTGGGGTACCTGGCGGCGCGGCGGCGCGGCGGGGCGCTGGACCACCTCGCCGTCGGGGGTTCGCTGCTCGGCGTCGTCGTCCCGGTGTTCTTCCTCGCCGTCCTGCTGAAGTACCTGTTCGCCCTGCAGCTGGGGCTGTTCCCCACCGCCGGGCGCCAGGACGCGCGCATCGACGCCACCCACGTCACCGGGTTCTACGTCCTGGACGGCCTGCTCACCCGCGAGTGGGACGCCTCCTGGGACGCCCTGGTGCACCTGGCCCTGCCCGCGCTGGCGCTGGCGTCGATCCCGCTGGCCATCATCGTGCGCATCACCCGCGCCTCCGTGCTCGACGTGCTCGGCGACGACCACGTGCGCACCGCCCGCGCCAAGGGCCTGCCCAGCTCCGTCGTCAGCCGCCGCCACGTGCTGCGCAACGCGCTGCTGCCGGTGTCCACCACCCTCGGGCTGCAGGCCGGGGCGCTGCTGTCGGGGGCGGTGCTCACCGAGACGGTGTTCGCGATCAACGGCATCGGCAGCTACCTGTTCCAGGCCGTCACCCAGCTCGACTACCCGGTCCTCCAGGGGTTCATCCTGTTCATCGCCGTCGTGTACGCCCTCGTCAACCTCCTCGTCGACGTCAGCTACGGCCTCGTCGACCCGCGGGTGCGCGTCTCGTGACCGCCCTCGAAGCGCTGCCGGACCCCGGGCAGGTGGAGCCCACCGGCACCTCCGGCGCCGGTCCCTGGCGCGCCGCGTGGCGGCGCCTGCGCCGCGACCCCGCCGGCATCGCCGGCGCCGTCATCGTCGCGCTGTTCGTCCTCGTCGCCGTCCTGGCGCCCGTGCTGGCCCCCTACCGGCCCGCCACCGCGGAGTGGTTCGGCCAGGTGACGCCGACCTCCGTGCCCGGCCCCAGCGCCGAGCACCCCCTGGGCCTGGACTCCTTCGGCTCCGACCTGCTGACCCAGCTGCTGTACGGGGCGCGCTCCTCCCTGGTCATCGGCGTCGTGTCCACCGCCGTGGGCCTGGCGGTGGGGGCCGCGCTCGGCCTGCTCGCCGGCGGGATCGGCGGCTGGGTCGACACGGCGATCATGCGCGTGGTCGACGTCCTGCTGTCCATCCCGGCGCTGCTGCTGGCCGTCTCCGTCGCCGCCGTCCTGGGCCGCAGCTCCACCTCGGTCATGCTCGCCATCGCCGCCGCGCAGGTGCCCGTCTTCGCGCGGCTGCTGCGCGCCTCGCTGCTGTCCCAGCGCGGCCAGGACTACGTGCTCGCCCTGCGCTCGCTGGGCCTGCGCCAGCGGCGCATCGTGCTCGGGCACATGCTGCCCAACTCCACCGGCCCCGTCCTGGTGCAGGCCACCCTCGTGCTGGCCACCGCCGTCATCGAGGTCGCCGCCCTGTCGTTCCTCGGCCTGGGCGACCCCGAGCCGAGGGTGGCCGAGTGGGGCCGGATGCTCGTGCGCGCCCAGGACCGCCTCGAGCAAGCCCCGCAGCTGGCCCTCCTGCCCGGCGCCTGCATCGCCGTCACCGCGCTCGGCTTCACCCTGCTCGGCGAGTCGCTGCGCCAGGCCCTGGACCCGAGGAGCACCCGGTGAGCCTGCTGGAGGTCGAGGACCTGCGGGTCCGCTTCACCCGCCGCGGCGCGGCCGACGTCACCGCCGTCGACGGCGTCTCGTTCAGCGTCGACGCCGGTGAGGTCGTCGGCCTGGTCGGGGAGTCCGGCTGCGGCAAGTCCGTCACGTCGCTGGCCGTCATGGGGCTGCTGCCGCGCACCGCGCGCGTCACCGGTTCCGTCCGCTTCGACGGCACCGACCTGCTCACCCTGCCGCCGCGGGCCCTGGCCGCCCGGCGCGGCCGCGACCTGGCCATGGTGTTCCAGGACCCGATGACCTCGCTGAACCCCGTGCTCACCCTCGGGCGCCAGCTGACCGAGGTGCTGCGCGCGCACACCGACCTCGGCCGCGCCGCCGCACGGCGCGAGGCCGTGGACCTGCTGGCCCGTGTCGGCATCCCCGACCCGCGCCGGCGCGTGGGCGAGTACCCGCACCAGCTGTCCGGCGGCATGCGCCAGCGCGTGCTCATCGCCATCGCGCTGGCCTGCTCCCCGCGGCTGATCATCGCCGACGAGCCGACCACCGCCCTCGACGTCACCATCCAGGCGCAGGTCCTCGACCTGCTCACGACCCTCGTCCGGGAGTCCGGCACGGCCATGGTCCTCATCACCCACGACCTCGGCGTGGTCGCCGGCACGTGCGACCGCGTCAACGTCCTGTACGGCGGGCGCGTCGTGGAGACCGCCGGGCGCCGCGAGCTGTTCGCGCACCCGCGCCACCGCTACACCACCGGCCTGCTGGCAGCGGTCCCGCGCGTGGACGCCCCCGAGGGCACGGGCCTGCGCCCCGTGCCCGGGTCCGTGCGCGACCTGCTGCCGTGGGCGCGCGGCTGCGCGTTCAGCCCCCGCTGCGCCCACGCCGACGACGCCTGCCGCTCCGGGGACATCGCCCTGACCGCCGGGCCCGCCGACGGCGGCCCGACCGGGACCGGGGAGCGCGCACCGCACGCGGCCCGCTGCGTCCACCCCGCCTCCGGCACCCCGGCGCGCGCCGGCGGGGGAGCGGCGTGAGCGCGCTGCTGGAGGTCCGCGGGCTCCAGGTGCACTACCCGGTGCGCGGCGGGCTCCTGCGCCGCCGCGGCGGCGCCGTGCGCGCCGTGGACGGCGTCGACCTCGACGTCGAGCGCGGCACGACCTACGGGCTCGTGGGGGAGTCCGGCTGCGGCAAGTCCACCCTCGGGCGCGCCGTCCTGCGCCTGACCGAGCCGACGGCCGGCGAGGTGCGCGTGGGCGGGCGCGACCTGCTGCAGCTGCGCCCCGAGGAGCTGCGCCGCGCCCGCCGCGGCCTGCAGATGGTCTTCCAGGACCCGCTGGCCAGCCTCGACCCCCGCCAGGACGTCGAGAGCGCCCTCGTGGAGCCGCTGCGCGTGCACGGGGTCGAGGGCGGCGCCGCCGGGCACCGCCGGCGGGTGCGCGAGCTGCTGGAGCGGGTCGGGCTGCCCGCCTCGGCCGCCGCCAAGTACCCGCACGAGTTCTCCGGCGGGCAGCGCCAGCGCGTCGGCATCGCCCGCGCCCTCGTCCTGGACCCCGAGCTGCTCGTGGCCGACGAGCCCGTCTCGGCCCTCGACGTGTCGGTGCAGGCGCAGGTCCTCGTGCTGCTGGAGGAGCTGCAGCGCGAGCTGGGGCTGACCTACCTCGTCATCGCCCACGACCTGGCCGTCGTCAAGCACGTCAGCGACGTCGTCGGCGTCATGTACCTGGGCGCGGTCGTGGAGGAGGGGCCCGCCGCCGCCGTCTACGCCCGGCCGCTGCACCCGTACACGCGGGCGCTGCTGTCCGCCGCGCCCGTGCCCGACCCCGAGGTGGAGGAGCGCCGCGAGCGCATCCTGCTGTCCGGGGACCTGCCCAGCCCCGCCGACCCGCCCTCGGGCTGCCGCTTCCGCACCCGCTGCCCGTGGGTGCAGCCCACCCGCTGCGCCGACGAGCGCCCCCTGCTGCGGGTCCTGCCCGCCGACGTGCCCGCCGGCGCGCCCGGTGCCGGGCCCGCGGCGGGGGACGGGTCGCCGGCCCAGCGGGTCGCGTGCCACTGGGCCGAGGACATCGCCGCCGGGCGCCTGGAGCCCGCGGCCGGGGCGGTGGCGCGGTGAGCCCCGCGGTGAGCCCCGCGGTGAGCCCCGCGGTGAGCCCCGCGGTGAGCCCCGCGGTGCTGTCCCGGCGCGCACCGACCCCGCCGTTGCCGCTGCCGGAGGGGGGTCGCTAGGTTGCCCCGCACGCCCCCGCCCAGCGCCCCGCGCGCCGGCCAGCCCCGCCGACCGCTGCCCCCGAAGGACCCCGAGGTGACACCGTGCCCCTGCCTCCCCTGACGGCCGAACAGCGCGCCGCCGCCCTCGAGAAGGCCGCGGCCGCGCGCCGGGAGCGCGCGGAGGTGAAGAACCGCCTGAAGTACGCCGGGGGCAGCCTCGAGGACGTCGTCCGCGAGGGGCAGGACAACGAGGTGCTGGGCAAGATGAAGGTCTCCGCGCTGCTGGAGTCCCTGCCCAACGTCGGCAAGGTGCGCGCCCGCCAGATCATGGCGGAGATCGGCATCTCGGAGTCCCGCCGGGTGCGCGGGCTGGGCGCCCACCAGATCGCCGCCCTCGTCGAGCGCTTCGGCGCCCACGGGAACGGCGCGGCGGCCGAGGACGGGTCCGGGGAGGGGGAGCGGTCCTGAGCTCGGCCCCCGCCCCCTCCCGCCTGACGGTCCTCGCCGGGCCCACCGCCGTGGGCAAGGGCACCGTCTCCGCCGACCTGCGCGCCCGCTACCCGCAGGTGTGGATCTCGGTGTCGGCCACCACCCGCCCGCAGCGGCCCGGCGAGGTCGACGGCGTGCACTACCACTTCGTGGGCGAGGAGGACTTCGACGGCCTCGTCGAGCGCGGGGAGCTGCTGGAGTGGGCGCGCGTGCACGGCCGGCACCGCTACGGCACCCCGCGCGGGCCCGTGGCGGAGGTCCTGGCCTCCGGCCGCCCCGCGCTGCTGGAGATCGACCTGGCCGGCGCGCGCCAGGTGCGCGCCGCGATGCCCGAGGCCCGGTTCGTCTTCCTCGCTCCGCCCAGCTGGGACGAGCTGGTGCGCCGCCTCGTCGGCCGCGGCACCGAGACCCCCGAGGAGCGCGAGCGCCGGCTGGCCACCGCCCGCGTCGAGCTGGCCGCCGAGCCGGAGTTCGACGTGACGATCTACAACGACGACGTGCGGCGCGCCACCGACGAGCTCGTAGGATGGATGGGACTGTCCCCGCACGAGCCGCCGGCTCCGGCCGGGGCCGGGGCACCGCACCACCCGCCGACCCCTGAGGAGACCTGACCGTGGCTGGAACCGTCGCCGCGCCCGAGGGCATCACCAACCCGCCCATCGACGACCTGCTGACGGCCGCCGACTCCAAGTACGCCCTGGTCATCTACGCCGCCAAGCGCGCGCGCCAGATCAACGCGTACTACTCCCAGCTCGGCGAGGGCCTGCTGGAGTACGTCGGCCCGCTGGTGGAGACCCACGTGCAGGAGAAGGCGCTGTCCGTGTCCCTGCGCGAGATCAACGAGGGCCTGCTGACCTCGGAGCCCATCGAGCAGTGAGCACCTCCCCGCAGGGCGCGCGTCCCCGCGTCGTCCTCGGGGTCGCCGGTGGCATCGCCGCCTACAAGGCGGCGCTGCTGCTGCGCGAGCTCACCGAGACCGGCCACGACGTCCGCGTCGTGCCCACCGCCGCCTCCGAGCGCTTCGTGGGCCGGGCCACCTGGGAGGCCCTGTCGGGCCACCCGGTCAGCACCGGCGTGTGGGACGACGTGCCCAAGGTCCCGCACGTGCGCATCGGCCGCGAGGCCGACCTCGTCGTCGTGGCCCCCGCGACCGCCGACCTGCTGGCGCGCGCCGCGCACGGCCTGGCCGACGACCTGCTGACCAACGTCCTGCTGACGGCCACCTGCCCCGTGCTGCTGGTGCCCGCCATGCACACCGAGATGTGGCTCAACGCCGCCGTCCAGGACAACGTCGCCCTGCTGCGCCGGCGCGGCGTCACCGTCCTGGACCCCGCCTCCGGGCGCCTGACCGGCGCCGACTCCGGGCCGGGCCGGCTGCCCGAGCCCGCCGACGTCGCCGCCGCCTGCCGGCGCCTGCTGGCCGGCGGCGCGCGCGGGCGCGACCTGGCCGGGCGCCGCGTCGTCGTCTCCGCCGGCGGCACCCGCGAGCCGCTGGACCCGGTCCGCTTCCTGGGCAACCGCTCCTCGGGCCGGCAGGGCGTGGCGCTGGCCGCGGCCGCCGCCGCCCGCGGCGCCGCCGTCACCCTGGTGGCCGCCCACCTGGAGGTCCCCGTCCCGGCGGCCGTCGAGGCCGTCCGCGTGAGCACCGCCCTGGAGCTGCGCGCGGCCGTGCGCGCGGCCGCGCAGGACGCCGACGTCGTCGTCATGGCCGCGGCCGTGGCCGACTTCCGCCCCGCGACCCGCAGCGACGCCAAGATCAAGAAGGGCGACGACCCGGCCCGCGACCCCGTCGTGCTGCTGGAGCGCAACCCCGACGTGCTCGCCGAGCTCGTCGCCGACCGCACCGGCCGCGCGCCGCTGCTCGTCGGCTTCGCGGCCGAGACGGGCGACGAGGAGGGCGACGTCCTGGAGCACGGGCGCGCCAAGCTGGCCCGCAAGGGCTGCGACCTGCTGGTGCTCAACGAGGTGGGGGAGCACCGCGGGTTCGCCGAGCCCGTCAACGCGGTCACGCTGCTGGGCGCCGACGGCACCGAGCGGCAGGTCCCCGAGGCCAGCAAGGACGTGGTGGCCGACGCGGTGTGGGACGCCGTGGTCCCTATGCTGACCCCGTGACGTCCCCCCTGCGCCTGTTCACGTCCGAGTCGGTCACGGAGGGCCACCCGGACAAGATCTGCGACCAGATCTCCGACGGCGTCCTGGACGCCCTCCTGGCGCAGGACCCGGCCAGCCGCGTCGCCGTGGAGACCATGGTCACCACCGGCCTCGTGCACGTGGCCGGGGAGGTCAGCACCGAGGCGTACGCGGACATCCCCACCATCGTGCGCCGCACCCTGCTGGAGATCGGCTACGACTCCTCCGCCAAGGGCTTCGACGGCACCACGTGCGGCGTCGAGGTGTCCATCGGCTCGCAGTCGCCGGACATCGCCCAGGGCGTGGACGAGGCGTGGGAGAACCGGCAGGCGGGCGGCGGCGCCGACCCGCTGGACCTGCAGGGCGCCGGCGACCAGGGCCTGATGTTCGGCTACGCCTGCGACGACACCCCCGAGCTCATGCCGCTGCCGATCCACCTGGCGCACCGGCTGTCGCAGCGGCTGTCCGAGGCGCGCAAGAAGGGGGAGATCCCCTACCTGCGCCCCGACGGCAAGACGCAGGTGACCGTCGGCTACGACGGCGACCGCGCCGTCAGCCTGGACACCGTCGTGCTCTCCACCCAGCACGAGCCCGACGTCGACCTCGTGCGCACCCTGACCCCGGACGTGCGCCGGCACGTCATCGAGCCGGTGCTGGAGGGCCTGGAGCTGGACACCTCCGACATCCGGCTGCTGGTCAACCCCACCGGCCGCTTCGAGATCGGCGGCCCGATGGGCGACGCCGGCCTGACCGGCCGCAAGATCATCGTCGACACCTACGGGGGCATGGCCCGCCACGGCGGCGGCGCCTTCTCGGGCAAGGACCCGTCCAAGGTGGACCGCTCCGCCGCCTACGCGATGCGCTGGGTCGCCAAGAACGTCGTCGCCGCCGGCCTGGCCGCGCGCTGCGAGGTGCAGGTGGCCTACGCCATCGGCAAGGCGCAGCCGGTCGGGCTGTACGTGGAGACCTTCGGCACCGAGACGGTGGCCCGCGGGCGCATCGAGGCCGCCATCCGCGAGGTGTTCGACCTGCGCCCGGCCGCCATCGTGCGCGACCTGGACCTGCTGCAGCCCAAGTACGCTCCCACCGCCGCCTACGGCCACTTCGGCCGCGAGCTGCCCGGCTTCACCTGGGAGCGCACCGACCGCGTCGACGCGCTGCGCGCCGCCGCGGGCTGAGCGCCCTGGACGAGCAGGAGCCCGGCGGGCTCCCGGCGTCCGGGGACGGCGCCGGGGGCGGGGACGGTCCCGGTCAGGCCCCGCCCGCCGACCAGGCCCCGCCCGCCGACCAGGCCCCGCCGGCCGACGAGGGCGCACCGGCCGGGGAGGACGCACCCGCCGGGCGCCCGGCCCGCCGCGCCCGCGCGCGCCGGGGCCCGGCCCGCCGCCCCGCCGAGGAGGTCGCCGAGCAGGACCCCGTCGCGCGGGTCCTCGTCGCCGTCGGCCTGGCCCACCTGGACCGCCCCTTCGACTACCTCGTCCCGGCCTCGATGGCCGACGCGGCCCAGCCCGGCGTCCTGGTGCGGGTGCCGTTCGCCGGCGCCGACGTCGAGGGCTGGGTCCTCGAGCGCGCCGCCGCCAGCGAGCACCCCGGCCGGCTGGCCAGGCTGCGGCGCGTCGTCAGCGACCTGCCCGTGCTGGACCGGCGCGTCCTGGAGCTGTGCCGGCGGGTGGCCGACCACTACGCCGGCACCCTGGCCGACGTCGTGCGCCTGGCCGTGCCCGGCCGGCACGCGGCCGCCGAGGCCGCCGTCCTGGCCGCCGCGCCCGAGCCCACCGCCGCCGTGCCCGCCCCCGCGCCCGGCGACGACCTGGCCGGCTGGGACCTGCACCGCGCCGGGCCCGCGTTCCTGCGCCACCTCGCCGACGGCGGCGCCCCGCGGGCCGTCGCCACCCTCGCCCCCGGCACCGACCCCGCCGACGCGCTCGCGGTGGCCGCCCGCGCGTGCCTGGCCTCGGGCCGCTCGGCGGTCCTCGTCGTGCCCGACCACCGCGACCTGGACCGCCTGGACGCCGCCCTGACCCGGCGCCTGCCCGCGGGGGCGCACGTGCGGCTGGAGGCCGACGCCGGCCCGTCGGCGCGCTGGGACGCCTACGTGCGCGCCCTGACCGGCCGCGCCCGCGTCGTCGCCGGCACCCGCGCCGCCGTCTTCGCCCCCGTGCAGCACCTGGGCCTGGTCGCCGTCCTCGACGACGGCGACGACTCGCACGCCGACCAGCGCACCCCCTACCCGCACGCGCGCGAGGTCGCCCGCCTGCGCGCCGACCTGGAGGGCGCCGCGGCCCTGCTGGCCGGCACCGCCCGCACGGCCGAGGCGCAGCAGCTGCTGCAGGACGGCTGGGCCCGCCCCGTCGTCGCCGACCGGGACGTCGTGCGCGAGCGCGCGCCCCGCGTCAGCGTCGCCGGCACCGCCCCGCACGCCCAGGACCCGGTGGCCGCCGCGGCCCGCCTGCCCAGCGACGGCTGGCGCGTGCTGCGCGAGGCCGTGCGCCGCGGGCCCGTGCTCGTGCAGGTGCCGCGCGGCGGGTACGTGCCCACGCTGGCGTGCGCGACCTGCCGCGAGCCGGCGCGCTGCCCCGTCTGCGCCGGGCCCCTGGCCCTGGACGAGGCCGCCGGCACCCCCGCGTGCCGCTGGTGCGGGCGCCCGGCCGCCGACCACGCCTGCCCCCACTGCGGGGACACTCGCTTCCGCGCCGTGGTCACCGGCGCCCGGCGCACCGCCGAGGAGATGGGACGCGCCTTCCCCGGCGTGGACGTCGTCACCTCCGGCGGCTCCCGCGTCGTGGACCGGGTGGGCGAGCGGCCCGCCCTCGTCATCGCCACCCCCGGCGCCGAGCCGGTCGCCGAGGGCGGGTACGCGGCCGCGATGCTGCTGGACGGCTGGGTGCTGCTGGGCCGCCCCGACCTGCGCGCGCAGGAGGAGGCGCTGCGCCGGTGGACGGCCGCGGCCTCCCTCGTGCGCGGCGCCGAGCGGGGCGGGGCCGTCGTCGTCGTCGCCGACCCGCAAGCCCCGGCCGTGCAGGCCCTCGTGCGCTGGGACCCGGCCGGTTTCGCCGAGCGCGAGCTGGCCTCGCGCGCCGAGCTGCAGCTGCCGCCCGCCGCGCGCTTCGCCGGTCTCATCGGCGCGGCCGCCGACGTCGCGGAGGCCGTGGCGGCGCTGCCGCCGCTGCCGGACGCCCGCGTCCTGGGCCCCGTCCCGCTGCCGGCGCCGCCGCGCGGGCGCGACCCCGAACCGCTGGTGCGCACCGTCGTGCGGGTGCCGCGCGAGGGCTCCGAGGAGCTGGCCGCGGCCCTGCGGGCCCTGGCCGCCGGGCGCAGCCTGCGCAAGCTGCCGCCCGTGCGGGTGCGGGTGGACCCCCTGCAGATCGGCTGACCCGGGGCGGGCGGGGTGTCCTCAGCCGTCGGCGAGGATCCCGCTGCGCTCCAGCCGGCGCTCCACCACCAGCAGCACGGCCACCAGCGCCGCGCCGGCCACCGCCAGGCCCACGACGCCCAGCACGTCGCCCGCTGGGCCCGCGGGCGCCAGCAGGGTGCGGTCCTCCTCCTGCCACGGCCACAGCGCGCGCAGCGAACCGGCCATCAGCCCCGTCATCACCGCCAGCGTCACCGCCCGGTGGGTGCTCAGCAGGTGCTGCAGCAGCCGCACGAACGAGGCCAGCCCGATCGTCGCGCCCACCGCGAACGCCCCGACGTAGGCCAGGTCGCGCTCGGAGACCGCCGCCAGCGTCGTCTCGTACAGCCCGAACGTCAGCAGCAGGAACGAGCCGGAGACCCCCGGCAGGACCAGCGCGCAGATCGCCACGGCCGCGGCCGCGGCGACCACCAGCAGCGACGGGTCCGCGGTCGAGCCCGCCGGCAGGCCCGTCAGGGCGAAGGCCGCCACCGCCATCACCACCGCCACCACGCCCAGGCCGGGCGTCCAGCGCCCGACCATCCGCGCCGGCACCACCAGCGAGGCCAGCACCAGCCCGAAGAACACCGCCCGGCTGCCCACCTCGTGCTCGGTCACCAGCGGCTCCAGCACCGAGGCGCCCACGACCACCGCGACCGCCATGCCCGCCAGGACCGGCAGCACGACCGACCAGCGCGCCTTCGCCAGCTCGGTGCGCACCTGCGAGCGCGGGCCGGTCACCAGCAGCCGGGCCGCGGTCACCACGTGCGACGCCGAGGCGATGAGCGTCTCGTACACGCCGGTGAGCAGCGCCACCGTCCCGCCGCTGACGCCCGGCACCACCTCGGCGCTGCCGATGAGGGCGCCGCGCACGACGTCCACCGGCAGGCGGCGCGCGGACGGGCGCCCGCCGGTGGGCGGGGAGTCGGGCGGGGAGGCGCTGGGCTCGCGGCGGGCGGTGCTCATGCCCGGAACGGTAGGGGACCGCGGGGCCCCCGCCGCGCACGACGGGCCCGCCGCGCCACCCGCCTACCATGGAGGGTCGCGCGTCGCCGGGCCCGCGGGCACCCTCCCGCGCGGCCCGACCCGCGCGGCCCGACCCGCACCCCGACCCGCACCCCGACCCGAGAGGAGCCCCGTGGCGGTCCAGCCCATCCGGCTGTTCGGCGACCCCGTGCTGCGCCAGCGCGCGCAGGAGGTCACCACCTTCGACAAGGAGCTGCGCAAGCTCGTCAAGGACCTCGAGGACACCATGCTGGCCGCCCCCGGCGCGGGGCTCGCCGCCCCGCAGCTGGGCGTGGGCCTGCGCGTGTTCACGTACCACGCCGACGGCGAGCTGGGGCACCTCGTCAACCCGGTGCTGGAGCTGTCCGAGGAGTGCCAGGACGGCGACGAGGGGTGCCTGTCGTTCCCCGGGATCGTCGCCGACACCCGCCGCGCCCTGCACGTGGTCGCCAGGGGCTTCGACCAGCACGGCGAGCCGGTCACGATCACCGGCTCGGAGTACAAGGCCCGCGCCATCCAGCACGAGACCGACCACCTCGACGGCGTCCTGTTCATCGACCGCCTCGACAAGCAGCAGCGCAAGCTGGCCCTCAAGGCCGTGCGCGAGGCGGAGTGGATGGGCCAGCCCGCCCCGCAGGTGAAGGTCAGCCCGCACGCCACCTTCGGCCAGGCCCGCTAGTGCGGGTCGTCTTCGCCGGCACCCCCGACGTCGCGCTCGCCTCCCTGGACGCCCTGCTGGCCTCCTCGCACGAGGTCGTCGCCGTCCTGACCCGCCCCGACGCCGCCCGCGGCCGCGGCCGGCGCACGGCCGCCTCCCCGGTGGCCGCGCGCGCCCGCGAGGCCGGGCTGGAGCTGCTGCAGCCCGAGCGCCCGCGCGGGCCGGAGTTCCTGGACCGGCTGCGCGCGCTGGCCCCCGACGTGTGCCCCGTCGTCGCCTACGGCGCCCTCGTGCCCGCCGAGGCGCTGGCCGTGCCCCGCCTGGGCTGGGTCAACCTGCACTTCTCCCTGCTGCCCGCCCACCGCGGCGCCGCCCCCGTGCAGCGCGCCGTGATGGCCGGCGACGACGTGACCGGCGCGTGCGTCTTCCAGCTGGAGACCGGCCTGGACACCGGCCCGGTGTACGGGCAGCTGACCGAGCCGGTCGGCGCCCGCGACACCGCCGGCGACCTGCTGGGCCGGCTGGCCGTCTCCGGCGCCCGGCTGCTCGTGGACGTCCTCGACGGCCTGGAGCGCGGCGTCCTGAGCGCGGTGCCGCAGCCCGCCGACGGCGTCAGCCACGCCCCGAAGATCCCGGTCGAGGAGGCCCGCGTGGACTGGGCCGCCCCCACCGCGCGCGTGGACCGGCTCGTGCGCGGCTGCACCCCCGACCCGGGGGCGTGGACGACCTTCCGCGGGTCCCGGCTGAAGCTGGGGCCCGTCCTGCCCGTGGCGCCGGACCCCGACGGCCCGCAGGAGCCGCTGGCCCCCGGCGCCCTGCGCGTGGAGCGCCGGCGCGTGCTGGCCGGCACCGGGGACGGCGCCGTCGAGCTCGGCACGGTGCAGGCGGCGGGCGCCAGGGCCCTGGCCGCCGGTGACTGGGCGCGCGGCGCGCGCCCCGAGGACGGAGAGCAGCTGCAGTGAGCGAGACCCCCCGCCCCTCCCGCTCCGGCGGCCCCCGCGGTGCCGGTGGGCAGCGCGGTGCCGGTGGGCAGCGCGGCCGGCAGGACCGCCGCGACCAGCGCCCCGAGCGTCCCGGGGAGCGCCCCGGTGAGCGGCCCGGCCAGCGCCGCGGCGTGCGCCAGGACCGCTTCACCGCCGTCGACGACGCCCGCCGCGTCGCCTACGCGGTGCTGCGGGCCGTGGAGGAGGAGGACGCCTACGCCAACCTCGTCCTGCCGCGGATGCTGCGCCAGCAGCGCCTGTCCGGCCGCGACGCCGCCTTCGCCACCGAGCTGGCCTACGGCGTGCTGCGCGGGCGCGGCAGCTACGACGCCCTGCTGGCCTCGGTCAGCGACCGGCCGCTCGCCGAGCTGGACCCCGGCGTCCTGGACGTCCTGCGGCTGGGCGCGCACCAGGTGCTGGCCACCCGCGTGCCCGACCACGCCGCCGTCGCCACGAGCGTGGCGCTGGCCCGCCGCGAGCTGGGCAGCGGCCCGTCCGGGCTGGTCAACGCCGTGCTGCGCCAGCTCGCCGGCCGCGAGCTCGGCCCGTGGCTGGAGGAGGTGGCCCCCGACGCGGCCACGGACCCCGTCGGGCACCTGGCGGTGCGCTGGTCGCACCCGGCGTGGGTCGTGCGCAGCCTGCGCGAGGCCCTCGTCGCCCACGGCCGCGACGCGGGCGAGCTGGCCGACCTGCTGGCCGCCGACAACGCTCCCGCGGCGGTCGCCCTGGCGGCCCTGCCGGGCCTGGCCGGGCCCGCCGACCTGCTCAGCGACGACCGCGCCCTCACGGTGCGCCCCGGCCGCTGGTCGCCGACCGCCGCCGTCCTCGAGCACGGCGACCCCGGCCGGGTGCCCGCCGTGCGCGAGGGCCGCGCCCGCGTCCAGGACGAGGGCAGCCAGCTCGTCGCCCACGTCCTGGCCGCCGCCGGCGTCGAGCCGCGCGCCGGTGCCGGGGCCGGTGCGGAGGGGGAGCGCTGGCTGGACCTGTGCGCCGGCCCGGGCGGCAAGGCCGCGCTGCTGGCCGCGCACGCCGCCGGGCGCGGGGCGTCCCTGACGGCCGTCGAGGTCGCCCCCCACCGCGCCGACCTCGTGCGCCAGGCGCTCGCGGCCGTGCCCGGCGAGGTGCAGGTGCGCGTCGGCGACGGCCGCGAGGTCGGCCGGGACGAGCCGGCCGCCTTCGACCGCGTCCTCGTCGACGCCCCCTGCACGGGCCTGGGTGCGCTGCGCCGGCGCCCGGAGGCCCGCTGGCGGCGCAGCCCCGCCGACCTGGGCGCCCTGGGCCCGCTGCAGCGGGACCTGCTGGGTTCCGCGCTGGACGCCGTGCGCCCCGGCGGCGTCGTCGCCTACGCCACCTGCTCGCCCGTCCTGGCCGAGACGCGGCTGGTCGTCGACGACGCCCTCAAGGCCGCCGCGAAGCGCGGCGTGCAGGTGGAGCGCCTGGACACCCCGGCCGTCCTCGCGTCGGTCCTCGGCGGACAGGAGCTGCCGGGCGCGGCGGCGGGGAAGGGGGCCGTGCAGCTGTGGCCGCACGCCCACGGCACCGACGCCATGCACGTGGCCCTGCTGCGGCGCACCTCCTGAGCGCGCACCGCTGAGCGCCCGTCCCCTCCCGCCCGCCCCACCCGTCCGCCGCGGCAGCCGTCCGCGGCGGACGGGTGGGGGAGGATGGGTGCCGTGACGACGACGCCACCCGCTCCCGCCGCGACCCCCGGCCCCCTCGCCGCGCCCGGCTGGGTCGAGGAGCTCGCCGCCCGCGCCGACGCGGTCCTGCCCGACTACGTCTCGGGCTACTTCCACTCCGCCGCCGGGGACGGCACGTGCGCCCGCGAGGGCGTCGCCGACTGGGACGCCTTCCGCCTGCGCCCGCGCGTCCTGCACGACACCTCCGAGGTCACCACCGCCACGACCCTCCTGGGCACCCCCGTCGCCAGCCCCCTCGTAGTGGCGCCCATGGCCCAGCAGGTCGCCGCCCGCCCCGAGGGGGAGGTCCTCACCGCCCGCGCCGCCGCCGCCCGCGGCCACCTGCTGGGCCTGTCCACCAACACCGGCGCCCGCTTCGCCGACGTCGCCGCCGAGGGCGCGCCCTGGTGGTACCAGGTGTACGTCTGCCGCGACCGCTCCGTCACCGCCCGCCTCGTCGAGCGCGCCGCCGCCGCCGGCGCCCGCGCGCTGCTGCTCACCGTGGACACCACGTCCCTGGCCGTGGAGGGCCCGCGGCTGGACCCCTCCAACTGGGTGGAGTCGCCCCGCAAGAACCGCACCGCCAACCTCACGCCCGCCGAGGTCGAGGCGGCCGGGCCCGACGGGCTGGCGATGGCGCTGGACCTGACGCCCGACGTCATCGGCTGGCTGGCCGACGTGTCGGGGCTGCCCGTGCTCGCCAAGGGCGTCCTGAGCGCCCGCGACGCGCGCCGCTGCGTGGACGCCGGCGCCGACGGGATCGTCGTCTCCACCCACGGCGGGCGCCGGCTGGGCCCGTCGGTGACGTCCGCGCACGCCCTGCCGGAGGTCCTCGCCGAGGTCGGCGCCGAGGTCGAGGTGCACGTCGACTCCGGCGTGCGGGCCGGCCACCACGCCGTCGCGGCGCTCGCGCTGGGCGCCCGCGCCGTGCACGTGGGCCGGCCGGTCATGTGGGGCCTGGCCGCCGACGGCGCCGAGGGGGTGGGCGCCGTCCTGGACCAGCTGCAGGCCGAGCTGGTCACCTGCCTGCGCCAGACCGGTTTCGCCCACCAGCGCGAGCTGACCCCGGCGGACGTGGTGCGCCGGGCCTGACGGAGCGCCCCGCTAGGGTCGCCGCGTGGCGATCCAGGTCAACCCCAGCATCCTCTCCGCCGACTTCGCGCACCTCGCCGCGGAGCTGGCGCGCATCTCCACGGCCGACGCCGCGCACGTGGACGTCATGGACGGCCACTTCGTGCCCAACCTCACCCTGGGCCTGCCCGTCGTGGAGGCGCTGCAGGCCGTCTCGCCCGTCCCGCTGGACTGCCACCTGATGATCGAGGCGCCGGACCGGTGGGCCCCGGCCTACGCCGAAGCCGGCGCCGCGGGCGTCACCTTCCACGCCGAGGCCGCCGCCGCCCCCGTCAAGCTGGCCCGCGAGATCCGCGCCGCGGGCGGGCGGGCCGGTCTGGCGCTGCGCCCGGCGACCCCGCTGGAGCCGTTCGTCGACCTGCTGCCCGAGTTCGACATGCTCCTCGTGATGACCGTCGAGCCCGGCTTCGGCGGGCAGAGCTTCCTCGACGTGACGCTGCCGAAGGTCCGCCGCGCCCGCGCCGCCATCGGCGCCTCCGGCCTGGACGTGCGCCTGCAGGTCGACGGCGGGATCTCCGCGGCCACCGTCGAGCGGGCCGCCGAGGCGGGCGCCGACGTCCTCGTCGCCGGCAGCGCCGTCTACGGGGCCGAGGACGCCGCGGCCGCCATCGCCGACCTGCGCCGGCTCGCCGAGGCCGCCTGCGCCCACTGATCCCCCCCGCCCGCCGGCGCCGCCCGCGCGGGCGTGCGGGCCGCGGACCGCGTGGTTGAATCGCAGGGCCAGAAGCAGGACCAGCAGCAGGACCAGCGCGCGTGCTCCGGGGTCGGTGGAAGTCCGAACCGGCGGTGACAGTCCGCGAGCCCCCACCCCGGTGGGGGCCGACCCGGTGGGACTCCGGGACCGACGGTGAGAGTCCGGAGGAGAGGCAGCACGCGGCGCCCGCCGACGCTCCCGCGCACCGCGCGCGGGAGCCCGTCGTCGCGCGCCCGACCCCCGGAGCACCCGTGCCCCGGAGGAGCCAGGCATGAGCGGCGGCACCCGCGACGGCGGCGCCAGCGAGCACGAGGTGCGCGCGATGCGCCGCGCCCTCGACCTCGCCCGCCGCGGCCCGCTCACCGGCCCCAACCCGCGCGTGGGCTGCGTCCTGCTCGACGCCGGCGGCACCCCGCTGGCCGAGGGCCACCACGCCGGCGCCGGCACCCCCCACGCCGAGGTCGCCGCACTGGCCGACCTCGCCGCCCGCGCGGGCGGGGCCGCGGTCCCCGGCCTGACCGCCGTCGTGACCCTCGAGCCGTGCCGGCACACCGGCCGCAGCGGACCGTGCACCGACGCCCTCACCCGCGCCGGCGTCGCCCGCGTCGTCGTCGGCTCGCCCGACCCCAACCCCCGCGCCGGCGGCGGCGCGCAGGTCCTGCGCGGGCGCGGCGTCGACGTCGTCGTCGGCGTCCTGGTGGAGGAGGCCCGCGCCCTCAACGAGCGCTGGGCCGCCGCCGTCGCCCGCGGGCGCCCCTGGGTGACGTGGAAGGTCGCCAGCACCCTCGACGGGCGCTCGGCCGCCGCCGACGGCACCAGCCGCTGGATCACGTCGGCCGCCGCGCGCGCCGACGTGCACCGGCTGCGCGCCGAGCACGACGCCGTCCTCGTCGGCACCGGCACCGCCCTGGCCGACGACCCGTCCCTCACCGTGCGCCGCGACGGGCGCGCGGAGGGCCCGCAGCCGCTGCGGGTGGTCGTCGGCGCGCGCGACGTGCCGGCCGGCGCCCGGCTGCGCGACGGCGACGCGCCCCTGCTGCACCTGCGCACCCACGACCCGGTGCGCGCCCTGGAGGCGCTGGCCGCCCGCGAGGTGCGCACCGTCCTGCTGGAGGGCGGACCCCGGCTGGCCGCCGCGTTCTGGCGCGCCGGCGTCGTCGACGAGGTCGTCGCCTACCTCGCGCCCGCCCTGCTGGGCGCCGGGCCCGCCGCCGTCGGCGACCTGGGCGTCACCTCGATGCCCGGCATCGCCCGGCTGCGGGTGCGCGACGTCGCCCTCGTCGGCGACGACGTGCGCCTGGTCGCCCGCCCCGCGGTGCCCGCCAGGCCCACCGGGCCCAGCGGGTCCGCCGCCACCACCGACCCGTCCCACCCGTCCGCACCCAGGAGGTCAGCCGTGTTCACCGGGATCGTCGAGGAGGTCGGCGAGGTCGTCGCCGTCGAGGCCGGGGAGGACTCCGCCCGCCTCACCCTGCGCGGGCCGCTGGTCACCAGCGACGCCGTCCACGGCGCGTCCATCGCCGTCGACGGCGTCTGCCTGACCGTCGTCGAGCAGCCGGCGCCGGACACCTTCACCGTCGACGTCATGCGCGAGACGCTCGTGCGCAGCTCCCTGCGCGACGCGGCCCCCGGCCGCCGGGTCAACCTCGAGCGCGCGATGGCCGCCGGCGGCCGCTTCGGCGGGCACGTCGTGCAGGGCCACGTCGACGGCACCGGCACGGTCACCGCCCGCGTCCCCGGCGAGCGCTGGGAGGTCGTGCGGGTGGGCATCGCCCCCGAGCTGGCCCGCTACGTCGTGGAGAAGGGCTCGGTCACCGTCGACGGCACGTCCCTGACCGTCAGCGCGGTCAGCGCCGTCGACGACCCCGCGCCGTGGTTCGAGGTCTCCCTCATCCCCACGACGCTGGAGGCCACGACGCTGGGCGCCAAGCCCGCCGGCAGCGTGGTCAACCTCGAGGTCGACGTCCTGGCCAAGTACGTCGAGCGCATGTCGCTGGCCGGGCCGCGCGCGGCGGCCGGCGCGCCGGCGGACGTGGCCGAGGCGGTCCTGTGAGCGCGCCCTGCGCGCCGGCCCCCACGGGCGCCGCCGAGGCGGTGGCCGCCGCGCTGCAGTCCCTGGCCGCCGGCCGGCCCGTCCTGGTGACCGACGACGCCGCGCGCGAGGACGAGGGCGACGTGGTCCTGGCCGCGCAGCTGGCCACGGCCGAGTGGATCGGCTGGACCGTGCGGCACACCTCGGGGATGCTCTGCGTCCCGATGAGCGCCGAGCGGGCCGCCGCGCTGGACCTGCCGCCCATGGTCGAGCGCAACGAGGACTCGCTGCGCACCGACTACACGGTCAGCGCCGACGCCGCCACGGGTATCACCACGGGCATCTCGGCGGCCGACCGGGCCCGCACCGCGCGGGTGCTGGCCGACCCGGCCAGCACCCCGGCCGACCTCGTGCGCCCCGGGCACGTCTTCCCGCTGCGCGCGCGCCCGGGCGGCGTCCTGGAGCGGCCCGGGCACACCGAGGCCGCGGTCGACCTGTGCCGGCTGGCCGGCCTGGCGCCCGTGGGCGTCATCGCCGAGCTCGTGCGCGACGACGGGTCGATGGCCCGCTGGGACGACGTCGTCGCGCTCGGCAGGGAGCACGACCTGCCCGTCCTGACCATCGCGCAGCTGCGCGAGCACCTGGCCACCAGCACCAGCACCAGCACCACGAGCGACGCGGAGGACGCGCGATGAGCGGCGACGGCAGCCCCGAGATCACGGTCGACGGCAGCGGCCTGCGCGTGGCGGTCGTCGCCGCCCGCTGGCACGCGGAGGTCATGGACGGTCTGCTGGCGGGCGCGCGCCGCGCGCTGGAGGAGTCCGGCACCACCGACGTCGTGGAGGTCCGCGTCCCCGGCGCCTTCGAGCTGCCCGTGGCCGCGGCCCGCCTGGCCCGCACGGGCGTCGACGCCGTCGTCGCCCTCGGCGTGGTCATCCGCGGCGGCACCCCGCACTTCGACTACGTGTGCGACGCCGCCACCCAGGGCCTGACGCAGGTCGCCGTCACCACCGGCGTGCCGGTGGGGTTCGGCGTCCTCACCGTCGACAACGAGGCGCAGGCGCTGCACCGGGCCGGCCTGCGCGGCTCGCGCGAGGACAAGGGCGCCGAGGCCGTGCTGGCGGCGCTGGAGACCGTCGTCGCGCTGCGCGGCGTCGCCCCGCTCGCCTGAGACCGGCCCCGGAGCGGCCCGGGGGCGGCCCCACCGCTCCCGGGCCCGCCCGCGCGCCCACCTAGACTCGCCGCCGTGAAGACCTTCGACGAGCTGTTCGCCGAGCTGACGGACAAGGCGCGCACGCGCCCGGCGGGCTCCGGCACCGTCGTCGAGCTCGACGCCGGCGTGCACGCCATCGGCAAGAAGGTCGTCGAGGAGGCCGCCGAGGTGTGGATGGCCGCCGAGCACGAGACCGCCGAGCGCACCGCCGAGGAGGTCTCGCAGCTGCTGTACCACCTGCAGGTGCTGCTCATCGCGCGCGGGCTGACGCTCGACGACGTGTACGCCCACCTGTGACGCACCGCCCGAGACGAGGAGACCGACCCGTGCTGCGCATCGCCGTCCCCAACAAGGGGTCGCTGTCGGAGGCCGCCAGCGCCATGCTGCGCGAGGCGGGGTACAACCAGCGCCGCGAGGCCAAGGAGCTCATCCTCGACGACCCGGACAACAACGCCCAGTTCGTCTTCCTGCGCCCGCGCGACATCGCCCTGTACGTCGGCTCGGGCACGCTGGACGTCGGCGTCACCGGCCGCGACCTGCTGCTGGACTCGCGCGCCCCGGCCGACGAGGTGCTGCCGCTGGGCTTCGCGCGCAGCACCTTCCGGCTCGCCGCCCGCCCGGGCACGGCCGCCTCGGTGACCGACCTGCAGGGCCGGCGCATCGCGACGAGCTACTCGGGGCTGCTGGGCAAGCACCTGGCCGAGCACGGGGTGTCCGCCGACGTCGTGCACCTGGACGGGGCCGTGGAGACCGCCGTGGCGCTCGGCATCGCCGACGTGATCGCCGACGTCGTGGAGACCGGCACCACGCTGCGCGCCGCGGGGCTGGAGGTCTTCGGGGAGCCGGTGATGCGCTCGGAGGCCGTCCTGGTGCGCCGCACGGGCGCCCCCGCGGACCCGGCCGTCGACGTCCTCGTGCGCCGCCTGCAGGGCGTGCTCGTGGCCCGGCAGTACGCGATGGTCGACTACGACTGCCCCAAGCACCTCGTCGAGGCCGCCTGCGCGATCACCCCCGGCCTGGAGTCGCCCACGGTCTCCCCGCTGGCCGACCCCGACTGGGTCGCGGTGCGAGCCATGGTGAGCAAGTCGTCCACCAACCGCGTCATGGACGAGCTGTACGACCTGGGTGCGCGCGCGATCCTCGTGACCAGCATCCACGCCTGCCGGCTGTGACCGCCCGGCTGGACGCGCCGTTCCGGCCCCGGCGCGCGCGGATCGCCGGGTACGCCGTCGCCGTCCTCGTCGTGGTGACGATGCTGGTGGTCTCGATCGCGCTGGGCACCTCCCCGGACTCGGGGTGGACGGTCGTGGACACGCTGTCCGCGCTGGTGTTCGCCGCCCTCGTCGCCGGCGGGCTCGTGCGCCTGGTCGGGGTGCGCGCCCTGCCCACCGACGACGCGCTCGTCGTGCGCAACGTCCTCTACACGACGCGGGTGGACTGGGGGGCGGTGATCGCCGTGCGCT
The DNA here is from genome assembly GCF_041020755.1 of Kineococcus terrestris. Lineage (NCBI taxonomy): Bacteria > Bacillati > Actinomycetota > Actinomycetes > Kineosporiales > Kineosporiaceae > Kineococcus > Kineococcus terrestris. Next base: position 18,653 of record NZ_JBEUEI010000022.1, on the reverse strand, counting down.
TCGGCGGCGCCGACCCGTGGCTGACGCTGGACCTGGACGACGGGCAGAACCTGGCGGTCATGGCCGTGCAGCGCGCCGACGGCGCCCACGCGCAGGCCGAGGCCGAGCGGCTGGCGCGGCTGGTGCGCTCGCGCGCGCCGCAGCCCCCGCCGGGCTGAGGCGCGCGCGGGACCTCACCCGGCGGCCGGGCGCAGCAGGCGCCAGCCGGGCCCGCCGGTCCCGTCGGTCCCGCCCGGCGACCCGCTGTCCACCACGACGTCCGCCCGCCCGCGGGTGCCCTCGGCGGCGAACAGCCGCGCCTCCTGCGCGGCCCAGCGCTTCCAGTGCGGGGCGTACGCGTCGCCGTCGCGGGCCAGCGCCCGCTCGCGGCGCACGCCGGCGGGGGCCTGCACCCACACCAGGCGCGAGACCCACCGGGCCGCGGCCCGCGCCCCGCAGCCGACGCCCTCGACGACGAGCAGCGGCGCCGGCGGCACCTCGACCTCCGCGCCGGGCGCGTCCGCGCTCCAGTCCCAGCGCCGGTAGCGGCCGGGCCGTCCGGCGGCCAGCGGCGCGAGGACCCCGTCGGCCAGCAGCGGCACCGAGGCCGCGAGCCCGTCCCAGCCGGGGTAGAGGTCCTCCACGTGCAGCAGCGGCGCCGCCAGCGCGGCCGCCAGGGCCCCGGCCAGGACCGTCTTGCCCGCCCCCGACGGCCCGTCGACGGCCACCACCCACGGGTTCGCCGCCGGCACCGGGGGGCTCAGCAGCGGCAGCAGTCGCCCGGTGAGCGCCGCGGTGCCCGGCACGACGTCACCGCCGGGCACGGCGGCGGGCACGGGTCAGAACCAGGTGGGGCACCACGGCTGCTCGGGGGTGGCCAGCAGCGCGTCCAGCCGCCAGGCCCGGTCGGGGGAGGCGCACACCAGCCGACCGGCGGCCGCCAGCGCGGTCGCGCGGCCGCCGCCCAGCAGCAGCGCCCCCAGCTCGGCCACGCCCAGCACCACGTCGGGCTCGTCGGCGCACGTCTCCACCTGCCCGCACGTCCACCCGTCCGGCGTGCGCGCCGGTCCCTCGACGCTCAGGCGGACCGTGCCGCCGGCCAGGCCGTCGGGGTCCTCCACGCGCAGCACGAGGGAGTCGCGGCCCAGGTAGCGGCGGGCGCACAGCGCTCCGGGCACGTCGAGGACCCGCAGCCACAGGAAGTCGTCGACGGGCTGCTGCTGCGCGGCGCGCGGGTCGGCCAGCAGGTGCGGCAGCAGCTCGTCCTCGGGGCGGTCGCCCGCGCTGACGGTGCGCACGAGGTCCACCGAGGCCACGAACCGCCACAGGTCCGCGTAGGCCGCCGCCGTCACCGCGGTCAGGTCCAGCACGCGGGCGCTGGAGCGCGGCACCCGGCCCGCCCACGCCTCCGTCAGCTCGTACAGGGCGTACCCGTCGGGGTGCCCGTCCTCGCCGGAGTGCACGACGAGGTGGGTGCGCCGGTCCGCCGGCGACGGGACGGCGAAGCGCTCGTCCCACCAGCGCCGGTCGCGCTCCAGCCCGCCGGCGCGGGCGCGGCGGGCGCGGTCGTGCACCTCGCGCTGCGCGCCGGCCCCGGCGCGCGGGTCCAGCAGGCGCAGCGTCCCGCCCGCGGGGGCGTCGGGGCGCAGGACCGCCCGGTCGGCGTCCAGCGTCCACGTCGTCGAGCGGGTCGCGGCGCCGAAGCCGAAGCGGCCGTAGATGGGCGCCTCCATCGCGATGAGCGCCGCCAGGGCGTGCCCGGCCTCGCGAGCGCGCCGCAGGTCCTCGGCCACCAGGTGCCGCAGGACGCCGCGGCGGCGGTGGGTGGGCAGCACGCCCACGGAGCTGACCGCGTCCACGGTGACCGGCCCGGCGCCCGGCAGCGTCAGCTCGGTGTCGAAGGAGCGCAGCGTGCCGACGGGCTCGTCACCGTCGAACGCCGCGCGCAGCCGGTGCCCGGCCACGGAGCGGCGGCGGGCGGCGCGCTGCGCCTCGTCGGGCAGCTCCTGCAGCATCGCCACGGCGGGCACGCGGGCCCACGCGTCCACCGCGTCCGGGTCGTGGCTGTCGACGTCGGCGAACCGCAGGGAGGTCACGCCCGGCACGCTACCCCGGTGATCGCGGGGGCGCCGGGGGAGCGCGCGGGGGCGACTACCCTCCCGGTGTGAGCGTCGCGGTGCGAGTCATCCCCTGCCTGGACGTGGACGCCGGGCGCGTCGTCAAGGGCGTCAACTTCACCGACCTGCGCGACGCGGGCGACCCCGTCGAGCTGGCGCACCGCTACGACGCCGAGGGCGCCGACGAGCTGACGTTCCTCGACGTGACGGCCTCCTCGGGCTCGCGCGAGACGACCTACGACGTGGTGCGCCGCACCGCCGAGCAGGTGTTCATCCCGCTGACCGTCGGCGGCGGGGTGCGCAGCACGGAGGACGTCTCGCGGCTGCTGCGCGCCGGCGCGGACAAGGTGGGCGTCAACACGGCCGCCATCGCCCGTCCGGAGCTGATCCGCGAGATCGCCCACCGCTTCGGCTCGCAGGTCCTCGTCGTCTCCGTCGACGCCCGGCGCACCCCGCCGGGCACGCCGCCGACCGCCTCCGGCTACGAGGTCACCACGCACGGCGGGCGGCGCGGCACGGGCCTGGACGCGGTGGAGTGGGCCGCGCGCGCCGCGGAGCTGGGGGCGGGGGAGGTGCTGCTGAACTCGATGGACGCCGACGGCACGAAGGCCGGCTTCGACCTGGAGATGCTCGCGGCCGTCCGGGCCCGCGTGTCCGTGCCGCTGGTCGCCAGCGGCGGCGCCGGCGCGGTCGAGCACTTCGCGCCGGCCGTGGCCGCGGGCGCCGACGCCGTCCTGGCCGCGAGCGTCTTCCACTTCCAGCAGCTGACGATCGGGCAGGTCAAGGACGCCCTGCGCGCCGGGGGCGTCCCCGTGCGCTGAGGGTCCTGCGGGGGCCTCAGCCCGCGGCGGGGAAGGCCTGCTGGAAGCGGTGGACGGCCTGCGGGAAGCCGCCGACCTCCACGCGGGCCCGCGAGCGGCGCCCGAAGGCGTGCAGCAGCAGCTCCTGCGGCTGCCCGGTGAGCGTGACGGCGGGCACGCCCTTGCGCACGGCGGCGCGCGGGCCGTCCGGGACGACGAGCACCACGCCCACGCCGGAGCGGTGGTACGCCACCCGCGCCAGGGTCCGCGCCGTGCGCCACAGCGCCCGCGACTCCTGGGCGTCCAGCTCCCGCGGGGCCCAGCCGTCCTGCGCCCGGCGCACGTCCTCGCGGTGGGTGAAGAACTCGGCGAGGTTGACCAGCTCGTCGACGGCGCCCGCGCGGGCCGGGCTCCACGCCGGCGGCCCCGAGCGCACCCGCTCGACGAGCTCGCCGAACGGCAGGGCGGCCAGGTCCTGCTGCACCCGCCCGGCGCGGCGGCCGAGGGCGGGCAGCAGCCGCCCGGCGGCCTCGCCGAGGGCCACGTCGGGGCGCCCGTCGCGCACGTGCAGGTGCACGAGCAGGTCGCGCACGCTCCACCCCTCGCACAGCGTCGGCGCGTCCGGGCCGGCGGCCAGCGCGTCGTCGCAGAGGCCGGAGCGTTCGCGGGCGGCGAGGGCGGTCACGGCGGGATCGTCGCACGGCGGGCGGGCCGTCGCCGCGGGCGGTGCCATCATCGAGCCCGTGCCCGACGCCGTCCCCGCTGCTCCCGTGCCCGCTGCCGTCCCCGTCCTCGACCCGGCCGTCGCCGCGCTGCTCAAGCGCGACCCGGCCGGCCTGGTGTGCGCCGTCGTGCAGCAGCACGACACCCGCGAGGTCCTCATGGTGGCGTGGATGGACGAGACGGCCCTGGCCAGCACCCTGACCACGGGGCGGGCGACGTACTGGTCGCGCAGCCGGCGCTCGCTGTGGCGCAAGGGCGACACCTCCGGGCACGTGCAGCACGTCAAGCGCGTCTCGCTGGACTGCGACGGCGACGCCCTCCTCGTCGAGGTCGACCAGGTCGGCGCCGCCTGCCACACCGGCGACCGCACCTGCTTCGACGCCCGCCCGCTGCCCGTCGCCGCGGCGGGGCCGGGGGCGTGAACCCCGCCCGCGAGCGCGGCGCCCTGCTCCTCCTCGCGGCCGGCGGGTCGCTGCTGGCGCTGGCCGCCGGCGCGCCGCAGTGGCTGGCGGGCGCGGTGGAGACCCCCACCGGTCTCGTGCCGGTGGGCGCCACCGGCCGCGCGGCGGCCCCGCTGGCCACCGCGGCGGCCCTCGTCGGCGCCGCGGCCGCCCTCGCCGCCGCCATCGGCCGCCGCCTGGCGCGCGCGCTGGCCGCCCTCGTGCTGCTGCTGGCCGGGACGGGCGTGGCCGCCGCCAGCCTCGCGGTCCTCGCGCAGCCGCAGGACGGCCTGGACGCGGCGGCCCGGGCGGCCAGCGGGCGCACGAGCGCCGCGGCCGCCGGTCCCGTCGACGTCTCGCCGTGGCCGGCGGTGTCCGCGGCCGCCGGAGCCGCGGCGGCCCTGGCGGGCGCCGGGGTGCTCGTGCGCGGCCGCCGCTGGGCCGGCGCCCCCGCCTCGCGCCGCTACGAGCGCGACGCCTCGGTGACCTCCGGGGCCCCCGGCGCGCACCCGGCCCCCCGCGCCCCGGGGGCCGCCGAGGACCCGGCGGCGGCGTGGGACTCCCTGACCCGCGGGGACGACCCCACGGGCGGCGGGCCGGCGGGCGGCGGGTCCACCGGTCCCCCGGGGTCCGGCCCGTCGCGCTGAGCGCGGGCGCCGGTACCGTGGCCGTCGGCAGGACCGCACGCAGACCGTGACCGAGGAGCGACCGTGACGACCGAGCGACCTGAAGACCAGCACCCCGACGGCGCCCACGACGAGCTCGGCCACGGGCACAGCGTCGCGGCCTGGGCCGGGGTGGGCATCGCCCTCGTCGGCTTCCTGATCCTGTGCCTGGCGGTCGTGTTCCCCAGCCTGGTGTGGGGCGTCGTCGGCAGCGTGGTGATCCTCGCCTCGCTCGTGGCCAGCTTCGCGCTGTCCAAGGCCGGGTACGGCGTCAAGGACGCCTCCGGCAAGCCGGTGGGCCTGCGCCGCCCCTCGCACTGACACCCGGCCCGCCGCGGCCACCCACGGCGCGCGTCCCCCCGGCGGGGGCGCGCGCCGTCGCGCGTGCGGCGGGCGGTGCGCCGGACGGGCGGGCGGCTCGGGGGCGCGCCCGGCCGGGGCTAGCATCGGGGCGTGACCGTGCTCGACGACATCCTCGCCGGTGTCCGTGAGGACCTGGCCGCCCGCAAGGCGCTCACCTCGCTGGACGAGCTGAAGGAGCGCGCCCGGCGCCAGGTGCCCGCCAAGGACGCGGTCGCGGTGCTCAGGCCCCGCGACGAGGCGCAGCGCGGCGTCAAGGTCATCGCGGAGGTCAAGCGCCGCAGCCCCTCCAAGGGCGCGCTGGCCGACATCCCGGACCCGGCGCACTTGGCGGCGCAGTACGAGCTCGGCGGCGCCAGCGTCATCAGCTGCCTGACCGAGCAGCGCCGCTTCGGCGGCAGCCTGGAGGACCTGCGCGCCGTGCGCTGCGCGGTGGACGTCCCCGTGCTGCGCAAGGACTTCGTCGTGGAGTCCTACCAGCTGTGGGAGGCGCGGGCGTGGGGCGCGGACGTCGTCCTGCTCATCGTGGCCGCCCTCGAGCAGGAGGCCCTCGTCTCGCTGGTCGAGCGCACCCGCTCCCTGGGCATGACCGCGCTGGTGGAGGTGCACACGGCCGAGGAGGTGGCCCGCGCGCTGGACGCCGACGCCCGCGTCGTCGGGGTCAACGCCCGGGACCTGAAGACCCTCGAGGTCGACAACGGCCGCTTCGCGGACCTGGCCCCGCTGCTGCCCGAGACGGTCGTCAAGGTCGCCGAGTCCGGGGTGCGCGGCCCGCACGACGTGGTCGAGTACGCGCGCGCCGGCGCCGACGCCGTGCTGGTCGGCGAGACGCTCGTGCGCGGGGACGACCCGCGCCGCGCGGTGGCCGACCTCGTCGCCGCCGGCGCCCACCCGGCCGTGCAGGCGGTGCGCCCGTGAGCGCGCCGACCTCCCCCCGCTCCCTGGCCGCCGAGCGCGGTCCCTACTTCGGCGACTTCGGCGGCCGCTTCGTGCCCGAGGCCCTGGTCGCCGCCCTCGACGAGATCGAGGCCGCGCACACCGCGGCGATGGCCGACGAGGGGTTCCTGGCCGAGCTGGCCGAGCTGCACCGCAGCTACTCGGGGCGCCCGAGCATCGTCACCGAGGTGCCGCGCTTCGCCGCGCACGCCGGCGGCGCGCGCGTGCTGCTCAAGCGCGAGGACCTCAACCACACCGGCTCGCACAAGATCAACAACGTGCTGGGGCAGGCGCTGCTGACCCGCCGGATGGGCAAGAAGAGGGTCATCGCCGAGACGGGCGCCGGTCAGCACGGCGTGGCCACCGCGACGGCCGCCGCGCTCATGGGGCTGGAGTGCACGGTCTACATGGGCGAGGAGGACACCCGCCGCCAGGCGCTGAACGTCGCCCGGATGCGCCTGCTGGGCGCCGAGGTCGTGCCCGTCACGGTCGGCACCCGCACCCTCAAGGACGCCGTCAACGAGGCCTTCCGCGACTGGGTGGCCTCCGTGGACACCACCCACTACGTCTTCGGCACGGTCGCCGGCCCGCACCCCTTCCCGGTGCTCGTGCGCGACTACCAGCGCGTGGTGGGCCTGGAGGCCCGCGAGCAGGTGCCGGCGCTCGTCGGCCGCCTGCCGGACGCGGTGTGCGCGTGCGTGGGCGGCGGCTCCAACGCCATCGGGATCTTCCACGCCTTCCTCGACGACCCGCAGGTCGCCCTCTTCGGCTTCGAGGCCGGCGGCGACGGCGTGGACACCCAGCGGCACGCCTCGTCCATCACGGGCGGCGCCGCGGGCGTCTTCCAGGGCTCGCGCAGCTACGTCCTGCAGGACGAGGACGGCCAGACGCTGGACTCGCACTCCATCTCCGCGGGCCTGGACTACCCGGGCGTCGGTCCCGAGCACGCCTGGCTGGCGGCCAGCGGCCGCGCCACGTACCGGCCGGTCACCGACGCCGAGGCCATGGAGGCCTTCCGCCTGCTGTGCCGCACCGAGGGCATCATCCCGGCCATCGAGACCGCGCACGCCCTCGCCGGGGCGCTCGTCGTCGGCCGCGAGCTGGCCGCGCGGCGCGGGCCGGACGAGGAGCCGCCGGTGGTGCTCGTCAGCCTGTCCGGGCGCGGCGACAAGGACGTGGACACCGCGGCCCGCTGGTTCGGGCTGGTCAGCGACGCCGACCTGGTGGCCTCGGAGGCGGAGCGCGTCGCGGACGCGCCGGAGGAGACGGAGGCGTCCGGGTGGTGAGCGCGGCTCAGCAGCCGGCGGGCGCGACCGGGACGGCGGCGCCCGCCGCCGGCCGGGCCGCGGCGGCCGTGGACCGGGCCCGCGGGGAGGGCCGCGCGGCCCTCGTGGCGTACCTGCCGGTCGGCTTCCCCGACGTGGCCGGCAGCGTGGAGGCCGCGAAGGCGGCCGTCGACGGCGGCGCGGACGTCGTCGAGCTGGGCCTGCCGTACTCGGACCCGACGATGGACGGGGCGACCATCCAGCGCGCCGTCGACGCCGCGCTGGCCGCCCGCACCCGCCCGGCCGACGTGCTGCGCGCGGTGGAGGCCGTGGCCGCCACGGGCGCGGCGGTCCTCGTCATGACGTACTGGCCGCCGGTGGACCGCTACGGCGTCGACCGGTTCGCCGCCGACCTGGCCTCGGCCGGGGGAGCGGGGCTCATCACGCCCGACCTCATCCCCGACGAGGCGGGCGCGTGGCTGGCCGCCAGCGACGCGCACGACCTGGAGCGCGTCTTCCTCGTCGCGCCCAGCTCCACCGACGCGCGCCTGGCGCGCACGACGGCCGCCTGCCGCGGCTTCGTCTACGCCGCCTCCCTGATGGGCGTCACGGGCGCCCGCGCCAGCGTCGGCGCCGGGGCCCGCGACCTCGTCGCGCGCACCCGCGCCGCCGGTGCCGAGCGCGTGTGCGTCGGCCTGGGCGTGTCCACCCCGGAGCAGGCGCAGGAGGTCGCCGGCTACGCCGACGGCGTCATCGTCGGCTCCGCGTTCGTCTCCCGGCTGCTCGAGGCGTCCTCGACGGCCGAGGGCGTGCGGGCCGTGGGCGCCCTGGCCGCCGACCTGTCGGCCGGCGTGCGGCGCCGCTGAGGCCCGCCCGGGCCGCCGGAACCCCCCGCCCGGCCCGGGAGTCGTACCCGCGGGAGGGCGCTCGCGCGCTCCCGCCCGCCCGCGGGCCCGCCCGCGGGCGTCCGCGCGTCCCGTGAGGAGTCCCTTCGTGAGCAGCAGGAAGCGCCCCGGCGGCAACCCCGCCCGCGCCGGCCAGGCCGAGGACGCGCGCGAGGCCCGGCGCGCCAAGGCGGCGGCGCTGCGCGAGCGCGAGCTGGCCCGCGAGCGCCGGCGCCGGGTGACGCTCGTCACCACCGCCGTCGTCGTCGCGCTCGCGGTGGTGGCGACGGTCGTCGTCCTCGTGGTCCGCCAGCGCGACGCGTCGACGTCGACGGAGGGCGCGACCCCGGCCGCCGCGACCTCCGCCTCCGGCGGCGTCGTGCTGCCCGGCAGCCCGGCGGAGGGCGCGGCCCCGACGGTCGACCTCTGGCTGGACTACCAGTGCCCCTTCTGCGCGCAGCTGGAGGACACCACCGGTCAGGCGTTCACCGAGCTGGCCGCCGACGGCGAGGCCCGCGTGGTCGTGCACACGGTGACCTTCCTGGACGCCAACCTGCGCAACGACTCCTCCGAGCGGGCGGCCTCCGCGGCCGCGGCCGCCGCCGAGCAGGACCGCTTCGCCGAGTACACCCGGGTCGTCTTCGCCGGCCAGCCCGGCCACGACGGCAACCCGGGCTCGGAGGGCGACGGGTACACCGACGAGCAGCTGCGCTCCTTCGCCGAGGAGGCCGGCGTGCCGGACCTGGAGGCCTGGCAGCGCGCCTACGACGAGGGCACCTACGTCGGCTACGTGCGCCGGGTGGAGGCCGCGCGCGGCGAGCAGGGCGTGCAGGGCACCCCGACCGTGCGGCTGACCCCCGCCGGCGGCGGGGAGGCCGTGGACCTGGACGCCTCCCAGCTGATCGGCGCGCAGGGCCCGCAGTACCTGCGCGAGCAGGTCGCCGCGGTGGCCGCCCCGTGACCGCCGGTCTGAGCACGGGCCTGAGCACCGGCCTGGTCGCCGCGATCCCGAGCCCGGCGCAGGCCGTCTGGTACCTGGGCCCGGTGCCCGTGCGCGCCTACGCCCTGTGCATCGTGCTGGGCATCGTGCTCGGCCTGTGGATCACCGACCGGCGCTGGCGCGCGCGCGGCGGGCGAAAGGACTTCCCCCTCGACGTGGCCGTGTGGGCGGTGCCGCTGGGCATCGTCGGCGCCCGGCTGTACCACGTCGTCACCTCCCCGGACGCGTACTTCGGCCCCGGCGGGGACCCCGTGCGGGCCCTGTACGTGTGGGACGGCGGCCTGGGGATCTGGGGGGCCATCGCCCTGGGGGCCGTGGGCGCGTGGATCGCCTGCCGGCGCGCGGGCTACCGGTTCGTGCCCCTCGCCGACGCCATCGCCCCGGGTCTGCTGGTGGCGCAGGCCGTGGGCCGCTGGGGCAACTGGTGGAACAACGAGCTGTACGGGCGCGAGACCGACCTGCCGTGGGCGCTGGAGGTGCACCGCTGGGACGGCTCGACCGGCCGCGCGGTCACCGGCCCGGACGGCACCCCCGAGGTGCTGGGCACCTTCCACCCGACGTTCCTGTACGAGTCGCTGTGGTGCCTGCTGGCCGCGGCCGTCATCGTGCTGGCCGACCGGCGCTGGCGGCTGCGGCACGGTCAGGCCTTCTGGCTGTACGTCGCGCTCTACACGGCCGGGCGCTCGGTCACCGAGGCGCTGCGGGTGGACGAGGCCACGATCATCGCCGGCCAGCGCGTCAACACGTGGGTCAGCGCCCTGGTCCTGCTGGTGGCCCTGGTCGCGCTGGTGGTCTCCCGCCGCCGTCACGGTGGTGGTCCGGACCAGCCGCTGGAGCGGGTACCGTCCTCCCTGGCCACCCCGGCGGACACCCCGCCCGGTGGACCGGCCGGCGGCGTCGAGCGCCCCGGCGAGCCTGAGCACCCGGCGCAGCCACGGACCGTGAGCGAGCCGGTCAGCGGCTCTCGAGAGGACCCGCGCGAGGACGGCGCCGCACCCCGGTGACGCCGGTTCGTGATGGTTCGGTGACGACCCGGCGGCGCTGATGCGTCGGTCCCGGGCGTTACAGTGAGGTGAACGTGGGCCAGCGCCGCCCCCCGTTCGACGCGTGCCCGCCGGGCGCGCGGCCAGCCCAGCGAGAGTCGGACTCGCCCGGGGACGACGCACGTCGCCGCCCGGGACTCCCCCTGTCCACCGAGGCCCTGCGGGTCTCACCTCCCAGGACGGTGCACCCATGTCGTTCCCCCTGGCGCCGCGGACCCCCGCGGACCGCACGACCAACCCGCTGCCCTTCTCCTCGCTGCCCGAGGGCGGGGGCCTGTACGACCGCGCCTCCGAGAAGGACGCCTGCGGCGTCGCCTTCGTGGCGACCATGCGCGGTGAGCCCGGGCACGACATCGTCCAGCACGCCCTGACGGCCCTGCGCAACCTCGACCACCGCGGCGCGGTGGGCGCGGAGACGACCACGGGCGACGGCGCCGGGATCCTCACCCAGGTCCCCGACGAGTTCCTGCGCGCCGTGACCGCCGAGCTGGGGATCCAGCTGCCCGCCAAGGGCGCCTACGCCGTCGGCAACGCCTTCCTGCCCGTCGACCCCGACGAGCGGGCCGCCGCCGTCGCGCGCGTGGAGGAGATCGCCGCCGAGGAGCAGGTGCGCGTCCTGGGCTGGCGCGACGTGCCCGTGACCGCCGACCTCGTCGGCGCGCAGGCGCGCGCCTGCATGCCCTTCTTCGCCCAGGTCTTCGTCGAGGGCCTGGCCGGCGAGGCGGGCATCGACCTGGACCGGCGCGTGTACGCGGTGCGCAAGCGCGCCGAGCGCGAGCTGGGCGTGTACTTCCCCTCGCTGTCGGCGCGGACGCTGGTCTACAAGGGCATGCTGACCACCGGTCAGCTGGAGCCCTTCTTCCCGGACCTGTCCGACCGCCGCTTCACCAGCGAGCTGGGCCTGGTCCACTCCCGCTTCTCCACGAACACCTTCCCCTCGTGGCCGCTGGCGCACCCCTTCCGCACGATCGCCCACAACGGCGAGATCAACACGGTCAAGGGCAACCGCAACTGGACGGCCGCGCGCGAGTCCACGATGAGCACCCCGCTCATCCCCGGCGACGTGCAGCGGCTGGGCCCGGTGTGCGCGACCGAGGGCTCGGACTCGGCCTCCTTCGACGAGGTCCTGGAGCTGCTGCACCTGGCGGGGCGCTCCCTGCCGCACGCGGTGCTGATGATGATCCCCGAGCCGTGGGAGAACAACACCGAGATGGACCCGGCCCGCCGGGCCTTCTACGAGTTCCACGCCATGTCCGCCGAGCCGTGGGACGGCCCGGCCAACCTGGTCTTCACCGACGGCACCGTCATCGGCGGCGTCCTGGACCGCAACGGCCTGCGCCCCTCGCGCTACTGGGTCACCGACGACGGCCTGGTGGTCCTGGCCAGCGAGGTCGGCGTCCTGGAGCTGGACCCCGCCTCGATCGTCTCCCGCGGCCGCGTGGCGCCGGGCAAGATGTTCCTCGTCGACACCGCCCGCGGGCGCATCGTCGACGACGAGGAGGTCAAGGCCGAGCTGGCCGCGGCCCAGCCGTACGCGGAGTGGCTGAAGAACGTCGTGCACCTGGGCGACCTGCCCCCGCGCGAGCACGTCGTGCACACGCACGCCTCGGTGGCGCGCCGGCAGCAGACCTTCGGCTACACCGAGGAGGAGCTGCGCCTGATCCTGGCGCCGATGGCGCGCGCGGGCGCCGAGCCGATCGGCTCGATGGGCTCCGACACCCCGCTGGCCGTCCTGTCGGACCGCCCCCGGCTGCTCTTCGACTACTTCACGCAGCTGTTCGCGCAGGTGACCAACCCGCCGCTGGACGCGATCCGCGAGGAGCTGGTCACCTCGCTGATGACCATCGCGGGCCCGCAGCAGAACGTCCTGACGGAGTCCCCGGCGCACTGCCACCAGCTGGTGCTGCCCTTCCCGGTGATCGACAACGACGAGCTCGCCAAGATCGTCCACATCGACCGCGACCGCCGCAACCCGGGCCGCACGACGCACACCGTCAAGGGCCTGTACCGGGTCGCCGGCGGCGGCGCGGAGCTGGCCCGGCGCATCGAGGAGATCCGCGCGGAGGTCTCGCGCGCCATCGCCGACGGCGCCGTCTTCGTCGTGCTCTCCGACCGCGACTCCACCTCCGAGCACGCGCCGATCCCCTCGCTGCTGCTGACCTCGGCGGTGCACCACCACCTGGTGCGCCAGAAGCTGCGCACCCAGGTCGGTCTGATCGTCGAGGCCGGCGACGTGCGCGAGGTGCACCACGTCGCGCTGCTCATCGGCTACGGCGCCGCCGCGATCAACCCGTACCTGGCGATGGAGACGGTCGAGGACCTCGTACGCACGGGCGTCATCACCAACGTCGACGCGCAGACCGCGGTGAAGAACCTCATCAAGGCGCTGGGCAAGGGCGTGCTGAAGGTGATGTCCAAGATGGGCATCTCCACGGTCGCCTCCTACCGCGGAGCGCAGGTCTTCGAGGCCATCGGCCTGAGCCAGACGCTGGTGGACGAGTACTTCACCGCCACGACCTCGCGCCTGGGCGGCGTCGGCCTCGACGTCCTGGCCGAGGAGGTCTCCCGCCGCCACCGCGTGGCCTACCCCGTCGAGGGCCAGGAGCGCGCGCACCGCCGGCTGGAGATCGGCGGGGAGTACCAGTGGCGCCGTGAGGGCGAGCCGCACCTGTTCGACCCCGAGACGGTCTTCAAGCTCCAGCACTCCACCCGCCAGCGCAACGAGCAGGTCTACCGCGAGTACACCCAGCGCGTGGACGAGCAGTCCGAGCGGCTCATGACGCTGCGCGGGCTGCTGCAGCTGAAGAAGGGCGTGCGCGAGCCCGTGCCGCTGGAGGAGGTCGAGCCGGTCAGCGAGATCGTCAAGCGCTTCTCCACCGGCGCGATGAGCTACGGCTCGATCAGCCAGGAGGCCCACGAGGTCCTGGCCGTGGCGATGAACCGGCTGGGCGGCAAGTCCAACACCGGGGAGGGCGGCGAGGACGTGGACCGCCTGCTGGACCCGGTGCGCAACTCGGCGATCAAGCAGATCGCCTCCGGCCGCTTCGGCGTCACCAGCAGCTACCTGACCCACGCCACCGACCTGCAGATCAAGGTCGCCCAGGGCGCCAAGCCCGGCGAGGGCGGGCAGCTGCCCGGGCACAAGGTGTACCCGAACATCGCCAGGACGCGGCACTCCACGCCGGGCGTGGGGCTGATCTCGCCGCCGCCGCACCACGACATCTACTCGATCGAGGACCTCGCCCAGCTCATCCACGACCTGAAGAACTCCAACCCCTCGGCGCGCGTGCACGTCAAGCTCGTCTCCGAGGTCGGGGTCGGCACGGTCGCCACGGGCGTGTCCAAGGCCAAGGCCGACGTCGTGCTGATCTCCGGCCACGACGGCGGGACGGGCGCCGCGCCGCTGACGAGCCTCAAGCACGCCGGCGGGCCGTGGGAGCTGGGCCTGGCCGAGACGCAGCAGACGCTCGTGGTCAACGGCCTGCGCGACCGCATCTCGGTGCAGGTCGACGGCCAGCTGAAGACCGGCCGCGACGTGGTCGTGGCCGCGCTGCTGGGCGCGGAGGAGTTCGGCTTCGCCACCGCCCCGCTGGTGGTCGCCGGCTGCATCATGATGCGCGTGTGCCAGCTGGACACCTGTCCGGTCGGCGTCGCGACCCAGAACCCCGAGCTGCGCGCCCGCTTCACGGGCCAGGCCGACCACGTCGTGGCCTTCTTCGAGTTCCTGGCGCAGGAGGTGCGCGAGCTGCTCGCCTCCCTGGGCTTCCGGTCGCTGGAGGAGGCCGTCGGGCACGTCGAGGTCCTCGACACCCGCCGCGCCGTGGCGCACTGGAAGGCCTCGGGCCTGGACCTGTCGCCGATCCTGCACGCGCCGGCGGTGCCGGAGGGCACGACGCTGCACTGCTCGACCACCCAGGACCACGCCCTGGAGAAGGCCCTGGACCACGTGCTCATCGAGCGCAGCGCCGAGGCCCTGGAGCACGGCACGCCGGTGCGCTTCGAGCTGCCGATCCGCAATGTCAACCGCACCGTGGGCACGATGCTCGGGCACGAGCTGACGCTGCGCCACGGCGAGCGGGGGCTGCCGGAGGGGACGATCGACGTCACCCTGACCGGCTCGGGCGGGCAGTCCTTCGGCGCCTTCCTGCCGCGCGGCATCACGCTGCGCCTGGTCGGCGACACCAACGACTACGTCGGCAAGGGCCTGTCCGGCGGCACGGTCGTGGTCCGCCCCGACCGCGCCTCGGCCGTGCGCGAGCGCGACATCGTCGCCGGCAACGTCATCGGCTACGGCGCCACCAGCGGCAAGCTGTTCCTGCGCGGGGAGGTCGGCGAGCGCTTCTGCGTGCGCAACTCCGGCGCCACCGCCGTCGTGGAGGGCGTGGGCGACCACGCGCTGGAGTACATGACGGGCGGTGAGGTGGTCGTCCTGGGCCGCACGGGCCGCAACGTGGCCGCCGGCATGTCCGGCGGGTTCGCCCACGTGCTCGACCTCAAGGAGCACCGGGTCAACCACGACATGGTCTCGCTGCGCCCCCTGGACGACGAGGCCGCCGCCCGCGTCCACGACCTGCTCGTGGAGCACCGGGAGAACACCGACTCCCCGCTGGCCGCCCGGCTCCTGGCCGACTGGGGCGCCGCGCGCCAGCGCTTCACCACCATCGTCCCGCGGGACTTCCAGCGCGTGCTGGACGTCCGGGCCAAGGCCGTCGACGAGGGCCTGGAGCCCGACTCCGACGCCGTGCTCACCCGCATCATGGAGGCTTCTCATGGTTGATCCCCGGGGTTTCCTGCGGGTCCGCGAGCGCGAGCTGCCGCCGCGCCGGCCGGTCCCGCTGCGCCTGATGGACTGGCGCGAGGTGTACGAGAAGCAGGACACCGACCAGCTGCGCCGGCAGGCGGGCCGCTGCATGGACTGCGGCATCCCCTTCTGCCACAGCGCCTGCCCGCTGGGGAACCTCATCCCCGAGTGGAACGACCTGGTCACGCGCGGGGACTTCGCCGAGGCCTCCGAGCGCCTGCACGCGACGAACAACTTCCCGGAGTTCACGGGCAAGCTGTGCCCGGCCCCGTGCGAGTCGGCCTGCGTGCTGGGCATCAACCAGCCGCCGGTGACCATCAAGCAGGTCGAGGTGATGATCGCCGAGACGGCCGCCGAGCGCGGCTGGCTGGAGCCGCGCCCGCCGGAGCGGCTGACGGGCAAGACCGTCGCCGTCGTCGGCTCCGGCCCCGCGGGGCTGGCGGCCGCGCAGCAGCTGACCCGGGCCGGTCACACCGTCGCGGTCTTCGAGCGCGACGACAAGATCGGCGGGCTGATGCGCTACGGCATCCCCGAGTTCAAGATGGAGCGCTCCGTCCTGGACCGCCGCCTGGCGCAGATGGAGGCCGAGGGCACCCGCTTCCGCCCCGGCGTCGACATCGGCACCGACATCACCGGTGAGCAGCTGCGCGAGCGCTACGACGCCGTCGTGGTCGCCACGGGCGCCACCCAGTGGCGCGAGGTGGACGTCCCCGGCCGCGAGCTGGCCGGGATCCACCAGGCGATGGAGTTCCTGCCGCCGACCAACCGCGTGGCGGTGGGCGAGGAGCGCCCGCAGGACTACATCGACGCCCACGGCCTGGACGTGGTCATCATCGGCGGCGGCGACACCGGCTCCGACTGCTACGGCACCTCGCTGCGCCAGGGCGCGCGCTCGGTGACGCAGCTGGACATCTACCCGCAGGCGCCGGGGGAGCGGGCCGAGGCCGAGCCGTGGCCCACGATGCCCAAGGTGTTCACCGTCTCCTCCTCGCACGAGGAGGGCGGGCGCCGGGAGTTCTCCGCCAGCACCAAGGCGCTGCTGGGCGACGAGCACGGGCGCGTGCGCGCCCTGCAGATCGTCGAGGTGCGCAAGGTCGACGGCACCTGGACGCCCGTGGAGGGCACCGAGCGGGAGCTGCCCGCGCAGCTGGTGCTGCTGGCCATCGGCTTCTCCGGCCCCGAGGCCGGCCCGCTGGTGCAGCAGCTCGGCCTGGCGCAGGACGAGCGCACGCGCTTCGCGCGCACCCCGGGCTACGCCACCAGCACCCCGGGCGTGTTCGTCGCCGGGGACGCCGGCCGCGGGCAGTCGCTCATAGTCTGGGCCATCGCCGAGGGCCGGGCGTGCGCCGCGGCCGTGGACGAGTACCTCATGGGGGACACGGCCCTCCCGGCGCCGGTGCGCGCCGACGCCAAGCCGCTGACGGTCTGAGAGCCGCCGCACGCGCGAGAGGGGGCCTCCCGGTCGTACCGGGAGGCCCCCTCCCGCGCGGGCGCTCGGCCGGCACGGCTCACCAGGCGGCGACCTGCTCGCGGTCGTAGCTCCACACGGCCGCGTCGCTGATGACCGTCACGTCGGCGGCGTGCCCGCGCAGCCCGCGCGCGGCGGCGGCCTCCGCGACCTTCTCCAGCGCCCGCTGGGCGGCGCTCTCGGCGTCCAGGCCGTCGCCGTCGACGCTGATGACGACGTCGTGCTCGGGGGCCTCGACGTCCTCCACGCGCGGGTGGGCGGCCTGCAGCTGGCGCACCAGCCCCGCGAGGTCCTCGGCGGACCAGGTGCCGTCCGGGTGCAGGCGCACGTAGACGGCGTACTCGTGGTCGAGCTCGCCCATGCCCTCCTCGATGAGCTCGTCGATCTCCAGGTCCACGGCGGTGCCGCGCACGTGGGAGTCCTGCCCGCGCGCGCGGTCGAGGCGGTCGTCGTTCCGGCCCAGCACGTCCATGCCGCCAGCATGACCGCTCCCGGCGCCGGCGCACGTCGAGGTCCCCGGGCGCCGGAGGACCTGCACGACCTCCCCACGAGCCGCTGGCGCCGCCCGGTGCGCGGCGCCGGTCGGCCGCCCCCTAGGCTCGCACCATGCGCAGAGCCAAGATCGTCTGCACGCTCGGGCCGGCCGTGGACGGCGAGGAGCGGGTGCGGGCGCTGGTGGACGCCGGGATGGACGTCGCCCGGATGAACCTCAGCCACGGGTCCCAGGACGAGCACCGGGCCCGGTACGAGACCGTGCGGGCCGCCGCGGAGGCCTCGGGCCGCGCCGTCGGCATCTTCGCCGACCTGCAGGGCCCGAAGATCCGCCTCGGCAAGTTCGCCGACGGCCCCCACGACCTCGCGGTCGGCGACGTCTTCACCATCACCACGGAGGACGTCCTCGGCACGAGGGACCTGTGCTCGACGACCTACGAGGGCCTGCCCGGCGACGTCTCGCCCGGCGACCGCATCCTCATCGACGACGGCAAGGTCGGCCTCGACGTCCTCGAGGTCGACGGCCCGCGCGTGGTGACCCGCTGCGCGGTCCCCGGCCCGGTGTCGAACAACAAGGGCATCAACCTGCCGGGCGTGGCCGTCAGCGTGCCGGCGCTGTCGGACAAGGACGTCGACGACCTGCGCTTCGCCCTGCGCCTGGGCGTCGACATGGTGGCGCTGTCCTTCGTGCGCAGCGCCGCCGACGCCGAGGACGTGCACCGGATCATGGCGGAGGAGGGCGTCACCGTCCCGATCATCGCCAAGATCGAGAAGCCGCAGGCGGTGGACAACCTGCGCGAGATCGTGGCCGCCTTCGACGGCATCATGGTCGCCCGCGGCGACCTGGGCGTGGAGCTGCCGCTGGAGGAGGTCCCCCTCGTCCAGAAGCGCGTCATCGAGCTGGCCCGCCGCCAGGCCAAGCCGGTCATCGTGGCCACGCAGATGCTCGAGTCGATGATCACCAGCCCGCGGCCCACCCGCGCGGAGGCCTCCGACTGCGCCAACGCGGTCCTGGACGGCGCGGACGCCCTCATGCTGTCCGGCGAGACGAGCGTGGGCGCCTTCCCGTTCGAGGCCGTGCGCACGATGGCCCGCGTCATCGAGAACACCGAGGCCCACGGCGCCGACCGGATCGCCCCGCTGGGCACCACCCCGCACACCAAGGGCGGTGCCGTCACCCTGGCCGCCTCCGAGATCGGCAAGCAGCTGGACGCGAAGCTGCTGGTGACGTTCACCCAGAGCGGCGACTCGGCGCGCCGGCTGGCGCGCCTGCGCTCGGGCATCCCGCTGCTGGCCTTCACCCCCGAGGAGGCGGTGCGCCGCCGCCTGGCCCTCAGCTGGGGCACGGAGCCGGAGTACGCGCCGTTCATCAACACCACCGACGAGATGGTCAAGGCCGTCGACGCCCGCCTGCAGGAGATGGGCCGCTGCGCGGTCGGCGACCTCGTGGTCATCGTGGCCGGCGCCCCCCCGGGCATCGTCGGCTCGACCAACGCCGTGCGCGTGCACCGCATCGGCGACGCGACCGCGGGCGTGTCCTCGGCCTACGCCTGAGGCGCGGCCCGGACGCGGGGGGGGGGGGGGGGGGGGGGGGGGGGGGGGGGGGGGGGGGCGGGGGGGGGGGGGGGGGGGGGGGGGGGGGGGGCGGGGGGGGGGGGGGGGGCGGGGTGGGGGGGGGGG